>CAZLGA010000108.1:0-1682 GCA_964559225.1 uncultured bacterium | reverse complement strand
AGGAGATTGTAAAGAGAAAAATTTGACATATTGACAAACCTTTTATAGCAGTGGATACCTATCGCCGTTTCTCAATAAATTATCTCCCATCTGAACAATGTCATGCTGAACTTGTTTCAGCATCTCAATAGGTTGGGTAGGTTGTTAAACATCTCTTTAGATTCCGAAACAAGTTCGGAATGACAAAAGAAACCTATTTCCACTTACGAAATGGTATTGGGTAGAATAATGGATTTTGCCGTAATAAAGTTAGAGTTTAGGTGGCAATGAATGATTCCAAATTTTAACAAGCGAAAAGTGCAGAAGACTCAGTAGAATTCCTCTTGACTTTTGTTAAAAATTTTATATAATCATACGATTAGCCAGGGTAGCTCAGTTGGTAGAGCACCGGACTGAAAATCCGGGTGTCCGCAGTTCGATTCTGCGCCCTGGCATTTGTGTTGATATATTACAGAACTTTCACAATAGAATAAATGGATAGATATATTGGAGAACTCGCAGCCTTAGGAACATCTTTTTGTTGGTCTTTTGGTTCAGTCTTTTTTACCATTGCCTCAAGGTTAATCGGTTCAACCGAGGTCAATCGTATCAGGCTCGTTCTGGGTATGATGCTACTGATGTTCACGCACTGGCTGACATTTGGAATGTTTATTCCCTTAAATGCCCTGCAACACCACTGGTTCTGGTTTGGTATTTCCGGCATAATCGGATTTACAATCGGTGACACATTCCTGTTTCGTGGATATGTTCTTATTGGTCCTCGCCTGACCATGCTTCTAATGTCATTATCACCAATATTTGGTGTTCTATTAGCATGGGTCTTTTTGAACGAATCATTGACTATTTTAGAGATACTCGCAATTGTTATCACTATTTCAGGCATAATTATAGTCATTAACGACAGAAAAGGTGAGGCAGGAAAGGAAAAGATTTTTTCTTCAGGTATCATTTATGGTATCGGTGCTGCATTCTGTCAGGCACTCGGTTATTTTGCATCAAAAAAGGGGCTGATGTATAATGAATTCTCCGCGCTCTCAGGGAATCTGATAAGAATTATGTTTGGTGCATTCTTTATCTGGTTAATTGCAATTTTTCAGAAAGAGGCACGGATGACCATAAGTAAATTGACCAACAAAAAGGCGGATATTGCGATGCTCGGTGGTGCAATTTTTGGACCCTTTATCGGTGTCTGGCTTTCGCTAATTGCGATACAGTATACTTATATTGGCATAGCATCTACATTGATGGCTTTGCCACCAGTAATTTTAATTCCGCTTTCTCATTGGGTTTTCAAAGAAAAAATCACATATATCTCAATAATCGGTACAATTATCGCCCTCTGTGGTGTATCCCTGATATTTCTCACATAATCCTTTCACTTTATAGAGAAATGGCTGAAAACCGTGTCTCTGCGTAAAATGTCATGCTGAATTCATTTCAACATCCCAGAAGCATCAGGGAATAGTTGACAGTGGGAGCATAATCAGTATACTATAAGTTGTATTTATGGAAATAGCTCATTTTGATTTTTACTACAACATAACTGAAGATACAAGCCTGCCTCAATTTCTGGGCGCAACAATCAGAGGTGGTTTTGGTGATGTATTCAAAAAGATAGTGTGTCCGTGGTGATAACTTAGCATTCAAACTTCTTTTAATCGGTAAGGCAATTGACTATCTAC
>CAZLGA010000107.1:0-2089 GCA_964559225.1 uncultured bacterium | reverse complement strand
ACCACCCGAATCATTGATAATCGTCCTGCCCAAAACCACATAAGGACCAGACGGAGCAATAATCGGCACTGACCCGAGATATGGAATTCTGTTATAGGCAGTCACTGTTATATACATCGTTCCGGGTGCACTCGGCGCTGGATTCAAATTAATCGTTACATTACCAGAAGCATTTGTATAACCACTGCCCACAAGCAATGTATCAATATACAAGCCAACAAGTGCTGCACTTACACCCGGGACACTCACACTAAACGTGGTCTGTCCAATATTTATTGAAGATGGATGATTCACAGTCATAGATTGCGGCGTGTTCGTCCTCACCTGAACTGAAGCATCACCAAAGATATGCCAGGTCTGTGCCATCTCAATACCTTGAGCATTCGTTGGACCATAATAATCAATCATATAACAGGCACCATTATAACATAATCCACCAAATGTGTTTTTCTTATTGTGCGTCAGTAGGTTGACCGCGCCCTCCTGTCCAATACATGGTGGCACCCAGGATTGATTTATCGTTGAACCCCAGTGGACCAAAAACCCGTTTGGATTTTCAACAGTTCCGGCAGTCACTGAAACTTCACAATAACAATCGTAACCATCAAAATTACCAACAACACAGGCAACAGAAATAACAAATGGCAATTTCCAGGGATTATTTAAATTATTAAGATCCGTGTTAGTAAAACCACCACCATTCACCCAACCTGTTTCACTACCGTGGCCTATATAATTTATGATACTTGTACCCGCCTCAATATAGTTTTTTATCAACTGGGCAGTACCGTAAGGATCATAACTCTTGTTCACGGCAGTGTAATAATACTTTGGCGTCAACAACGAATCACGCAACCAATTCATCCGCGTGGAATCCGCATAAGGTGTGCCACCAGTCTGATTACTAGCCACGCCCAACCCAATATGATACCAGTTAGCACCAGTCTGTGGAGTCTTCTCATAATTTATTGACCTGCTCACCTGTTTATCAATATTCACTGCCTGACCACCACGAGAACTAAAACGGGAAATAAATATATCAGGATAGTAATCACTACCCGCAGTGTACGCATACACCGGATCCGCATCCGCACCATTCGCACTCCCAATAGTCCCCACCGCAGGAACGACCTCATTACCATCACCTACTAATAAAACCCAGACCAGACCACCCGCATTATACTCACTCTGAATAAAATTTTTGATATTCGTGGGAGTATTACCAATAGAAGAAATCCGCACCATCTTTGTCTGAATACCTTTCTGCCGCTTCCAAGTTTTAAATGATTGCATATTGGATATATAAGCATCCGCAGTGATTATCAACATCCTCCCTGCACGCTCAGTTATAGAATCATAGCGGGTCTCATTGAAATTGATGAAGACTGTTTCATAAATATCTAAAAACTCCCTCGTAATAGCACCACGCGGCTTATCCAATACATTTACACCACCCTTACCTACCTCATAAACCTCAACTACAATCCTCCTTGCCACCCTTAACTCACCAGTCTTCGGATTATAACGAAATGGACTAAACCTAATTGATAAACCGCGGTAATCCCGCAATACAAACGGCTCACTTAATTGAATTATCTCACCAGGCCAGAATGTATTAACATTATAAATCTTGCCAAATGTATAAGGAATATCTTCAGGATTAACATTACGATATAAATTACCTTTTGAAGGAATAATCTTGCCAATTATTTTTGTCTCTTCTTCAATTGATAATATCCTGTATGACATTAACCCATCGTCAGGAATAATAATACTCTTATTTATTACCGGCAATTCAGGATAACCTTTTTCCATATATGTAGCACAATTCGGCAAAACTATCCGGTAGGATGTAATGCCATTAATCTCCACTGGTTCAATATCATAACCGGAAATTTTAAATTCCACGGTTATGCTTGAACCTTTATCACTGAGGACTCTTACCTCTGGTGGTTTTATAACACCAGCAAATAAAAACACCAGTGATACAAAAACTAATATCACGCCTTTCTTCATAAAACCCCCTTTGCACAAAATTATCTATAGGTTAGGGTTGAGAAGATTGTTATTAAAGAACCCGCATCCCAAC
>CAZLGA010000106.1:0-2382 GCA_964559225.1 uncultured bacterium | reverse complement strand
TGTCACATTAATGAAATATATTCCTGGAGAAAGGTCAGAAACATCAATTTTTTTTATTGATTCTCCTGCAGAAGTATTTTCCTGCATTGAATAAACAAGAGCACCGGTAACATCAAAGATTCTGATTTCGGCTTTGCCATTTTTACTATTGTGAAATTTGAATTTGATGGTATTTTTTACTATTGAGTTTAATAGTAGAACTTTATCTACATTTTCTTTTTCAACTTCTTCAATTGCCTGTCCTATATAACGCCATTTTACTGCATCAAATGCAATCTTCTGCATTGGCGTGCCTGATGCATCACCAAGATAGACATAGCCACCAGTAGTGTTGAATGGAAATGTTCCCAGAGAGACCCATTGGTTGGAATAATTGTTTTGATTTATCGTTACAGTCTGGTTCCCTCCTGCATAATAAATTCTATATCTTGCATTTGCTGTAGCATTGATTGAAGGAATATAGGCAAAAACTTGATAGGTTCCCGTAGTAGGCAGGTGCGGAGTCCAGGTTACATAACAGGTATCAGCAGAGGCAGTAGTATATGTCCACCAGAAATGTCCATTATAACCGGAAAGATTATCACGGTAAAATCTCATTGTTGATGGTGAACCAGTAAACATATAAAAACCATAAGGTTCACCTGGATAGCGAATCTGTAGGTCATCAACGAGTGTATCAACAGGTGCAGGCCAGGAGCCCCGTGCACCCCGGCACCAGTAAACAGAATTTAGATTCTGATAGCCATTATTGAATCCGGGCCAGTCATATCTTGCATATTTGCCATCATAACTTGGATAACCAGGTGTATTTTTGTTTCCATAGGGGTCATTAAAAATAAGTGTATGCCAGTTCAAAACCTGACCAACTGCAAGAACAAGGTGTCCTGCACTCGTCAATCCTACACACATACAATAAGGCCAGCCTGCTGAAACTTCAGCCTGGGTTTCTTCCCAAGTTGGTGAATTATCAACCCAGGAATTGAGCGCATGATAAGTCAAGTAATTATACATTCTTGAATAAGGTGAGTACCCATTATACCACATATATCCATATCCGCCCCAGGCATTGTTGCCGCTTGGATCCTGGGCAACAAGGTCATAGGTTACTTCACGATAATGGTATTGAGCACAGATGTAATTTCCAAAATGGCTTGTGTGTCCATAAGGATAAGAACACCAGCAATCCCAGTAGGGAAGTTTGCGATAATAAGCAATCGCCATAATTGCGGTTGTTGGAGCACAGGACCAGTGTCCATTATGCCAGTCTGGTGTATCATAGACCTGATGGACATAAGGAACATTTATTGAATCGCGAGAGCCAAAATCAGAAACAATACGGTAATAATTTATCTTTGGCTGTTTTTCACACCTGAACATAATAATAGCATTTTCTAATTTTTTATTCTCAATTTCTGCGCAGACTATTTCCATTCGGTCAAAGGTGTGAAAGATAATTTTTTTAGAATCAATGAAACTTGGGTCCATTTCAAATATCTCTGGTGTGGATGTGAGTTGTACCTTCTCCGAACCGTCATATTTTGAGATAAACAATTCAGAACCAGTGATTCTGGGGCCATCAGTATATGTTTTGTGATAGACTAATTCTCTACTATCAGATGACCACTGGAAATTTTTTCCTTCATCTATTTCATAAGTCTTGCCTTCAATTCTATCATAAACTTTGATTAAATTGCCAAGTGTTGAGAATGCTATAAATCTTGAATCCGGCGACCATTCAGGATAGCAATAACCATATCTGTTTTCGGTAAAACAGATTCTACCGTTATCGTTAAGATTCAAAAGCCATAATTGGTCCTGGTTATCATTATAGACCGCAAAATTTCCATCAGGTGAGATAGGACAGAGGTTTGCATAAACTCCAAGTTTATATTTTTTTGTCTCGGAAGGACTCGAAACAATCAAATCTTCGCCAATCGTAAAGGCAATCTTACCATCATTGGAGAAACTTACCTGGCCTGCCTGATAAACTGGTGGATGCAGTCTTTCAATCGTATGTGTTTTTAGGTCATAAATTGCAGGTATCTGCAAGCCGTTTTCCATTATGATTTTGAATCCGACCATACTTCTGTCAAACGAAGTTGAATAATACCTTCCACATCCTGGACCAGAATAGATTTCTTTGAGTTTACCATCGTTCAGAAGATAAAGATTATTGCAATGATTGTTTGTAAGAACAACACCAAAGGGTGTGCTCATCGGATTGCAAAGATAAACCTCAGGTTCAATAGCCATAAAAAACAAGCATACAAGTCCCATAAAACCCCCTTTCTAATAATTTTATTCAAATTAAATTTTATGTCAAGTACTGATGTCGTTCCAACTTGAAAATAGCAATTTATTTTCCAACTTTAAAATCGCAAC
>CAZLGA010000105.1:0-2620 GCA_964559225.1 uncultured bacterium | reverse complement strand
CAAAGAACTTTTTGGAAACGATGCCTTAAGAATAATAGGAAGGTTTTAAAAGGAGGTTATATGGTTTTAATAATCTTTTTATTTTCATTTTATCTTGTTGACCAGCCAGATATAGATTTTTTGAATCACGGAGACTATGGATTGCAATTGAGATTTGGTCCTGGTGGAGAGATAATTGGATATGGTGCATTGGGTTTATTTGATAGGCTTTCCTTTGGATTGAGCTATGGGGCATCAAATCTTATTGGTGCTGGGAATCCTGGATTTTATAAATTGCCGGGTATTCAGATGAGATTACTTGCATTTGAGCAAACTATGATGATTCCAACTGTAATATGTGGATTTGATAATCAGGGATATGGGGAATATGATTCATCAAGGTATGATATTATGTCAAAGGGACTATATCTTCAGATTGGCATACGGTTTGAATATCCGGATTTAGTGATTGCCCCCAATATTGGTGTGAATTATTGTTTTGAGCTGGGTGGAAGATTGGACCTTTTTTGTGGAATAAAATTTAAAATAGGTTCAACGCAATTAATGTTTGATTATTCACCCAACCTTGGTGACCCCGGGGATCAAAATAAGGGGTATTTCAACTCTGGCATAAGGTTTATTTTTTATGAGCAGGTATTTTTTGAATTTGCACTCAGGGATTTGCTTGATAATAGCAATAAAAATCAGCAATTGAATAGAATGATAAAAATAGGCTATAAGGCAAATTTTTAATGTTTCACGTGAAACATTGAGAGGAGGTAATTAATGATAAAAGAACTCACCGATATAGATTTTTTTCAGGAGGTGGAACAGTCTCCAATACCTTATCTGGTTTATTTCTGGGCAATATGGTCACCAAATTGTATAACGATAACCAGATATATTGAAGAGATAGAAAAAAAATACCCTGATAAATTAAATATCGGTAAGGTGAATGTAGATAATGAGATAAAAACCACCAATGAATATGATATTCAGAATATTCCTACAATCCTCATATTTGAAGGTGGTGTTGTAAAAGAGAGGATAATAGGAACAATAACAAAAGAGGTTTTATTAAAGAGATTAAATAAATATCTTGGGAAAACACCAAGAAAACAAAGGGGGCAAAATGATTAAAATCAGCAAATTTCTTTTAATAATATTTGTAATTTTTACTCTTTTTTGTTCATGTAAAAAAGACAATAAAACTAATGTTACGAATAATGATTTCACTTTGACATCTCTTGATGGAGAGGAATATACCCTTTCAAAACTTAAAGGGAAAGTTGTAATAGTCGATTTCTGGGCAACATGGTGCCCACCGTGTAGAAGAGAAGTTCCGCATCTTATCAATTTTTATAACAAATATAAAGACAAAGGATTGATCGTTCTTGGTGTGAGCACTGAAGACAAGCAGACATTGGATATCTTTAGAAAAGATAATAATATAACATATCCAATTCTATTAGGAACTAATGATGTTTTTAAAAAATTTGAGGTTCGCTCAATCCCCCACACATTATTCATTGATAGAAAAGGGAATGTAAGAAAGACACAGATAGGTTATTCTGACGATTTTCTCCCGGAATTTGAAATCTTGATTGAAACTCTGATAAATGAATAGAATTTATTAAAAAAACGCGAGCACAAAATGATAACTTTAACATGGAATAAAAAAGGATTACAATTCATTGCCCATGATGGACAAAATCATAGGATAATAGTGGATACTGATAGCGATTCTGGTGGTTTTAATCAGGGATTCAAACCAATGGATTTATTACTGGTGGCACTCGCCGGATGTATGGGAATGGATATCGTTGCAATCTTACAAAAAAAGGGTGGAAAGATTGATTCATTCAAAATGGTTCTTAGAGGAGAAAAGAATCTTGAACATCCCAAAAGATATGTAAAGATATTTTATGAAATTGAATGTAAAGGAAATTACAGACGCGAAGACCTACTCAGGTCATTTGAACTATCAAGGGATAAATACTGCTCTGTCTTAGCAACACTCAAAACACCACCAGAGTTTGAGTTCACTATATTATGAGTGAGTGAGACTTACATCCATCAAATTCCAAATTTCCATAAGAGAGTAAGTTATATCAAAAAAATTTTGCCTGATAAATCAGGTTAATTAATTTTCCGTATAGATAGTATGTTATATTTTATTATAGTATACCGCAAAACTTATTATAATTTAGATTAAACATTTATATTTTTCAATCTTGCAAAGAAACCACCTCTTTAATTTTATCCGAACTTACGCATCTTTTAATAAAACATATTGATAATCAAAGAGTTCCATTTTTAATTCTTCACTACAAATGCTTTTCTACACTACAGAGCTAAAACAGTTGTTTCTTTCGTATAAGTAATTGAATTTAAATAACTTATATTACTATTTTATGATAAATTTTGATAGAAATATGCGTAAGTTCGGTATATGGAGTTATGCGGTTAACTATATATCCTCTCGTGCCTAAAAAATAAAAAATCCAGGCAAGGTGTAGACATAAATTTATTTGTATTAAAGGCTCATGACCAGAAAGTGTGGTAAAATAGTTGAAAGGCATCCGATAGATCCATATAATATGGATATTCTTAAGAAAAAGGATCTAAAAGATGCCAAAAG
>CAZLGA010000104.1:0-3143 GCA_964559225.1 uncultured bacterium | reverse complement strand
GTTCGGAATGACAGTAAGGGATGGTTCGGAATGACAGTAAGTGATAGTTCGGAATGGCAATAAGTGATGGCGCGGAATGGCAATAAGTGATGGTTCGGAATGAAATGATAAAATGAAATGAGAAGATGAATGGTTCAGAATGACAAAGAATATTATACTGGATTGATAAAAGGGATATAACCCCAATTCCACTTACGCAGTGGTATGGGTATGCCATAATAAACTTAGAGTTTGGGTGGAAATGAGTGATTCCTAATTTTAACAAGCGAAAAGTGAGGAGGAATCAGGTTTATTCTATATTGACACACAAGAGAATTTTGATATACTAAAGATATGAAAATATTAATAGCTTACCTAAAACAAAAATTACACTCGGGTTGGGTAATTGCCAACCATATCCTTGTTTCATTCCATGTTGCGTTTATCTCATCTGTTTTGTGCATTCCACAGGGTTTACAGGGAAAAGAGGTGTTGGGATTTGTTTTTACAAGTGTTGATACAATAATTTCGGCAGTTTTCTGGTTTATAAGCTTCCATACCGGGATTGCTATCCACGAAATGGGGCACTATTTAAGGGCAGTTAAACTAAATGCCTTGAATGAGAATATCCTGCCAGCTGCACAAAAAAGATATAAAAGTCCAGGATTGAGTAAAATATTCTGGTATTTAGAAATGTTCATCAAAATTCCCTATGGAAAATTTACAGGTATAAAGAAAGAAGGATTGACATATTATCCAGAAGCGCCATTCAATCTAAGTGTTGCGGCGGCAGGTCCTGAAATCAGTGGTAATATGGCACTCGTGATGCTGCCCATTGCTGTAATTCTACTTGCAATTGGACTCATTGGCGACCATATCATTCTTACGTATGTTGGCAGGTTGTGTCTTGGTATTGGAGTTGTAGGATTGCTTGATTTTCTGATTGCCGACCCGGGAAAGTATCGTGAGTTTAAAGAAAGAGAGGCGAAGGCAAAACTCAAAGCAGAAAAGATAGAAGTCAAAAAGGTTGGCTGGCTTGCAAAGGCAAAAGAAGTAAAAGAGATGATGATGGAAAAGAGAATTCAAACAATTAGTCTGGATGACGGTGAGGTGGTCAGTGCACCCTGGCAGTTTAGAAATTGCGGAATGGGTGGCAGACATACGGAAAAAGAATATCCGGAAAGTAATATCAGTATGCAGGAGATGATGTTCTTACCTCTTTGTGCAAAGAATTATGAAGAAGCCCAGATGATTACTGTGGCGCTCCAAACGAGGTTAAAGGAAATTATTGAAAAGAGTGAGGGCGCACGGGTTATGGGAATAGGACTTGAAGGAGGACTGGCGCCATATATTGCGAAAGAACCCGGTGATTTAATCCCGGAACAAAGGCTTTGGAGAATGGCAATTCAGGCAATAAAGGATATCGGCTATAGACCAGGTGAAGATATTGCCCTTGCCTTTGACCCTGCCTTGAGTGAATTGAGTAATGCATACAGAGAAGAATTCAATCAGCCTGATGCAGTGGGAATGTATTATTTCTGGCGTAGTGAAGAAAAAGTCGTTATGTCTCGAGACCAGCTCATTGAATTATATAAAAAGGCAGTTGATGAGCACCCGATATTTTCACTCGAAGATGCCTTTGCTGAGGATGACTATGAGGGCTGGCGTCTGCTTATGAAGGAATTGGGCGACAAAATATTTATTATTGGCGATGATATCGTAACAACCAAGGATTCAACCATTGAAAAATGCGCAGACGATGGACTTATGAATGTCTCTTTGATCAAAGCAAATCAAATTGGAACTCTATCTGAAACATTAATCGGAATGCTTGTTGCCTTAGGAAAAGGAATGGATTTACTCGTCTCTCATCGTTCTAAGTCACCAAACGACGATATGGAGGCACAGATTGCACTTGCGGCAAATGCAATGGGATTAAAAGCAGGGGGTGGTGCAAATACTGAACGTCTGTTCAAATATGGGTCGATTACAAAAATAATGAAGGAATTGGCAAGTTCAAAGGACAAAAAATTTGAAAAGAAAGAATTCACTGATATCAGAGATTTTCTGAGTAATCTCGTTATCACAGATTTCGTTGCCTATGAAGAACCAACAAATGCGGGTATTCCAAGTGTTGGCGTCACTATTTATGCTGGTGTTCCAAAAAGTGAAGAATACAAAAAGATAATACGAGTGACGGGCTCAACGCCGTTAGGAACATCGGCGGGAACCGGTGAAGCAATCCATCTTGTTGACAGCACAATCGAAAAATCTTCTCTGACCGATAAATATCCGGATTTATTTGCCCCACAACCTGATAAAACATTCAAATTCAAGAAAGGGCTCAAAGAATCTGATATCCTTGGGAAGGATGATGCTGAATTGACAGCGCTTTGGCAGAAAGTGCAGCGCTATGAAGGCAAAGGTTGTCTGAATGCAGTGAACAATATCCTGACAATCATCGCCCCACACTTTATTGGGAAAAAGGTCTCAGACTTTAAATCTATATCAATGATAGATAAGATGTTGCTCGAACTTGAAAAACAAACTGCAATCCTCAGGGGTAAGATTGAAAAGAATGCGGCACAGGAAGAGATAATTGAAATAATGCAGAGGAAAGGCAATCTCGGAATGAATGCAGTACTCTCGGTTTCGCTTGCAATGGGCAGGATGATTGCCCATATCCAAGGCAAAGAACTCTGGCAGTTATTAAGGGAAGAAATGAAACAATTGATGGCAAAGGTGATCATAGCAAATGGGGGATGGGATGTTTTAAAAGATGTGATACCTAAAGAAAAGGCATCAGTTATACAATCAGCAAAAGGAAATCTTGGAACTGTACTACAAAAGGAATTAACA
Source organism: uncultured bacterium (assembly GCA_964559225.1). Taxonomy (GTDB): domain Bacteria; phylum Hydrothermota; class Tepidihabitantia; order SM23-42; family JAOAFX01; genus JAOAFX01. Next base: position 305 of record CAZLGA010000104.1, on the reverse strand, counting down.
TTTGAAAATCTTGTAAAATGTCTCCAGAATGTTGAAAAGAAATTGAAAAAAGAAAATAAAAAACTCTATCAGGCTTTAAGAGAACAGGCACAGATTTATTGAAAAAAGGACAGGCAACTTATTGTGTAGTTACAAATTTTATTGGCATATAAAAATCAAGGCTCAAAAATAAATTTAAACTAAATTCTAAAAAGTTGCCTGTCCTTTTTGCTATGTCGTGCCAACATAATATCGCAACTGAAGAGACAATTATAAATTCGCAACTTTCTGCCCCTTTACTTCTTGAGAGTCTACTCGTTTTTTGG
>CAZLGA010000103.1:0-3582 GCA_964559225.1 uncultured bacterium | reverse complement strand
TTTATCCAGATACAGATGGCTTTTTCATTTCAAAAAATTATGTCCAACCGAGAGTCAAAAAATGAGGAGGACTCAGATTATTTTTTAGTTGACATATTTGAAATTTTGATTATAATTGTTGTGAAAGGAGATATAATGAAAAAATTAATAGTGTTGGTTCCCGTGGTTCTTTTTTTAATCGGTTGTGGTGGTGGTGAGAAGGATTACTGGCCACTAAACACCGGTAATGTATGGGAATACCAGATGGTATCCACCATAACAACACCCGATACTACAATCACTATGACTGATACAATGAAAACCGAAGTTAAGGGTGAGACTACGCTTAATAACGGAACAAATGTATTTGAATTGATATCGTATGAAGGGAATTATGCGGATACAAGCTATCAACAGAAGACAGATGACTATGTATTCTCTTACGAAGACAAGGCAGATACTGAACCGGATACTATACTTGCTTTTCCCTTAGAAGAAGGAAAATCCTGGACGATTCACAAAGATTCTTTTTATACCGAAACCATAAAAGTACTAAGCAAAGAATCAGTGACTGTTCCAGCCGGCACTTATGATGATTGCTGGAAGGGATTGATTATCTATAAAGCCGAAGACACAGAAACCTCATATGTCTGGATTGCACCGGATGTAGGCTGGGTAAAGATGACAATGACCGAAGCTGATACCAACTTTACCATGGAAACAAAGGTAGAATTGATTAATGCCACGATAAAGTAAAAAGCAATAATAAATAAAAGGGCTGGTTTTACCAGCTTTTTTTTATTTGTCTTTTAAATACTTTCGCCCTTTTAGGTTTTTAGGCATATATTCCTGTTCCACTTTTGCATCGGGATAATTAGGTGGATATTTATATCCCTTGCCATAGCCGAGTTTTTCCATCAAAGGGGTCGGTGCATTTCTAATATGCATAGGAACCGGTTCGGCAAGGGTTTTCAATGCATCATCTTTTGCCTCGGAGTATGCAAGGAATAATTCATTGCTCTTTTTTGCCCGTGCAAGATAGACGACACATTGAGCGAGTGCTAAATCACCTTCGGGCCTGCCAATAAAATCTATTGCTTCTTTTGCTGCATTCGCAATAACGAGTGCCATTGGGTCAGCAAGACCTATATCTTCTACTGCGAAGCGGACGAGGCGACGGGCAATGTATAATGGGTCCTCGCCGGCCTCAAGCATCCGTGCAAGCCAGTATAGAGAGGCATCAGGGTCTGAACCCCTTAATGATTTATGTAATGCGGAAATAAGATTATAATGCTCTTCGCCTGCCTTGTCATATCTCAATGCTTTTCTCTGAACAATTTCTTCTGCAAGTTTTAAATCAATTGTATTTTTCTGCGCGGAAACAGCACACAATTCAAGAACATTTAACGCAACCCGGGCGTCGCCATCTGAAATATTGGCAATAAAATTGAGTGCCTCCTCTACGATCTCGTATTTATTATCAAGCCCTTTGGGAGAACTTAGTGCCCTTTTCAATATCCTTTTCATATCTTCAAAAGAAAGGGGTTTGAGCATATAAACCTTTAATCTTGATAAAAGGCTTGAATTCAATTCAAAAGAAGGGTTCTCGGTTGTAGCGCCGATTAAAATAATCGTTCCTTTTTCAAGATAAGGTAAAAACGCATCTTGTTGTGCCTTGTTAAATCGGTGTATTTCATCTATAAATATTATCGTATCACGATTGAATAAATTTTTTGTCTTTTCCACCCCTTCCATAAATTTCTTTATTTCAACGATTCCAGTTGTGGCGGCGGAAAAAGAAACAAAATCTGCAGCAAATTTTTTCGCAAAGAGACGGGCAATCGTTGTCTTTCCACTACCCGGGGGACCAAATAAAATCATTGAAAATAATCTTCCTTGTTCAATCTGTCTTTTTATCGGTCCTTCTGGACCAAGTAGATGTTCCTGTCCAAGAATTTCATCAAAATCTTCAGGTCTTATCCTATCTGCAAGTGGTGTTTTATCCACGGGTTATAAAATAAAGATAAAAAAATGGAATATTAAAAATCAAAGAATCAAGACGGTCTAAAAATCCACCGTGTCCCGGAAAGACATTTGATGCATCCTTTAAACCAACCTCACGCTTCATACCTGATTCAAAAAGGTCTCCAATCGTTCCTAAAATTCCTATTCCCATTGTAATCCAGACTGCATCAAATAAATTAAAACCCTTTACCCACAATGAATTCAACCATATCGTAAAAGGAAAGGTAAGAAAGAATGCTGCAAATGTTCCTTCAATTGATTTTTTAGGACTTAAATTCTCAGCAAGTTTATGTTTACCCCAGATTGAACCAACGATATAGGCAAATGTATCATATATCCAGGTGAGAACAAGGGGAAGGAGACTGATCCAAAAGCCGTATTTTCTCAAAAGAATTATGGTTGAAGGAAGCACCGCAATATAAAAAACACCGAAGAAATTTGCCGAGATTTCAGCAAGAAAATTTGGGCTACGTCTACTTCCTGGAAAACGCATCACTGATAAGAGGGTAATGAAAAAAAATAGGATAAATCCGGGGAGAAGTAAGGGTATTTCAAAATAAAACAAAAAAGGGATTGTATAACCAGGGAAAAGGACTGCAAGGGTATGGGGATAAATATCCTTGCGATGCCAGAATCTAAAATATTCATTAGTTGCAAATGTGATAAAGAATAAAAGCAATAATGGAAGGAAGATATTATCAATCCATAATGTTACAACAACAATCGCGACGAGAAAAAATCCAGTTTTTATTCTCTTTAATAAGTCCTTAAACTGTGCCAAACAAACGCTCCCTCTTTTTAAAGTCCTCTATTGCCTTTAAAAATTCTTTTTTTCTGAAATCTGGCCAGAGAGTTTTTGTAAAGTATATCTCGGCATAGGCAATCTGATACAAAAGAAAATTAGAAATCCTTTCCCGCCGTTCAGCACCCGTTTTGATTAATAAATCAGGCGGCGGAAGACTCGGGTCGTATAGATATTGAGAAAACTTTTCTTCATTCAGTTCATCAAGATTAATCTGTTTTTTTCTATCTTCCCGGACAATCTTTTTCACCGCATCAACAATCTCACTCTGTCCACCATAATTAAGACAAAGGGTGAGAATCAAATCATCATTATGTTTTGTAAGGGTTAATGCCTCATCAAGTGCCTTCTTTGCATTGGGATATAATTCATCCAGTCTTCCAATCGCATTTATTCGCACCTTGTTTTTATTCAATTTCGGGGTTTCTTTCACAAGCATCTCTTCAAGCATATTCATAAGGGTCTGAACTTCATCATCAGGTCTTTTCCAGTTTTCCGTTGAAAATGTATAGAGTGTGAGGTACTTAATCCCCAGTTCTTTCGCTGCCTTTACAACCACCCGGACCGATTCAACTCCTTCCCTATGGCCGATGACCCTGGGTAATCCCCTTTTCCTTGCCCATCTGCCATTTCCATCCATAATTATTGCAATATGATTGATTTCAGGCACATTGAATTATATAGTAAATATCGCCTTTGTCAATAAATCGGTTTAAATTGACTTATGTCGTGCCAACATAATATCGCAACTGAAGAGACAACTATAAATTCGCAAC
>CAZLGA010000102.1:0-3641 GCA_964559225.1 uncultured bacterium | reverse complement strand
ACCATTTTTTGATATAGCTGGTTGAAAAAAACAAAAGTTCATTCTTCAAAGCTGAGTTTGAATTATAGACACTTGACAAAGTAGAGCGTTTATATACAATTGACAATGGATAGAGGGGGTCCTATGAGACTTAATCCTTTAATAATATTTTTGTATATTCCTTTGTTTGTTGTTGCCGGTGTTCTGACCGAGGAACTAACTTTTACTGAAACAGACTTTGTTTTTACAAAACTTAATGGCTATGACCTGATTGCATATCCTGGCAGTGCAACAACGGCTGAAAAGGGCGCGCCTATGCTTCCTGTGATACCATTATATTTTGTAATTCCACCAGATGCCGCAGTCACAAAGTTAGAAATTGTATTTAAGGAAACAGAAGAATTAGCCGGCACATTTGTTCCATATCCTGGACAGGCAGTCCGTCCTATATCTTCTGATAAACAGGTTGAATTTGTCTCACCTGATTATGTTATCTATTCTTCAGCAAATCCATACCCTGCTGAAGTCATAGAAACAATTCCTGATGGTTGTCTTGCAGGTTTTCGGATTGCTTGTGTGAATTTTTTTCCATTGCAGTATATTGGTGCGAGCAACAAATTATTGCTGACCAAGAGGATTAAGATAAACATTCATTACGATGAAAATGTGCAGGAACCAGTCAGACTCTCTCCTGGACAGATAGAACTATTTAGCAATGCAGTCGGTCAAATTGTTTCCAATCCAGAAATGGTGAATGTCTGGAAACCATTGATACAGGATTTGCGGGGCGATGAGGTTGATTATTTGATTGTGACCAGCCCTTCGCTCAAATCTAACTGGAACGGACTTGTTAACTGGAAGACGAAGAAAGGTATCAGAACCAGAGTTATTGGTACCGATTCAATCTATGCCCAGTATTCGGGAAGAGACAATCAGGAGAAGATAAGAAATTGTATTAAGGATTACTGGCAGAATAAAGGTTTGAAATATGTATTACTCGGTGGCGACGATTTTATTGTTCCAGATAGAAAAACACGACTTGTGATTGAAGAAAGCACAATCACGGGCAATATACCAACTGATATGTATTATGCAGATTTACAATGGTCCTGGGATGGGAATAACAACAATCTGTTCGGTGAAATGCAGGATACAGTTGACTTATTCTTTGACCTCTATGTGGGCAGGGCACCCGTGGATAATGCTACAAATATTAATACATTTATCAATAAGGACACCATATTTGAAAAGCGTCCTGATACAACTTATCTTCAGAAGTTGCTACTGCCTTCAGAAATGCTCTTCAGCCCTTATCATGGCAGGGTGATAAACAATATCATTTATGGATATTATCCAACTACATGGCGGCGTTCAAAACTTGAAGACCCGGGCTCCAATGCGGTGCGTGATTCATTGAATGTGGGTTATCAGTTTTGCCATGTGGCTGACCATGGAAGTTATAATAGTTTGACTGTGTTCAGTATGTCGCAAATTCCCACGCTCACTAATGGAATAAAATATAATGTAATGAATGGAATTAACTGTGATTGTGGTTCTTTTGATAGTAAGGATTGTATTGCAGAAAGTTTGGTCAATTACCCAAATGGTGGGTGTATTGCAACAATTTTGAATTCACGGTATGGGCTTGGTTATCCACCTGCTCTTGGTCCATCTGAACAACTGGACCTTGAGCTCTTCAAGAATTTTATTTCGGGTAAGAGTGAACTTGGTGTTGCACTTGCAGGTGCCAAAGATTATCTGCGTAATTTAGCAATGAGTCAGGCACCAACCCGCTGGTGTGTATATGAGCTCACGCTATTTGGCGACCCAGGTCTCAGTATTTATACACAAAAACCGAGAACATTGACCGTCAGCCATTCCGGTACAATAACCGCTGGGCCACAGATGTTCAGGGTTACGGTTGCAATATCTGGACAGCCTTTGAAAAATGCGCTTGTCTGTGTAATGAAAGGAACAGAAGTATATTCCACAGGCAGGACCAATTCTTCAGGATGGGTTGATTTGTTTGTGAATCCGACGACAAGCGGAACTATGAGTGTCACAGTCACTGCTCCTGATTGTAAACCTTATGAAGGAACCTGTTCGGTTTCAGGTAGTTCATCTCAACCCTGTATTGCATATCAATCACATAGAATATTTGACCCGAGCGGAAATAACAATGGCAAACTTGACCCTGGTGAGACCGTGCGATTGAGGGTTATGTTGAAAAATCTCGGCAATTTAAATGCAACCAATGTTTCAGGAACATTGCGCACATCAAGTCCCTTTATCACGCTGATTGATTCTGTTTCATACTACAATAGTATTCCTATCAATGACAGTGCGGGCGGTGATTCGTTTATCATTTCAGTTTCTTTGAATACACCCCAAGGAACTGAGGTTGAATTTTTGGTCAACACAACATCCAATCAGGGGAACTGGACACCATTTTTCAAAGAAATGGTCGGGACACCGCCTGAACCGAGAAGAGTCTGGGCTGACCATGATACAGGTGTCTGTGCATTTACCGTTACAACCAATGGTAGTTTTGGAACGACATATCCTTATGGTGAGGGTTCAGGATTCAAGTATTCTAAACTTGCATCTTATGGTTGCCTCTATTATGCGAGTATGCTTTGCGGAACCGACCCATCTTATATTGTTGACCGTTTTTATGGACCGCCGTCATCGTCCACCATCAATCAGGATTTCAAGATTCTTGATACACTCAAACCCTTGATTCCACCTTTGAAGGCAGAGGAAGAATATGTTGCCTGGTATAGTGATTCAGGACATACAACACCAAAAGGATTGATAATCAAACAATGGAGTCTTTCGCTTTCTCATCTTGGTTACGATGACTGGGTGATTGTCTGTTTCTATTATTACAACTATGGTTCAAGTCCGATAAATAATTTCTATTCTGGAATGATGTTTGATTTTGATGTCTACAACAGTGTCAATAATATTGTGCGTTCTGATAGTATTAGAAGGTTTATCTATATGCTTCGTTCAACGAGCTCACAACAGCCAACAGTTGGTTTGAGAATTCTTGAACCCAAGGCGGCAAGAAATCTTTCAGCAATTACGCATTCCCAATATGTTACACCTTCGACAATGATGAGCGAGGTCATAAAGGATAGCTTCCTTACCGGCAAAAAGAAGGTTCCTACAGGTAGCACTTCAACAAACTATACAATCATTGCTTCAACCGGACCGTTTAATATACCGGTTGGTCAATATTACAGGGTTGCTTATGCAATCGTCGGTGGCAATGATACAACAAATGCGAAAATAAACTCTGACAGTGCCCAATCCTGGTGGGATAGGTTTGTGGGTGTGGAGAGTGAGAAACAATATGAAGTAGATGAGAAAGTGTTTTCATTGGATATTTATCCTAATCCGGTGGCAGGATTGTTCAATATTCGTTATCAGATGAGAAACCGGGACAGAGTTAGAATAAATCTTTACGACCCTACTGGAAGATTTGTTGATAATATATATTCAGGAGAACTGGGTGGTGCTGGTTATTTAAATTACAGACCCAAGAGTTACTCAAAAGGAGTATATTTTATCTCTTTTGAGATAGGAAACAAAAGGATATTGAAGAAGGTAATATATTTGAAATAAAATTCAGTAAGATAATACCAGCGTAGATTTGT
>CAZLGA010000101.1:0-3929 GCA_964559225.1 uncultured bacterium | reverse complement strand
ATCATACTACCATTATATTCAAAATCTAAAAATTGTCAATAGGCCGATTTAAATCAAAAATAATCTTACCGAAATGGGGTTATTTAATCAAAATAGAATTTCTTACCCAAATAGTTGAAATGATAGGTACTCCTGGATATACTCTATCCATCTCCACAGAAAATACATCATCTCGTGGGGAATCGGAATTTGACACTGGTTCGGGCATATGTTGGTTATTGGCGTTACACAATTATTTTATTCCCAAGATGATTAATTTATTTCTTCCCTTTTCTTTCTATCCGTCTGAGAATCATAATTTAATTTGGGTAAGATCTAATTTTGATGAAAGACGGAACCATTGACAGACTTTAAAAATTACTTATAATTGATTTGCGAAAGGAGCAGAGAATGGCAAGAGAATGTGTAATATGCGGTAAAAAGGCACAGGTCGGTTCAAAGATCAGCCATGCCCATAATGTTTCTAAAAGAAAATTTAATGTAAACCTTCAAAGGGTAAGAGTAAAGATTGATGGCAAGATAAAAAGGGTGTTGGTCTGTACCGACTGTTTGAGTGCCGGAAAAGTAACAAGGGTTTAATATAATAATGCGTTATGGTCATTGCCTATACCCTGGTCAGTGTATTTTTAGTCAGTCTGATTTCTTTTATCGGCATACTGTTCATATCAATAAAACCCGATAAATTAAACAAAATTCTTTTACTTCTGGTAAGTTTTGCAGCAGGTTCTTTATTTGGCGACTCAATTATTCATTTGCTACCAGAGGTATTTGAACAGATTGAAAATACTCTAAACACCTCTCTTCTTGTAATAGCAGGAATATTTATATTTTTTGTTCTGGAAAAATTTGTGCGCTGGCGCCACTGCCATATACCAACCTCAAAAGAGCATCCCCATCCGATGGTAACAATGAATCTTATTGGTGATTTGATTCATAATCTAATAGACGGTATGATAATAGGAGCAAGCTACTCCGTAAGTATTCCAATAGGCATAGCAACCACAATAGCTGTTATTATGCATGAAATTCCCCAGGAAATCGGTGATTTTGGCGTCTTTCTCCATGGCGGGTTGAGCATAAAGAAGGCATTGATAATAAATTTTCTATCAGCGCTTACTGCGGTCTTCGGCGGTGTCATCTCACTGATCGTCGGTCCGGCTGTAAAACATTATTCACTCATCCTCTTACCATTGACCGCAGGTGGATTTATCTATATTGCAGGTTCTGATTTGATCCCTGAATTACAGGGTTGCGAAACTCCACAAATGTCATTTCTCCAGTTAATTGCAATGGCTTGTGGTGTGGGTATAATGGCACTTTTGGTTTTTTTTGAATAAATCTAAATTGAATCAAAATAGAAATATAAATATTTTTGATTATTTTTTTATCCTCAGACCACTCATTCTTATTCCAGTTTTAGATTTTTTTCTCATTGGAAACTATATTGCCTCCGGTAAAAATACTTTTACATACAAAACATTGCTGGGATTATCTATCTACGGTCTTTTAATGGGTGGCGTTTATATATTAAATCAGATAACAGATATTGAAACCGACCGTTTAAATAAGAAATTATTTATACTCTCAGAAAATATTATGCCTATAAACCATGCCTATATTGAGATGTTTATGCTATGGATTATATCACTATTTCTCTCCTGGTATTTAGGTCTTTCATTTTTCTTGGTAATTTTAGGGTCGTTACTCCTCGGTGTTTTTTATTCCCTCCCTCCAATAAAACTAAAGGGGAGGCCTTTTCTTGACACCCTGAGCAATGGATTCGGTTACGGAATGCTGAACTTTATTGCCGGATGGTTAATACAAAAGAATTTTGAATGGCGGGTTTTTTTGATATTTCTACCCTACTTTTTCAGTATCTGTGCCGTCTTTGTAAATACCACAATTGTTGATATTAAAGGAGATAGAGAATCGGGTGAAATTACAACATCTGTATTTCTGGGTGAAAAAATATCCTATTTAACATCTTCAAGCTTCATTTTATTGGGTATGTTCTTTTCAATAATAAACAGGGATATAATCTGCTTGATTCCCTCTGCACTTGCACTTCCTTTTTTTCTTTATTTAATTTTTTATTATCTGAAATATAAAAGAATAAACCGTAAGATTACTATTTTATCCTTCAGATTGCCGGGACTCATATTCACCGCAATCACCTGTATTCTATATCCGGGATTCATTCCGTTTCTATTTGTCATAATGATAGGAATGAAGATATATTACAAAAAACGATTTAATATGGATTATCCCACTTTGAGTCAGGGATAAAAAATAAAGGGGATTGGTTTTTGCCAATCCCCTAATTTGGTATATATTAGGAGTTACTTTACAGCTTTCTTTAGCTCACGACCCGCCTTGAATTTCGGAACGCGCTTTGCTGGAACTTTAATCATCTCTCCCGTCTGCGGATTCTTTGCAGTGCGAGCTTTTCTCTTTGCCACCAAGAATGTACCGAACCCCACGAGTGTTATTCTATCACCTTTCTTGAGCGCAGCAGTTACTGAGTCAATGAAGGTATCTAATGCTACACCTGCTGCTTTTTTACTAATATTTGCCTTTTTGGCAATGACATCTATAAGCTGTGCCTTGGTCATTTTTAATACCTCCTCTTTAGATGCTAAATTATACATATATTTCCCGATTTGTCAAGTATTAATTGCAATAGCCAATTTATGACTCTACAATTGAACGAACAACTGTTTTAAAATCTTGCGATCATCGTAAAAAATACCTGGATTTCATTTAAGTTTAGTATGAATTTTAGGCTATATATAATACATGCTGATTATCCATATTTCCTCCAACAGGGTTTGCTCAAGATAACCTATCCGAACGGGTTATACCCTTGATTTCAAAAAACTGAAATCCCAGACAAAAGACAAAGGAACTAGTGATAAGAAAAGATACACAGTAGAACAGGGAATAATCATCTGTATCAGCGAAGACGATTCAAAAAATGGAATATCAATATCAGGTGCATCTTGAGAATGGTGAGACATATTGGAATGAATACTGCTTTAATGGGAATTTATATGGCAAGGTGAACGAGTAGAGACCATTTCATCATCCTAAAAATAGTTTTCTCAAAATTCAGTATCTTTACTTATTAGTAGACAAATCCATGTTTGTTGGATACCAATGGGACCCTAAAACAGCAGGCATTAGATTACTCATATAAGAAATAAACTGTCTAAAAATCCAAAATGCCTAAATACTTCAAATTAGAAATGTAGTCAATCGGTTTATGTTGATTAGATAAATTATCAATGACTAAATCTCAACGGGTTCCAAAAAACTCTGAAATTCAACTAATCTACCTTCGGGGTCTTTGACAAAAAAGTGGTAGATTTTGTATTTTTCATTTACCATTGGCTCGGCCAATGCTTCAAGCCGGAATTTTTTATACATTTCATACACCTGGTCGGTATTCTCATAGAAGAATGTGATAATTCCCTGATTATCAATCTCTTCGCGCTGGCAGAAACCGAGCAACAGATTTCCGTGCTTGAGTATTGCACAGTCTGCCTGTTCAAGCCAGATTTGCATACCAATCATTTTTGTATAAAAATCCTTAATTTTGAGCAAATTTTTTGTCTTAAAAAAAATAATGCCCGACATAAAATATTATATTTAATCCAACACAAAAATCAAGACTATATATACATAGTAATTTCAACAGAAAAAGCGCTGAGGTGATGATTTAAAAAATGAGAATTGCCACGTCTTGCCGATGGCAAGGACATGTAATAACCAACGAGAATAACTGACACATATTAAATTTTACCAATTGTGAATAACTCCACAGTGAATTGAACAATTACTATTTTGAAAACCCAACCATCAATATATTTCTGGCCAGCCTTGACGAATGAATTTTTTTCTCACCTTTTAATATAGTTGTTTTAGCTTGA
>CAZLGA010000100.1:0-4153 GCA_964559225.1 uncultured bacterium | reverse complement strand
AATACTTTTTTCCGGTTGCCCACCGCATAAACACCCTGCTTAATCAACAGCTTACACACCCACTCATCCGAGAGTTTGGGGAAATCCGGATAATCAAGATCGAGAAAGTACAAGAGCATTGAAATTTGTGGGCGTGCTAACTTAAGCAATTTATCCTCCCATCTAAATGCCATGTTTCTCTCCTTTCAGGAGAGAATATTAAGCTGAAAAGTTGCGATTTTAAAGTTGGAAAATAAATTGCTATTTTCAAGTTGGAACGACATCAAGGTTGACTTTTTATATTTTTTAAATAATATTATTTATGATTATTATTTTTATAATAGGAATGCATTTGGGATTTGAGGGTGGAATCAATCAACCTATCATCGGATTTGATTATACACTTAATAATGGAACTATTGTTAAGGCATACATTGGCAAGCAGGATTTAAATCACAATGTTGATTTAAATCTTACATTTAGTGGTTCATATTACCAAGGAAAGAATACAGGTTATTCCTTCAGTAGATATGGTTTGGGGCTAATGATAAGAAAAATTCCCTGGCGTGCTGCGCCCTATGGAGAAATGGGGATTGATTATGTCTCACGCGAATTAAATAAAAGTAAAGAATGGGGCATTGGTTTTAATTATACATTCGGTTTTCTTATAAATTTTTATTATGAAAATATAAATATCTATCCTGCTCTTTATTATGATGGGGTGACCGATTTTAAAGTTCATGCTGGAAGTCTGGGTATAAAATTGGGGATTAAATATGAATTATAGAGGCATTCTTGCAATATTATTGTCGGGTTTATTGTTGTTTAATACCTGTAAAAATCATATCATTGAGCGGTCTGCGAGTGAATATTTTCCACTCAAGGAAGGTAATTGGTGGAATTATACCAATGACGATTTATATAATCCTGTAAGCATAAATATTACAATAGAGGCACCTGAAACAATTCTTCAGCGTTTGTGCTACCCATTCAATGTTTCAGGAGAATTCCATTACTACTCTAAGGACCAGGAAGGGATAAAAGAATACATAAAAATAATTCAGAATTATGGTGGTTCAGATTATACAATCCTTGAAGGGTTTATTTTCAGACTTGAACTGCCTTTAGTTACAGGTAATAGATTTAGTGATTCACTTGTGGATTCCCTGAATTTTTTTGGACAATGGATGAAAGCTAGATATATTATAAATGCCCTGGTATCTGAGTATCAGCAAGATGAAATTTACGGTGAAGTTTATCGTGTTATTATTAACCGGTACCAATCTGTAATAACTCAGGATTCAACAATTGCGAAGGAAGAATATATTGAGGAATATTATGCCCCGGGTATAGGGATGATAGCGTTTAAAAATTCGGCAGGTAGATTCAGACTTAAAGATTTCCATATAGAATAAATATTTGACATTATTCTTAACCCGATATTATGAAGGAAAAGCAATCAGCGGGGAACAAAATATTAATAAAAAAAATATATGAGCACTTATTTGATAGATTCGGTCCCCAGCACTGGTGGCCCGGGGACAATCCCTTTGAAGTAATGGTCGGTGCAATACTTACTCAAAACACAAACTGGCAAAATGTTGAAAAGGCGATTAGCAATATCAAAAATGCAGATTTGCTTCATCCCCACAAATTGCTTGCAAATAAAGAGAAAATCCCAGAATTGATAAGACCCTCAGGTTTTTATAAACTCAAAAGCAGAAGGTTGATTGCTTTTTTGAAATATTTTGTAAAAAGATACGGTGGTAATGTAAAAAACTTCAGTAGAATAAAGACAGATTATTTGAGGAATGAATTTTTGTCCATTACTGGTATCGGGCCTGAAACCGCCGATTCAATCCTGCTTTATGCCCTTAATCGTCCGGTCTTTGTAGTTGATACCTATACTCGAAGAATTTTAATACGTCATAATTTGATAAACCAGAAAACCGAATATGAGGAAATTCAACAATTTTTTGAGAAAAACTTACCCAGAGATACCAAACTTTACAATGAATATCATGCCCTTATCGTTAGACTGGGTAAAGAATATTGTAGGAAAAATGAACCCCTGTGTGATACTTGTCCTATATACAATATTCTCATATAATCCTGATAGCCTTGTCCGGGGAGTATATATCAATCCCTATCAGGGTTGTAAGAAGAGTTTTTTGGAATACATTTTCAAACTTGCTGATTCAAATTACATTAATACAATCGTTGTAGATTTGAAGAGTGATTATGGTTACTTATGCTACGAAACAAAGATACCCCTTGTAAGAGAGCTCAATGCATTCAAAAGATATATTGAACTTGATTATTTGATAAAAAGATGCAAAGAATCAAACATCAAATTGATTGCGCGGATTGTTTGTTTTCGTGACAATTATCTTGCTAAATACGAGGATTGTGCAATCAGAGATTCAACGGGTGAAATCTGGTATGACAAGACCGGCACAGCCTGGGTAAATCCATATAATAAAAAGGTCCGAAAATATCTAATTGAAGTAATAAAAGAACTTGAAAAAATTGGTATTGGTTCATTTGCCCTTGATTATATAAGATTTCCAACTGATGGTGATATTGGAAGTATCAAATTAACGAATGTTAAAGGTGAGCGATATGTTCCGATAATAGAATTTTTGAAAGAATTGAAGGAAGATGTTGGTGCAGAGATTGGGGTATGCATATTTGGATATGCAGTGTGGTACAATTTAAAACAGGAAGGACAGGAAGTCTCAAGGTTTGGGCCTTTCGTTGATGTTGTATATCCGATGCTTTATCCTTCGCATTTCCATCCGAGTTACAAAAAAGAAGTATCTGAATACTGGCGCAATTACTGGATTTATTTTGATTCTGTGGAAGAAGCTTTTAAAAAATTGCCCGCTAATGTAAAGGTTATCCCTTTTGTTCAGGGTTTTGACCTTTACTGTGAAGAGTTTAATGATTCATATATATTTTCGCAGATCTTTGGGGCATTAAATGCCGATGCAGATGGAATATTAATCTGGCACGCAGCAAGTAATTATACTACTTCTTTGCCTTCTTTAATTCGGGCGTATAATTTAAGCCAATCCCGATACGCTCAGAATAACCTAAATATCCGTAGGAGAGTCCTACTGCGCCAATATCAAGAAATAATCCCGACCCTATCATTATCTCTAAAGAAAAGCCAAAAGAAAATCCCGACCAGCCCAAATCCTGATACCCAGTTTGATAACCCGCCATCAAAGAAAATCCGGAGAGCGATGATTCCTGACCAAATAATGCTTTGGTAGCAGTCTGCATAAGTTTTGGTTCACGGATATGAATTTCACTGCCGATTGAGAATGTGGGAATATAATCAGGATATAATGAATAATCAAGACTCAATGCCCAGTGGCTTTGACCAAAAGGAATTTTCACTGCAAGACCCTGGCGGAAATTCACGGGTGGATATTCCCATTTTTGAATAAACTTTCGCGGGGTGCCAAGATTTTTTATCGTTGTGCCAAGATAAAGAAAATTTACAGGGCGCAGGATTATGCCAAAATCACCAACAAATCCCCAGGCACTCTCGCTTTCTAACTGACTACGCACAATCTTTCCGCTGCCGCCAAAAGATACTTGTTTTTTCTTGCCAAGACTTTTTCCATAGCCAGCATTTAATAACATATCTGAATTACGGAACGGATTAAATTCCTGCCCTGACTCATCGCGCCTTATATCAGTTGCGGTCAAATAACAGAGTCCAATGCCGAGTGAACCTGCTTTCTTTCCGAGATATATAGAAGAAGCAAGATTGTAATACTGTATAAAACCGAGATGGGACATTGCCATACCTGAAAGATAATAACTATTTATAACACCTAATCCTGCAGGATTCCAGAATACTGCATTTCCATCATCGCTCAAGGCAGTGAAAGCATTTCCCATTGCTACAGGTCTCACACCCACCCCGATTTTTAAAAATGTATAACCCGTTGCACCAGGTTGCCAGATCTGGGCATTACTAAATATTGCCATCGCGATAAGAAAACAAATTCTTTTCATAAGGGATTATATATGAAATTCTGTTGTCGTCAAGGGCACGATGCAGAGTTTCAAGACATGATATCCACCTTAAGAGAATATTCTGGGTTTAAAAAAGGCTTACGCCTTAACTTAAAAGAGATAAAAGGCTGACGCCTTAACT
>CAZLGA010000099.1:0-5182 GCA_964559225.1 uncultured bacterium | reverse complement strand
GAACTTTTCGGGTTTGTTTAGAAAAGTGAGTGGAAAAAAGGGGGAGCCTTCCCCCTTTTGGAGAGATGGCCGAGTGGACTAAGGCGCGCGACTCGAAATCGCGTATCCGCTTAAAAGCGGGTCGGGGGTTCAAATCCCTCTCTCTCCGTTTATCAATACTTTTATGGATATCTAAAAAACTTCTATTGGGTCAACATCAATTTCTAATTTTGATTTGCTCAATTTTATCTGTCTCAAAAATTTCAATCTGCGATGGTCAAATTTTAGCGGTGCTTTTATCAGTATGTAAACACGATAATTGTTTCGTATTTTGTAGTAAAAAGACTGATTTGGTCCAAAAATTTTAATCCCTTTGATTTCGGTCAACAAATTATAAATTCTCTTTACCTCATCCCAGGTATTTTGTTCATCTCTGCCTGAAAGGCGAATAAGAATTAGACGTGAAAATGGTGGAAAATTAAGTTCCCTGCGCAGTTTCATTTCTTCCGCATAAAATTTTGGATAATTCTGCAACTGGCTAAAAAATATTGAATATTGTTCGGGATGATATGTTTGTATTAAAACCCTGCCCGGTTTATCCCCCCTACCTGCTCTTCCTGCAACTTGAGTTAAAATCTGGAATGTCCTTTCACTACCTCTAAAATCTGGCAGATTCAGAATAGTATCTGCATTAACAATCCCCACGAAAGTTACATTAGGAAAATCAAAACCTTTTGTAACAAGTTGTGTGCCAAGCAATATCTTCGCCTTTTGTTCTTCAAATTGTCTCAAAATTGCCTCTGCCTCTCCCCTTTTCCGTGCACTATCGCGATCAAGTCTTAAAATCGTTGAGCCACAATTTCCCGTATCCCCACCCAATTCTGATTTTAATACCCTTCTAATTATCTCCTCTATACGCTGGGTTCCTGCACCACGATATAACAAAGTGCCTTTGCCACATTTTGGGCAACAGCTGAAATAGTCGGTTTTATAATCACAGGTATGGCAGGAAAGAACGGCGCGTTCTCCTTTTGTGGAAGCACGATGATATACCAGTGGTAATCTACAATAGGGACAGCGTATTATATATCCACAATTGGGGCATAACAAACTCGGTGCAAACCCCCGACGGTTCAAAAACAAAATTGCCTGTTCATTCTTTTGTATTATTTCACTAATTGATTCTTCAAATCTTCGCGAAATGAATTTTCCACCCTCTTTTTTTAAATCAACAACTTCAACAGCGGGCAAAGAACGGGCGTCAATTCGTTCTTTTAAAGTCAAAAGTTCGTATTTACCAATACCTGCATTATAATAAGATTCTATCTGTGGTGTGGCACTACCCAAAACAACCACGCTATTTTCAATCTTTGCCCTGACCACGGCGACATCCCGTGCATTGTATTTCACTGCCTGCTGATGTTCTTTATAAGAATGGTCATGTTCTTCATCAACGACGATTATTTTCAATTCAGGAATAGGAAGAAATATTGAACTCCTTGGTCCAATAATAATCTTATAAATTCCATTTTTAATTCCATACCATACACTTCTGCGTTCTTTGGCAGTAAGGGCTGAGTGTATTGTAATTACATCCTCACCAAAACGTTCTGCAAATCGCTTTAATAAAAGGGGTGTCATTGATATTTCAGGGACGAGAACAAGCGCCCTGCCTCCACTTTTCAAAACTTCAGCGATGACTCTTAAATAGACTTCGGTCTTGCCGCTGCCTGTGATACCAAAAAGCAGATAAACCTTAAAGATATTTTTTCTGACCGAATGGAGAATACGATTTATCGCATTACTCTGAGAATATGTTGGAGCAGGTTCTTTGGTAATTATTGTTTTTTCATATTCTTTTTTTGTGTATTCGAACTTTTTTAACACCTTAGACGGAAATGCCTGTTTGAGAACTTCACCAAGATAAGAGACATAATAAGAAGCAATCCATTTATATAAAATTAATAATTTTGGTGAGATAAAATTTGTCTCAACCAATTTCTGGACCTTTTTTATATTAGGCACATCCCTCTTGATATTTATACCAACGACTATCCCATACTTAAATTTTTTCTTTAAAGGAACAATGACCAAATCCCCGATGTGCAAATCAAAATCACTCTGATATGTGAGAAAATCAAACTTTGTATTAGGTATTGCCACATCAACTAACATAGTTCAAGACCTGTTTTAACATAATCACCCATATCATTATACGCAATTCACCCAAAATATCAATATCGTGAACAATTAATTTTTCTAAGTAAAAATTATTTTTTTAACTAAAATATATTAAAAATTTTGGCATCTTTACAAAAAATTCTTTTTAGGTATAATCTTTTAATATGGGAATAGCCATCAAGATAGAAGATTTGTCCCGTTCATTTAAAGTCCATTTCTGGGAAAGAAAGAAAGAAATATTAAAGGGAATTTCTTTTGAAGTTTATAATGGCGAGGTTTTTGGTTTCCTTGGTCCCAATGGTGCTGGTAAGACGACCACGATAAAAACGATTACCGGATTGATAAGACCTGACAGGGGCAGAGTGGAAATCTTTGGTCATCCGCCTAACTCCCTTGAGGCGAAGAAACGCATCGGTTTCCTTCCTGAATCTCCTTATTTTTATGAACACTTAACCGGTTATGAATTTTTGAAAATCCATTCAATGCTTTGCAACGAACGAACAGATAAGAATATGCTTATGGAACTAATAGAAAGGGTGGGATTGAAAAATGCATCTGATTTAGCGTTAAGAAAGTATTCTAAAGGAATGCTTCAGAGAATCGGCATTGCCCAGGCACTCGTTGGCAACCCTGATTTATTAATCCTGGATGAACCATTGACAGGACTCGACCCGATTGGTAGAAAGGAGATAAAAGATTTGATTTTGGACCTGAAGAAGGCTGGTAAGACAGTTTTTTTCTCCTCCCATATCTTACCCGATGCCGAGGTGATTTGTGATAGAATTGGCATAATAATAGCAGGAAGGATTATGCGGGTCGGAACCTTGGATGAACTTCTGAAAAAAGGAACCAAAACCGATGAGATATCGCTTGAAGATTGGTTTTTTGAACAGGTAAAAGAAAGCCAGAGGGAAAATGAATAGAACCTTTGCAATTATGGAAAATACATTTAAAGAGGCATTCAGGCAGAGGATTATGATTTTGCTCTTAATCTTCAGCATAATACTAATCGTAATCTCTATATTCCTTGAACCATTTGCCCTCGGCGAATCACCAAAATTGCTGAGAGATTTTGGCATGGCTGTTGCATCACTCTTTGGTATTCTCGTTGTAATTATCATCGGTTCAACCCTTATCCATAAAGATATTGAGAAAAGAACTATCTATACGGTAATTGCAAAACCAGTAAGGAGAAGTGAAATAATATTTGGTAAATTTCTTGGGCTTTTCTTCTTGATTGCTATGTTAGAAGGTGCGATGGCAATTATTCACCAGATTGTTATATTTATCTACGAGGGCAAATTTGACCTGCGGATATTACTCAATCTTCCGTTCTCGCTCATTGAAATAATGGTTCTTCTTGGAATACTGCTGCTCTTTTCCTCTTTCTCTTCAGCAACACTGACTTCAATAATGGGTGTTATATTCTATGTTATTGGTCATGCAAGCCCGGATTTGAAACTCTTTGCGGATACCGTAAAAATTCCGGTACTAAAATATCTTGCTTATGGATTCTACTACACCCTTCCCAATCTTGAAAATTTCAATCTTCGTTTGGAGATTGTTCATAAACTGCCGATATATCCAGACCAGTTACTATTCTCTATTTGCTATGGATTCATCTACACAATCTTCTTAATTTATCTCTCCATTTTAATCTTTGAACAGCGGGAATTTAAATGATTTTATTGTTGTTGTCATTCCAAATCAACACTTACCAGTCATTCCGAACTTGTTTCGGAATCTAAAGAGATGCTGAAACAAGTTCAGCATGACACTAAGAAAGTACCTGTCACCCTGAACTCGTTTCAGGGTCTCAAAATATAACCCCTCATATGGCCAAGCAATACTATGTCTACATACTGACCAATAAATCAAATAAGGTGCTTTACATTGGAGTAACAAACGACCTATTGAGAAGGATTTATGAACATAAGAAAAAATTAATCCCTAACTTTACGAAAAAATATAATCTCACGAAACTTGTTTATTATGAAATTACAGATAACATTGAATGTGCAATTAGGCGAGAGAAACAATTAAAGAACTGGCACCGAGATTGGAAAATAAATCTGATTACACAAAATAATAAAGAATGGAAAGACCTGAGCGAGGAATTGTTTAACGATGAATAATAAAGAGATGCTGAAACAAGTTCAGCATGACAGTAAGAAAATGACTGCCACCCTGAATGTATTTCCACACGCAATCCTTTCTGTCACCCTGAATTTATTTCCACACGCAATCCTTTCTGTCACCCTGAATCTATTTCCACACACTGTCCTTTCTGTCACCCTGAATCTATTTCCACACACTGTCCTTTCTGTCACCCTGAACTCGTTTCAGGGTCTAATAAATGACGCAAATATATGTTAAAGAATTCTATCCTAATCATCCTATTCCTTCTCCTCATCATCAATTTCTCATATCGCATTGATTTGAACAAAACCCACCATGCACACATCGGCGAATTGATGTATTTCCCTTCGGGTTATGCAGTGAAGGCACTTTCTTTAGGGTTTTATGTTCCCCTTGCAGATTTGGTATGGCTGAGATTTATTCAGTATTATGGTGAGCACAGAATGACCGATGCGAGATTTGATTTGATGCACCATATCCTGGATATATTAACAACACTTGACCCCTACTTTGTCCATGCCTATACCCTTGGTTCACTTATGCTAACCCATGATGCAAACAGACCTAACCAGGCAATGGCATTGTTAAAAAAAGGAATGAGGGCAGACTATAATGAATGGCGCATACCATTTATATACGGATTTATAAACTATGTCTTTTTAAGAGATTATAAAACAGCCTTATCGTATATGCGTATCTCAGCAAGTAAGCCCACAGCCACTGATATGCCCAAGAGATGGGCGGGTTATATTGCACTAAAAAGATTGCGTGATACAAGAACCGCCCTTGCCTTATGGATTGATTTGTATAATAATGCAAAAAATCCAGAAGAGAAAAAAATTGCCGAAATTTACATTAAAGAAGCACAGATGGAACTGGATAT
>CAZLGA010000098.1:0-5358 GCA_964559225.1 uncultured bacterium | reverse complement strand
GAAAGTTGCGAATTTATAGTTGTCTCTTCAGTTGCGATATTATGTTGGCACGACAGTATTAATTATCATCAAAATTCCAAAAGCCAAACAATAATTCCATTACAATAATTAAACAATGACAAACAGCCATACCTGACAATCATACAAGCCCACATACCCGGCAACTAACTACTATTTACCCAATATATTTGCAATCTTTTCCCACAAATTTCTGAAAAATTCAATTGCCTGAAAGTCCTTTATCTTTTGAGACCACATATATTTTGCAAAACAAAATTAACATAGTATATAGCAGCCGATTGTCCAATTGCAATAATTCCTTTTGCAATTATTAATTTTCCATTTGCATCTCTACCCACTGCAATATTAATAAAATAGAATGCCGAGAATTTCAAAATCTGATTCCAATTCAAAACCGGTTTTTCAACAGAGGTTGGAACTCTCTTAAAACCACAATATTGACAGTATTGCAGTTTTTTTGAATTCTCTCTACGGTATTTTGGACAATTAATATAAGCATCTGGTCAAAAGCCGATACTTGAGTCATACAATTTTTTCTATCTATCTGTAATTGCAAATCTCCAATCCCATAAGCCCAGTCTGATAAGGTACACAAACTCGACTATTTTCTTGCCAACAGTATTTCAACCCAGGCTGATAGCATAATTGACAAAGGTGAAATTATATACTTCATAGTAACTCCCGATTCATTATTTTTCCTTCAAAATCAAGAATTCTACCCTGCGATTTTTCTGTCTCCCTTCTTCGGTTGAATTGTCGGCAATGGGTTTTCTTTCACCATATCCAACCGGGATTAAACGAACCGGTTCAATCATATGTTTATCAATTAAATAATCACGGACTGCCTCTGCCCTTTTTTGAGAAAGTTTCAAATTATATTCATCCGACCCAATATGGTCGGTATGCCCCTGGACCTCAACATCAATCTCCGGGTGCATCGTTAGTATTCTTGCTGCATCATCAAGTACAGGATATGATTCTATTTTTAATTTTGCACTGTTAAATTCAAATTCAACGCCGTGGAGTATAATGCTGGAACCTTCCCGAAATATTCTTAGCATTTGTTCTGTCGATTTTCCGGATTCAACCTTGATATCGGTCTGGGATGTAACATAATTTAATGCCTGCACCTTTAATAAATAAAATCCAGCAGGAATATTTTCAAATTCAAAGAACCCATTCTTATCTGATGATGTTGTGCGATTCAATTCCATTATTGTTACCTCAGCAACAAGGGGTTCGTTTGTCAAATAATCGGCAATTATCCCTTTGATACTTCCGGTTTTTGTACCAATCCTTTTTAGAATCTGGTCAAGCTCTATTTTTTTTCCTGCCTCTATCTTAGAAGAAATAATCTTTGATTCAAAACCGGGACGGGTAAATATCAAATTTAAATCGCCCGGGGATAAATCCTTAAGTATATAATAACCCGCAGAATTTGTATATGTAAGCATACCTCCCTC
Organism: uncultured bacterium; assembly: GCA_964559225.1. Lineage (GTDB taxonomy): Bacteria > Hydrothermota > Tepidihabitantia > SM23-42 > JAOAFX01 > JAOAFX01. The sequence goes on along the minus strand of CAZLGA010000098.1, from coordinate 3,874 downwards.
TCCTGCCACAGACACTTCAACCCCCTCGAGCGGTTCATATTCTTCGTCCGTAACAAAACCATAAATAGAACCAACTTCTATCAATCCGGAAGATGTAAATAGAGCACAAGAAACAAAACAACAAAAAACAAAGAGTAGAAGCAAAACAAATATACGAAACATAAGTCCTCCTTTTTTATGTCAAACTTTTTTAGAAATAGGCTTTTTTTCTCAACTTTAAACCCGCATTCAGCCCTTTGGAATTATTTACCTTCTTTGTAATACTTATAATAGTAATGATAATAATAACTTCCGGATTTTAACGGTGCACCATTGATAACAACTCCAACTATGTCAGCACGAGCAGCATTCAAAATCTCTTTGCTGTTCTCTAATTCTTTTAAGTTAGTTTTATTATACATTGCAGTCAATAAAACTCCATCACAATATTTTGCAAGGTATGTAGCATCTGCAAATAAAAGAATGGGCAAACCATCAACAAGTATATAATCATATTGACTCTTAAATTTTTCAAGTATCTGGCGCATTTTCTCTGACTCTAAAAAGATAAAAGGATTAGCAGGCACATCCCCGATTGGCAATAAAAACAAAGGTATACTGCCCTGAGTTTCAGGGGTTTTCTTTTTATCTCCACCCTCTGATTGTGTTTCATCACAAAAAGGCACAATTGCATTCGGGCATTCTGCTTCCCCCTTTAATACATCAAATATTCCCTTTTCGTTTTTCAATCTTGTAATATGGGTGAGATTACCCCTTTTTTTGCGAAAATCAGTGTCAATTAATAAAACCTTTTTACCTTTTGTAGCAAAAATATAGCCGAGATTCAGAGTTACAAATGTCTTTCCCTCTTCAGGACCAGGTGAGGTTATGTAAATTGTTTTATATTCTTTCTCCGGATGGGCAAATTCAAGATGCACAGTAATTTTACGGAATGCTTCAAATTCAGCACTAGAACGGTCAGAAACGACTTTTAACTTACTGGTTCTTTGGAATGAAACATTAAAACCTAAAAATGTTCGTATTAAATTTTTTAAATACTCAAGATTAAAACCAGGCTTTAATTTTTTATCATCGTCTTCCCCCATACCTGGTATTGTTCCGTAGACTGAAAGATTAAGTTTTTCTTTAAGAATATCCGGCTCTTTTACTGTATTATCAAAATATTCTGCAATAAATACCACTGCGGTTCCGACAAGAACTGCAAAAAATACTGATAAAAATAATGTAAGTAATACGCGACGCGGATTTACCGGATTTCCTGAAACGAAAGGTGGATTGATAAGTTTTATATCGGAAGTAACACCCGCTTCCTGAACACGTGTTTCTTCAAGTTTTTCTGAGAAAAAAGTATATAATTTCTCTGCAGTCTCTCTATCTCTTTCCAATCTTGCCAGACTTATTTCATCAGAGGGTATATTTTCAAGTTTCAATTGGAGGTTGCGTATCTGACTTGTAACACCCTGGATATCAGTCTTTATTGTAGAAACACGCTTTGTAATCTCATCTTTTAGTTGTTCTTTAAACCCTTCGTACTTCGCCTTGATTTCAGCATATTTGGGATGTTTTGTGGAATATTCTTTTAAAATTCCTTTCAATTCTGCATCTGCCTGAACGAGCTGTGCATATAGTTGCTGAATACCCTGGTCGGAAATCATCGTTGTAGCGATATTCAGAGGAACATCTTTGAGCGTATCACTCAAAAGATATTTGTTGATATCATTCAAAATCTTTTCTTCTATTTCCAGCTGATTTTTTCTTGATTCAACTGTAGATACCTGATTTATCAAAGCCTGTGTTGATGCCTTTAAATCAGCAATCTTTTTTATCTCCTTAAAATTCTTTATCTGCTCTTCAAGTTCATTTAAACGTTTCTGGTAAAATGCAAGCTGGGATTCTATAAACTCTTTTGACTGTATATATTGAAGACTTTTTTCTTGAATATTTTCTTTAACAAGAATTTCTGATAATGCCCGTGCGATACGTAATGCCTGTTCCCTATCACCCCAGTAAAGTTCAATTCTAAGAATACCAATAACATTCATTCCCGGGAATATACTCTTCGCAGACACCATTTTCTTTGCCGCGCCCTCACCGGAAATTGGAACACCCGAGCGGTCACCTGCCCGCTCTACTTTATCTGCTTCAAGGACTTTTACCGATATTGAATTTCTCAAGGCAAGCGCCATCTTACTTCTTGGATAGAATGTAAGTGAATAAGTCTTACCGGTAATCAAATTTTGATTATGTGGAATTGTAAATTCTAAGGGACCAAAATTTATATATTCACCATATTTTTTTTGAATAACTTCACCGTCCAGTTTTAAACCGAATCCGTTTTCCATTATGTTCAACTGATATGGTCCCAGTGGTTGTTCAAAATTAGATTTTAACTGAATGTTTAACTGGATATCTGGATTACCATTTTTAAAAAATGCATACAGTCCAAGGGTATCAACAACCTTTTCTGCAATCTTGACGCTCAAAAGATTTGCGATAAGACGTTGAGTAACCGTACCAATCTGAACTGTTGGCGTTTCTGATATACCCGTAAAAAATCCTTCTACAGCGCGGTTTTCTGCAACACCAAGGTCAAAACTTGATAAATAAATAGGCGTATATGGCCTTGAAATCCTAAATATAAGAATACCAAAAAAGACCGGGACGGCAAAGATAAAGAACAGTCTGCGTCTACGAAGAAACTTAACCCATAAATCCTGCACATTTAGTGGCTTCTCCTGTTCCGGGTAATAGTCTGGTATTTCAGAATTACTCATTGCTTATTTTAATCTCTCAATCGTAACATAAAGATTAACTGCGGTCAGAGTCAGGGTTGCGAATTGTAATACCGTTCCCCAGTTAATCATAAATTTTCTACTAATATATACCCAGTCCCCTGCCTTGAGTTCAAAATTTTCTTTTTCAATCCCCTTTTTCAAAATATTATCAAGATTAACCGTATAAACCTTAACCCCTGACTCTGTGTTGCGCACAACTTTGACTTTCTTTAGATTAGCACGGTCGTTCGGACCTCCGGCAAGAGCAACATAATCACTTATCCTCAGCCCCCTTTGATAATCAACTGTTCCGGGTCTAATCACCTCACCATAGATTGCAACCGTAGAAATACTAGGACCCTTAAGAATTACTGATACCAGTGGCTGGACAAAATATCTTTTTAAGAGATTAGCAATTGTATCAGATACCTCATTAGTAGTAAAACCTGCAACACGGATATCACCGATTAGAGGAAATGTAATATTGCCGTTATGCATTACGAGTAAATCCCTGGATAATTCCTCCTGTCCAAGAACAACAACTTCCAGAACATCTCCTGGTTCAATACGATAAGTAATAGATTCTGCATTGATAAAGAATAGCAATAGTAATTTTATCAACATAATATTATTTTACATAAAAAAAACTAATTGTCAATAGATTAAATGCCTGAACCCCCCTCACTTTTTCTTCCCACTTTAATGGGGGAGGAAAAAGGTGGGGGTGATAACGAGCAATCCCCTCTTTTGGCGTGTGGCTGTTCATCTTGTTGATGATTCTGGGCAGAATACCATTGAGCAGGAGTGTCTGAAGGCATTCATCAGTTTAGTGCCTTTGTACTTATGGGCAAAGATTGTGGGGTGGTTGGTTTAAAGAGTGTTGTTAAGCAGTTTCCGGTTTGGTTTAGAATTATTGGATAAGTTGGATTTATTTAGATACAGATGGCTTTTTCATTTCAACTTTACTTTTATTCTTCAACAGGAAACAGACAAATATCACATTTTCACTGACGAACTGGATGCCTAATATTGCTTCTCAATGAAATGTCTCCCTTGAACAATGTCATGCTGAACTTGTTTCAGCATCTCAATAGGTTGGG
>CAZLGA010000097.1:0-5460 GCA_964559225.1 uncultured bacterium | reverse complement strand
TATTGGTTTTGCAATATTGACTTTATCACTATTTTAGATAAAATTTCTTCAAAAGGAGTAATATGATAGAGAAAAAACAGGCAAAGAAAATTATTGATTTTGTATTGAAATGTTCAAAAGCAGACCAGACTGAAGTTATGATATTTGATTTTGATTCGGCACTCACAAGATATGCGAATAACTACATTCATCAGAATGTTCAGGAGTCAAATACCGGTGTCAATATACGGGTTGCGTTTGGAAAGAAGATAGGTTCTTCTTATACAAATTCTACTGCCCCAGATAAATTGAAAGAAACCCTGCACTGGGCAGAGACAATTGCACGATTTCAGATTGATAATCCTTATTTTGAATCGTTACCATCGGTTAAAATGAATGCTTATAAAAAAATTGATTCTTTTGACACAAAGACCGCGCGGTTGTCTCCGAATGAAAGGGCGAATGCAGTTAAAGAAATAATTGAGGTTGCCAGGAAAAATAATTTAACCTGCTTTGGTTCGGTTTCCAATGGTTTTTCTATTGTTGCGATAGGTAACTCTAATGGGACATTTGCTTATAGACAGAGTAGTGATATTTTCTGTAATATTGTAATGGCATCAGATAATTCCACAGGTTATGTCCAGGGTGGAGCTAAAAGCATAAAACAAATGAATTTTGAGAAAATGGCAAGGATTGCCGCAGAAAAGGCATTGAAATCAAAGGACCCTATAGAACTTCCCCCGGGGCAATATACTACGATCTTTGAACCACTTGCGGTGAGTGATATTATCAGTTATCTTGCATATTATGCATTCAATGGTAAGACTTATGAAGAAGGACGCTCATATCTTTCGGGTAAACTCCAGACAAAAGTTGTTGACGACCGCATTACAATCATTGATGACCCCTTTTACCGAAAAGGATTCCCGAGTCCTTTTGACTTTGAAGGCACACCAAAGAAAAAGTTTGTCCTCATTAAAGATGGTGTTGCAAAGAATGTTGTTTATGATTCAATCACTGCTGCAATGGCAAAGAAAAAATCAACCGGACATGCGCTTATGTATCCCAATCCCTTTGGACCGATCCCTTTGCATATTATAATGAAGGGTGGTGATAGTTCAATTGATGAGATGATAAAGACCACAAAAAAAGGAGTGCTTATAACACGGCTCCATTATACAAATGTCATTGACCCTTATAAACTTGTATTTACAGGGATGACAAGGGATGGGACATTTCTGATTGAAGATGGGGTTATAACAAAAGGAATAAAAAATTTGCGTTTTACAGACAATATATTTGATATGCTCAACCGAGTTGAGGCGATTTCCAGTAGAACAGAACTGGTGGCTGGTGAACCCGGTTACGGTGGAAGGGATCCACATGGTATGGTCGTATCTGCATTGAAGATTAGGGATTTCAATTTTACGAGCGCAACCGAATTTTAGATGAAAGATAACAGCACAAAAAACCTTATAAAATAGATTTTATGATGTAGCGAGCCGATAACCGATTGGTGATTATATAATTAAATGAGAGATTATATAAGACTATTAAGAATTGAACAGTGGATAAAGAATGTGTTTTTATTTGCGGGGCTCGTATTCAGTAGGGAATTTCACGATATAGAAAAAGTTAGTATATCAATTTTAGGATTTATCGTCTTCTCGCTTCTGAGTAGCGCGGGTTATATAATTAATGATGTGATTGATAAAAAGGTTGACCAGAATATTACTACAAAAAAGAACAGACCGATTGCTTCGGGTAAAGTAAAAATAGTTAATGCAGTCTTCTTTTCTATCATTTTAATTGTCTTTGCCCTTTATTTTTCTTTCGCGATTAATCACAAATTCTTTTTGTCTGCCTTGGCTTATATCATTGTAAGTCTGTTATATTCTCTTATCTTAAAATATCTTGTGATAATTGATGTTCTGGTGGTCGCAATCGGCTATGTCCTGAGGTCCGTCGCAGGTGCATTGATAATCAATGTTGAAATCTCTTCCTGGTTGATTCTATGCACATTTCTGCTCGCACTATTTATTATTCTGGCAAAGAGGAAGAGTGAAATGATTATGCTCGGTATAGAGGCTGAGAAGCATAGAAAGGTGCTCTATCATTACTCAATAGATATGCTAAATCATATGATTACGATAACAATTTCTGCCTGCATCGTTTCATATTGTATTTATACATTGTCTCCTGATACTATAAGCAAATTTAATACAAAGAATTTGATTCTCACAGTTCCATTTGTTATTTATGGTATGTTTAGATATCTATATGTCATAGAAAAAAAATCCGGTGCTGATATGCCAAGCCGGGCACTTATAAATGATTTACCCATTATTATTAATTTTATCCTATGGGGTTTGGTCTGCATTCTTATTTTGCTCTGATAAGCCTAAACAATCTTTAAAATTTTCTGTCTAATAATTGTATGAGATTTGATAAATTTACGCAAAAAGCACAGGATTGTATAGCACTGGCACAGGAAATTCTTAATGAATATAATCATCAGGAGTTAGATGTTGAGCATATATTTCTTGCACTTTTAAGGCAGGAAGATGGGCTTGTGCCAAAAATATTAAGAAAGATGGATATGATGCCGGATGTAGTGCAGAGAAGGCTTGAATCTTTCCTTGATATAAGACCCAAGGTATATGGTGGTGCCACTGCCCAGATTTATATCACACCAAGGACAAAGAGATTGATTTCTCTTGCCCAGAGTGAGGCACAGCGGATGAAGGATGAATATGTTGGAACTGAACATCTGTTTTTAGCGATTGCTGACGAAACCGAAGGAGAGGTTGTCAGGATTTTAAGAGAATCGGGAATAACTAAAGAAAAGATTTATCAGGCACTCCAGATTATTCGTGGTTCACAGCGGGTGACCGACCAGGATGCAGAAAGTAAATATATGGCACTGGAAAGATATGCAAGGGATATTACCGCACTCGCAAAACAGGGTAAACTTGACCCGGTGATTGGCAGGGAACAAGAAATAAAGAGAGTGGTTCAAATTCTGTCACGAAGGACTAAAAACAATCCGGTTCTGATTGGTGAAGCCGGGGTTGGTAAGACTGCTATTGTTGAAGGACTTGCTCAGAGAATTGTGGAGAAGAATGTGCCCGAGATATTAAAGGATAAAAGAATCCTGGCACTGGATATGGGTGCGCTTGTTGCAGGTTCAAAATATCGTGGTGAATTTGAAGAGCGATTGAAGGCGGTAATGGATGAGATTAGAAAGGGGAAAGGAGAGATTATTTTATTTATTGATGAATTGCATACGATAGTTGGTGCGGGTGCAGCTGAAGGTGCGATTGATGCATCAAATATGCTCAAACCTGCACTGGCAAGGGGTGAATTGCAGTGCATTGGTGCTACAACCTTGAACGAATACCGCAAACATATTGAAAAAGATGCGGCGCTGGAAAGAAGATTTGCACCGGTATATGTTGGGGAACCTTCAATTGATGATACAATAAAGATTTTGCAGGGATTGAAAAACAGATATGAGTCCCATCATGGTGTGATAATTGATGATTCAGCAATTTCCTCAGCAGTGAAACTTTCACATCGTTATCTGACCGAACGACATCTTCCGGATAAGGCGATAGATCTGATTGACGAAGCCTGTGCACGGGCAAGGATAGAAATATATTCAATGCCTGATGAATTGAAGGCGATGGAGAAGAAACTTGAGCAACTGACTGAGGAAGGCAAAAGGGCAGTGGAGATGAGGAACTACGAACTCGCTGCAAAACTACGGGATGAAACTGAGGCATTGCAAAAGGAATATCGTAAGAGAAAGAATGAGTGGATGAAACAGCGGGGAATAGATGACCGTGTCACTGAGAATGATATTGCGGAAATTATCTCTTCCTGGACAGGAATTCCCGTATCAAGGATGCTTGAATCCGAGATGAGTAAGCTATTAAAAATGGAAGAGAGAATCCACGAAAGGCTCGTTGACCAGGAAGAAGCAGTTGTTGCAGTGAGCGATGCCATAAGACGCTCAAGGGCAGGATTAAAAGACCCGAAAAGGCCGATTGGTTCGTTTATATTTCTTGGTCCTACTGGTGTTGGCAAGACCGAACTCGCAAAATCACTTGCCGAATTCTTGTTTGATACTGAAGATGCGATGGTAAGGATTGATATGACCGAATATCAGGAAAAACATACGGTATCAAGACTAATCGGTGCCCCACCAGGATATGTTGGTTATGAAGAGGGCGGACAATTGACTGAAGCAGTAAGACGCAGACCTTATCGGGTGATACTGTTTGATGAATTTGAAAAAGCACATCCTGATGTATTCAATATTTTATTGCAACTCCTTGATGATGGAAGATTGACCGATGGACAGGGCAGGACCGTGGATTTCAAAAATACGATTATTATAATGACTTCAAATTTGGGAAGTGAAATAATTACAGAAAATCTTAAGAACGGAAAGTTTGATTATGAACAGACAAAGAAAGAAGTCTACCGAGTTCTTGAGAGGAGTGTGAAGCCTGAGTTTTTAAACCGGATTGATGAGGTGATTGTTTTCAAACCACTTGGATTTGAGGAGATAAAAGGCATTGTAGAGCGTGAGTTGAAAAAAGTTGTTAGGAATGTATCGGAGTTTGGATTCAAGATTGAATTCAGCGAGAAAGTAAAGGAATACCTTGCCCATGAAGGATTTGACGCGGTCTATGGTGCAAGACCATTGCGTCGGGCAATCCAGAGATTGATTGAAAATCCATTATCCAAAAAGATAATCGGAGGTGAATTTACAAAAAATAGCATAATAAAGGTAGATATACAGAAGGGGGATGTTGTTTTTAAAAGTTAATGAGTATCTGATAAAATATATATAATGGCTGAATTATCGGTTTTTTAATTCCATAAAGAATACACCACCTTCAAAAACGGACAATATGGAGTTTTTTGATTCTGTGTTAAAGCCAAGACCGAACTTTAGAATACACCCATAAGGCATAAACAAAAAGCGGGAGACGGGATTTGAACCCGCGACCCTCACCTTGGCAAGGTGATGCTCCACCACTGAGCTACTCCCGCAGCGTCCAATCTTAAAAATTATATCTAAAAAATTTTAAAAGTCAATATTGATTATCTGATTCCTCCTCAGTTTTCGCTTGTTAAAATTAGGAATCACTCATTTCCACCCAAACTCTAACTTTATTACGGCATACCCATACCACTGCGTAAGTGGACTTGGGGTTATATCCCTTTTATCATTCCAATACCATATTCTTTGTCATTCCAAACCATTCCTTTTGCCATTCTAAATCATTCCATCTTATCATTTCATTCCGAACCATCGCTCAATGTCATTCCGAATCATCATTCACTGCCGTTCCGAACTATCACTAACTGTTATTCCGAATCATCACTTATTGCCATTTCGATCTAACCCTTCTTGTCATTCCGAACCATCCCTTACTGTCATTCCGAACTTGTTTCGGAATCTAAAAA
>CAZLGA010000096.1:0-5601 GCA_964559225.1 uncultured bacterium | reverse complement strand
GTGGTGATATGTTTACAGTAAGTGCGTTAGGTAGTACGCCGATTGGGACCGTGGTTAATTTTCAGGTGCAGTTGACGAGTGGTGTGTATTGTGATACGGTTGATTTCAATTTAGTGGTGGGTCGTAAGCATTATTATATTTGGAATCCGGATCTGACGCCGACGCCGGGTAGTAATATGCATACGATATTGCAGGGGTTGGGTTACAGTGGAGATTATGGGACGACTTTAGCGAGTGATTTGAGTTTGTATCAGGCGGTGTTTGTTTGTGTGGGTGTGTATCCGAACAATTATGTGATTGGTGCGTCTAGTGCTGAGGCGACGCGGATAGTGAATTATTTGAATCAAGGTGGTCGGGTGTATATGGAAGGTGGTGATGTCTGGTATTATGATCCGTTGTATCAGAGTGGTTACAATTTCTGTTCGTTATTTGGGATAAATGCGACTGCGGATGGTAGTGGTGATATGGGTCCGGTGCAGGGTCAGACGGGTACTTTTACTTCGGGGATGTTATTCAATTATGGTGGAGAGAACAATTATATGGATCGTATTAGTGCTTCGGGTACGGGTGCGTTTTTGATTTTCAGGGATCAGAATAATGCTTATGATTGTGGTGTGGCGCGTTCGGTGACGGGTGGTTATAAGACGGTTGGGACGTCGTTTGAGTTAGGGTTATTGACGGATGGTAGTGGTGTTAGTAAGCGTGTGGTGTTATTGGATAGTATTATGCGTTTCTTTGGTTGTTATGTGGTGGGAGTAGAGGAAGGTATTGTTGGATTAGAGGCTGGTAAGTCGGGTATGGTGTTGGGTTTGAATCCGTTCAAGGGCAGGTTGGATATCAGATACAGGATACAGGATGCTGGTTTAGGGAGTCAGGAAGTTGGTATAAGGGTTTATGATGTTTCCGGTCGTGTGGTTAAGACTTTCAATTTGGTGTCTGGTGATAGAAATCAGGTATCGAGTGTTGTTTGGTTTGGTGATGATGATTTAGGTCGGCGGTTGCCAGCGGGTGTTTATTTTGTTAAGTTAGAGGCTGGAGATTATAGGCAGGTAGAGAAGGCGGTTCTTTTGAGATAAGTGGTGAAGTTAGTGGGTTAGGGTTGGGATGCCAACTTTCAATTACGAGCTTCCCAACCTTAATCCATAGATGATTTTTATTGAAAGGGGATGCATGAAGAATAGAATTGTAGTTTTTATCTTTTTCAATTCTTTAATCTTAAATTTAGGTTTGGCTCGGACTATAGAAAGGCTTGTTTTAATAAGATTATCACACCACGATGATGTCTACAAGCTTACCGACTTTGATTTAACAATCATTGATGCGGGAAAAGATTATGCCAAGGCGCTGGTTGGGGATAAAAAAATTGCAGAATTAGAAAAGGCTGGATACAAGATTGAAGTTTTGATAGAAGATTACAAGAAATATAAAGATGAAATTTTTAAGCGCGGATTTTATCGCACATATCAACAAGTCTATCTTGTCCTTGATTCTTTCGTTAGACTTTATCCTAATATATGTCGTCTTGATACAATTGGTTTAAGTATCCAGGGCAGGGCAATCTGGGCAATGCGTGTGACCGATAATCCAACAATTGAAGAAAACGAACCAGAAATAAGACTTGCAGGCAATATGCATGGTGATGAACATATCGGGACCGAAATAACACTTTATTTTTTAAGGTATTTGTTGACAAATTATGCTACAAATCCAAACGTTCAAAATTTGGTTAATAATAGGGAAATATGGATTTTACCGGTATTAAACCCAGATGGAAAAGTTGCCAACATACGATATAATGCGAACGGTGTAGATCTGAACCGTGATTATGGTTACTTTTGGGCGGGTTTAGGAGGGAGTCCTGGTCCATCTTCACAAATTGAAAATCAACATTATATTAGTCACTTACTCCAAAATAATATCGTCCTTGAATATAATTACCATTCTGCTGCACAATATGTAAATTACCTTTGGGACTACCATCCTGCTGACCCGCCAGATAGTCAGCATATTATTACACTCTCTCAGATTTATGCGGACTCTGCAAATCTAAGTCCTATCAATGGCTTTGATTGGTATCAGGTGTGTGGTTCATTACAGGATTATACATTCGGCACTTCTGGGGCACTTGCATGGACAATAGAAACGCTTGAGCCATCTCAATCGTCTCAAATCGACCAAATCTGTTATGACAATCGCGATGCATTGATGGAGATGTGTAATAGGGCAGGTTGGGGTATAGAAGGTGTGGTGAAGGATTCAATTACCAATGTGCCGTTGTATGCACGGATTGAAATTCTATCACCCGAGAGGGTGTGTATTTATTCCGATTCTCATCTCGGTGACTTCCATAAGATGATACAACCCGGAACATATAGCGTAAGGGTTTCCGCAAATGGCTATGTACCTAAGACCATAAACAATGTCATTATACCACCAACAGGAAGTGTTAATTTAGGTGAGATAAAACTTGTGCCCGATTCAAATTGGCTTTATGCCTTCCGGGTTGTGCTTTGCCGTTATGTTCAACATGCACAACAAGGGAATAAAACCCAGCCGCGATCTGCTCTGGGAATGAATGATAATATTTTCTTTTCTTTGGGACAAGGTGGATATATTGTGCTTGACATGGGACCAAATACACCAATTGTAAATATTCCGGGAAATGATTTTACAGTCTATGAAGGAAATGATGGGACACCCGAAGGATATACAGTTTACGCATCAAACAACTGGAACGGACCATGGTATAATTGTGGTACAGGAACTGGAACCCGGGATTTTGATTTATCAACAGCGGGTTTGTCCGAATCGCGATATCTGAGGATTGTTGATGATGGTAGTCCTTCATCAGGACAATACGCTGGTTTTGACCTTGATGCAATAAGATTCTTCACTACAGTGGGAGTTACGGAGATTCCATCTGATGATGTCAGCATACCAGGTCTTACGATTTATCCAAATCCTTCATGGAACAACATCAATATTAAATTCCAAATTCCAGTCTACCAAATGCGGACAAAATTTCAAGAAAGATACAATCTGCCTGCTATGGATCAAATTCCAATAAAAATCTACGATGCAAGTGGTAGATTGGTTAAATTATTAAACCACTTATCCGCCAATCAGTGTGGCGGAGATTATCAATCAGCAATTATCTGGTCTGGTGATGATGATTTAGGTCGCAGGTTGCCAGCAGGAGTTTATTTTGTGCGGTTAGAAACTGGAGATTTTAAGCAGATAGAAAAAGTGGTATTGTTGAGATAAATACAAGCGGTTCTTCAACCTACGACTAATTCCCAATTTGTGTAAAGGGGTGTTTTTGGGACAGAGAGTTACCAATGCAGTTAGGAAGTTGTGGGGTTATGTGGAGCAGAAAATCTGTTTTTATCTGTGCACACCTGTTCTGCAATCCGCGTTAGACATTCAATTTATGAGACAGAACTAAAAAGGAGATAACAATGAAGAAAAAGAATTTATTATGTTTGGCTATATCTATTCCTGGATTATTTTTTGGTGGAACAATAGAGCACACCTTCCATTTTTCAGCGAATGACCTCATCTTTGCTGAATACAATGGATATGATGTTATCAAGATAAGGGATGGTGTTTCAAATATGGAGGTTGGTAAACCTTCTATTCCTTTTGTGGTTGCTAACTTTGTTATACCGCCAGACGCTGAAATATCCAATGTAGAGATTGTTTCAAAGCAAACTCAGGAGATTCGTGGAAGATATAATATCTGCCCTGTTCAGACACCAAGGCCGATATCAATAAAGGTTGATATACCTTTCGTTGAGCCGTTGCCCGAGGTGTATAATTCTTCAACTCCTTATCCAGAAAGGGATGTAATATCATTCCCCTCAGGTTCAATGAGTGGATACAGAATTGCAGGAATATTTTTAAATCCAATAAAGTACAACCCTAAAGAGAAAAAAATTATTCTTACAAAAGAGATTACTATAAAATTACAATACAAAGAAGGTGTTCATAAACCAATTTCGCTTACTGAAAAACAGAAGTCTGTCTTTGCCCAGGCTGTAAGAGGAATTATTGCTAATCCCGGGGATATAGATAGATTTTCGCCACCAACCAAACCAGAACCAAACCAGGCTTGCAATTATGCAATAATAACAAGTTCTGCCCTTCAATCATCATGGCAGAGACTTGCTAACTGGAAAACTGCTGCTGGTTATCAGGCACAGGTTTTTACTACTGACTGGATATATGCAAATTATACAGGATATGACAATCCAGAGAAGATAAGAAATTTTTTGAAAGACTATTTCACAAACCAGGGACTCATTTTTGCAGTATTGGGTGGTGACAATAATATTGTGCCCGAGCGTGATGCCTACTGTGATTACTATTCACCATATTACCTTGCTTCTGATTACTATTACTCAGATCTTGATGGAACCTGGGATGCTAATAACAATCATAAATATGGTGAAGCAACCGGGGATGGCGTTGATGGTTATTTTGATATCTATGTGGGTAGGCCACCAGTCGATGATACAACAGAAATTAATTATTTCCTTAATAAGGATTCAACATATATTTATAATCCCCCTTCAAGTTATATTGAGAAAATTTTGTTGTCTTCAGTTATGTTATTTTCACAATATAATTATCACGGTCGTGTGGTGAATAACGCAATTGGCAATAAGTTTCCGAGCTGGATTGTGACAAAACTTGAAGATCAAATCGCTCCAGCAACCAGAAACGCCTTTAACCAAAATTATAATTTGATGCATATTGCAGCACACGGTGACCAAAATGGTACTTATACCCAATCTGGTTCACCTGTTTTTACAATATCTGATATTCCATATCTCACAAACACGATGCCTACGGTTATGAATTCTATTGCCTGCCATACAGGTGATTTTGATGAATACAATGATTGCTTTGCTGAGGCGCTTGTGACTGATGATTATGGTTGTGTTGCTACCATAATGAATTCCAGATATGGTTGGGGTTCACCACCAGCTATGGGACCATCAGAGCAAATGGATACCTGTTTTTATTCAGTTCTTCTAAAAGATACATTCTGTATTGGTATTCTTCATGGTGCATCAAAAAACCATTACCGAAATCTTATATGGAATAACCCAGCCTGCGAGCCATGGCATTATTGTGGTCTTGAACTAAATTTATTCGGTGATCCGGAGATGCGGGTGCGACGTTCACCCGCAAATCAGCCTTATATTTACATTGCCAACAAGACACTTAACGACCAGAATAATAATGGTATTTGGGATCCGGGCGAATATGCAGAACTTATTACAATACTCTCTAATGCTGGAAGTGTAGATGCTACAAATGTCAATGCTGTTTTAAGGGCAACAACGAATAGTCAATATGTAACGATAATCGATTCTATTTCATTTTTCGGCAATATCTCTGCTGGTGGCTCTGCAAACAACAACAGTGATCCATACAAAATGGTTGCAGATTCAAATACACCGAATGGCACAGAGATTGGGTTCACACTCCATATCACTGCGGATGGTGGATATTCATGGGACAAGACATTAATGTTTGTAGTTGGTACACCTGGTCTTGATTATGTGACGCATGATTGTGGTAATTGTCAGTTTA
>CAZLGA010000095.1:0-6320 GCA_964559225.1 uncultured bacterium | reverse complement strand
TTAGATATAGTATGTGCCGTCGTAGATTATATTTGCGGGGCCTTCAAGATACAATTTTTCTTTTAATGTCACGGTCAATTCTCCACCCCGGGTTATGACTTTAACCGGAGATTCTGTCATAAAGAGTTTGACCGCAATGTAGGCAGAGGCAACTACCCCACTGCCGCAAGAAAGGGTTTCATCTTCAACACCGCGTTCATAGGTGCGGACAAATATTTCATCTTTATCTGCCCTGACAAAGTTAACATTTGTTCCGTCTGGTTGAAAATCCTTGTGATTACGAATTGCGCGGCCGAGTTCAACAATATTTATATCATCATAGGAATCAACAAACATAATTGTGTGAGGCACACCAAGTTTAAGATAAGAAAGCTTGTGTTTTTTTCGCGCAATAGTTAGATTGAAATTTAGTTTTATATCCATCGGTGGAAGAATTTCAATGCTGATATTCTCAGGCTGGTATGCAAAACCTATGGGCCCGGCAGGAGTTAAAAATTTTCCCTTGTCCTCAATAATACCTAATCGCTGTGCAAATTTGACAGCGCACCTTGCGCCGTTAAGACAGGTATCTGCCTCGCTTCCGTCCCGATTAAAATACCTCATACTGAAAAAATAACCTTTGAAATTTTCAATGAGAATCAATCCATCGCCACCGATACCATAATGACGGTCTAACATTTTGATTACCGTCCCTTTTATTTCGTCTTTTTTAACAACTTCACTGAATTGTTCTTCGCGGTTATCAATAACTACAAAATCATTCCCCGTGCCTTCCATTTTTGTGAAAAAGATTGGCTTCATTTATTTTCCTCCTTAATTATTTTGACGGATAGTCAAAATAAATCTCTGGCAATATGTGATAAATGCACCAAGCATAAATGGTATAGAAATATAAAGAGCAATCATCCCGACTTGCTGATGATTCAAGGTAAATGCAAGAATCATCAACCCAAAGAGAAAGCCTGTGATTTTTCCAAAAAAATTTGATTTGTATACAGTCCGCTTTTGTCTGAATAAGATATAACTGCCAGCAAGGATTAATATATCCCTCAAGGCGATTATAATAACTGCCCAGAGTGGGACAGAATTAATCAGTAAAAGAGTCAAAAGTATGACTACGAGAGAAATCTTATCACATAGTGGATCAATAACTCTGCCCAGATCACTCTCCTGATGAAACCTTCTTGCAATATATCCATCAATTACATCAGAAGAGAGTGCGACGAGCATTATTATAAATGCAATGATGCGTTCTTTTTTTACAAGAAAATATATAATTAATGGAAGGAGTAAAAATCGGAAAAGTGTAATAGCGTTTGCAATTGTAAATTTTTTATCCACCTTTTCTCCGTTTCTGGAGAATTTCTTCAGCGTGCTCTATGGTCTTCTTTGTAATTTCTTTGCCACCGAGCATGCGGGCGATCTCCATTTTACGCATATCTTCATCGAGCTTTAATACATTTACCTGTGTTGTATCCTTTTTTATTTCTTTTTTGACCAGAATATGATTATCAGCAAATATCGATATCTGTGGAAGATGGGTGATACAAATCACCTGGTGGTCTTTGCTAAGATTAAAAAGGAGTTCACCAACTGCTTCTGCAATTCTGCCGCCGATACCCGTATCAACTTCATCAAATATTATTATGGGGATATGATCTGCCTCAGAAAGAATAGTTTTTAATCCCAGGGTCATCCTTGAGATTTCACCACCTGAACCAACCTTGTTTAGCGGTTTCAATTCTTCACCGGGATTTGTGGAGATGTAGAACTCAACACTATCCACACCAGTTTCATCAAGTGATTTTTCTGAGAAATTGATCTGGAATTTCGCCCTTTCCATCCCCAATCGGTTTAGGATTTTGACCACCTCTTTTTCCATAGTTTTTGCTGCTATCTTTCGCTTTTTTGATAATTCATTAGCAATCGTCTGCAAATCCTTGGAAAGTAATTGTAATCGCTGCTGGAGGTTTTCAATTTCTATATCACTTTTCTCCAATCTTTCTACTTCTGCGCGGGCAACCCTTAGGTATTCAATCATTTTATTGATGTCTTTTCGGTATTTCTTTTTCAACCTTCCAATCAAATCAAGCCTTTCCATCACTTCTTCAAACCGCTCTCTTGAGAAGTCAATACTTTCGCGATAGTCAATCAATTGTCTGTAAACCTCTTCAATATTGCTTATACTATTCTCGAGAATGGCCTTCAAATTTTTTATACAGGGCCTGGGATCTAAATTGCCAAGTTCCTCAATAAATCTGATTACTGATGCAAGATTTTCATAAGCCGAAGATTCTGCTTCATAAAGGCGTGGGATTATCTCGTCAATTAAACGGGCGCGTTTTTCTCCAGTCTGCAAAAGAGTTTTTTCTTCAATAAGAGTCTCCTCTTCATCTGGTTTCAAATTCGCCTTTTCAATCTCGTCAATTTCATATCTTAGATTTTCTAATTTTTGGTTCTTCTCATTTTGCAATGTTACAAGTTGTTTAAGTTCTAACTGACATTTCTTGTGTGCGTCAAAAATTTTCTGATATTCTACAAGGCGGTCTTCTATTCGGGCAAATCGGTCTAAAAGTTTTAAGTGGTTTGATATATTGAATAGCGATTGATTCTCATACTGACCAACAAGGTCAAGCAAACTTATAGTAATTTCTTTTAAACGCGACAGACTTACAATCTGGTCATTGATATATGCAAACTGCCTTTTACCCCTTTCAATCCTTCTTCTGATTATAAGTTCTTCATTCATCTCAATATTATATTTTTTTAACAGACCGAGAACTTCAGAATTTGGTTTAAAAATGCCTGTGATTTCTGCATAGTCTTTACCTGTTCTTATTGAAACTTCATCTATTTTTTCACCACAGAGCGCAGCTATTGCTTCAACGATCATTGATTTTCCGGCACCGGTTTCGCCTGTGATTACGGTCAATCCGGGTTCAAAATTTAATGCGAGTTCTTCCATCAAGGCAAAATTCTTTACCCTTAAGAATTTAAGCATTTTCTCTTCCACCCCATTTCAATTTTTCTTTCAGGGTTTTGAAAAAAGTTGAATTGCGTGGTTTTATCAATTTCACATAATATGGCGACTTATAACATTTTACATAGTCACCGGTTTTTAAGATCTTGCTTCTCTGTCCATCGGCAACGATTATGGCACTTCCTTTTTTGCCAACCTGGATTTCAATCTTAGAATCTGAAGGTAGGACAATGGGCCTTACCGAAAGTGTATGGGGTGCGATTGGAGTCATAATTATTGCCTCACTGTTCGGCAGTAATATCGGTCCACCGGTAGCAAGGGAATAGGCAGTTGAGCCCGTGGGCGTGGCAACTATTATGCCATCAGCGACAAATCGACAAATGTATTCACCATTTATATTGGCGGAAAACTCAACTACCCTGCCCGGTGCATTGGTGCAGATAGTAATATCATTCAGTGCATATAAAAAGTCATTTTTTAATTCAGCACATACCATCATTCTGTTTTCAATCTGAAAATGATTTTTTCTGATTGCATCAAGAATTTTTCTGAATTGTGAAAATTTTACATCGGTAAGAAATCCAAGCCCCCCTAAGTTCACACCCAAAATTGGTATATCATTATGTGCATACTCTGCTGCTGTGGTGAGAAGGGTACCATCTCCACCCAACGCTATTACAAAATCTGGCTTATTTGATAATTTAAACCCCTTCTGTTTTAAGATTCTTACGGCAAGTTTTAGATTTTTATCGGCATCAGGCTTTTTTTTGTTTATTACCAATCTTACATAGCGCATTTACTGAATCTCCCGATGAATAAATAGCGGATTTTACCAAATAAATCTTTGAAAAAGAAAAATTTTTCGCATTGTCTTTTAAGATACAAATCAAGGTCTTTCATTTCGTCTTCATCAATCTCAAGGGCAATATTCGTTGAGTATTTTGAATAAATATGTCCCTGGTCGATCAATTTTTTAATAAACACAGTTCCTCCTGCACCCCCATCCAGCGCCCTTCTCGGTTCAAAATCTCTCACACTTTTTGGTAATTCTTTTATCCTTTCTCTTGAAATGTAGGGAGGATTACATACAATTAAATCAAAGGTTCCTTTTTTGAATGCAGTAAAAAGATCAGCCCTGATTAATTTAATGCGGTTACCTAAATTATATTTCAAAATATTTTCCTGTGCATTGTGCAATGCCAGTTCACAAATATCGGTGGCAAAGATTTCTGCTTCTTTAAAAAAATCGGCAAGGGCGATAGCGATTGCACCACATCCGGTTCCAATCTCACATATTCTCCGGGGTCTAAATTCAATCAATTTACAAATTTGTTCTACAAAATATTCGGTTTCCAACCTTGGTATGAAGACCCCGGGATACAACACAAGAACATATTTGAGAAACTGCACTTGTTTTGTGATATATTCAACCGGAACACCATTCTTTATTAAAGTAAACTTCAATCTCAGATTTTTAACAAGCATTGGATCGAATTTCTGGCTAAGGTATATTTCAAACCTCGGTCTTTTTAACAATGTTGAAGCAAGTAATTCAGTCTCTTTAATACTCAGATTGAATTCTTTACTTAACTTCCTTAATACTTCTTTCATATTTTTTTAATGAGTCTATTAACTCATCAAGTTCCCCATCAAGGATATTCTGTAAATTGTATAAATTAAGACCTATGCGGTGGTCAGTGATGCGGTTCTGCGGAAAATTGTAGGTTCTTATTTTCTCACTCCTCTCGCCGGTACCGATCTGACGCCGGCGCTGGTTTTCAATCTCACGAAATTTTTTTTCTGACTCTAACGCATGGAGCCTTGCCCTGAGGATCTTCATTGCCTTTTCCCGATTTTGATGCTGGGAGCGTTCGTCCTGACAGGCAACGGTGATTCCAGTAGGAATGTGTGTAATTCTTACAGCTGATGAAACTTTATTAACATTCTGCCCGCCGTGCCCACCCGCCCTGAAGGTATCAATCTTTAAATCATCTGGTGAGATTTCTATCTGTGATTCTTCTATTTCAGGTAGAACTGCAACCGTAATTGTTGAAGTATGAATCCTGCCGCTTGCTTCAGTTACTGGAATCCGTTGAACCCTGTGCACACCACTCTCAAACCTAAATGTTCCATAAGCATTATTCCCTGAAACAAGAAAGATAATTTCTTTAAATCCACCGAGGTCGCTTGGATGAAAAGAAAGAACTTCATACTTCATCCTTTTTTTCTCAATGTATTTTGTATACATCCTGAAGACATCGGCAGCAAAAAGAGTTGCTTCATTCCCACCTGCACCCGCCCGAATCTCAATTATACAATTTTTCTGATATTCTTCATAAAAAGGATTCAGAAAATTATCTATATCCTGCTCGATATCCTCTAATTTATTTTTTAGGTTAACAAGTTCTATTTCAGCGAGTTCGCGCAGTTCAGGATTATCACCTTTTAATATGTCTTCAATCTCTTTTATTTCCTTTGTAATTTTTTCGTGTTCTTCATATTTCTGGAGCAATTGCTGGATTTTTTTATACTGTTTAGAAATACTGGCGTATTCTTTAGGATTTTTCAATACTTCACTCGAACTAAGTAAATCCTGCAGCTTTTTTAATTCTGCCTCTTTTTCTTTGCGATCTGTTAAGCTGAGCGCCATTTTAATTATACTTTTTCAAACTTCTCCTTGAGTGCAATATAACGAAGATAATCATCAAGGTCTTCAACCGCCCTTATAATCAGACTGTTATTCTTCAATGATACAAGATTGACCTGACAGAGTTTATCTACATAATCTTTTAATTTGCTTAATTCAATGCCTGTAGTAAGTGCCATACTTTCAAATGAAAATGGAGTAATTTCAATCCCTTCGGGTGTGCTCTTTCCAAGTTCCTTTGCCTTGGTGATAATATAAGCAACAACTCTCCTTTCTTCACTTTTTATTGTCAGAAGTCTAATCTGTTCATCGGCATTGCGTAAACGTTTGGTCAAAGTTTCAAGGATATATTCAATTAAAGGATTTTCACGAATCTTTGACCGGAAGGTTTCTTTATCAATGATCAATAAAGAAGTCTTTGATATTGCAGTAGCCGTTGCGGAACGGGGTGAACCATCTATTATTGCCATTTCCCCAAAAAAATCGCCTTCTTTCAATACCGCAAGCACGCGCTCATCCTGACCTTTACCCTTAGTAATCTTTACCTGCCCTTCTTTTATTAAGTACATCACATCGCCTTTATCCCCTTCATTGAATAAAATCTCGCCCGGATTCAAGGTCTTTTCCATGCCTTCAACCATTTATACCTCCTATGTTGAATTTGAGTATAATTTAGATATGATTAAAGAACTA
>CAZLGA010000094.1:0-6565 GCA_964559225.1 uncultured bacterium | reverse complement strand
GATTTAAATCGGCCTATTGACAATTTTTAGATTTTGAATATAATGGTAGTATGATTGGGAGGTCGGATAGGGGCGCATAAGATGTTAGATGGCACGAAAAGCTGAATTATCAATTACCCTTTTTGGTGATATTTTACTCTTATTTGGTTTATTTTTTATTGCATGGCAATCATCTGAAATAAACCAGTCTGCCACGAGCGAGCACGCGATATTAGCGAACATCGGGCTTATGCTTTTCTGGTTGTTCATATTCCGTTCTTTTGATTTATATAGAACTCGTTCCGAGATACAGATAATGAACGGTCTTTTTAGTCTACTTAAAGCAATTATATTAGGAATGGCAATACTGCTTTCGTTCGCCTATTTAATGAATGTTGATTTCTTCAAGGCAAAGGGGTTTTTACCTGCTTATAGTATAATGTTTTCTTCTTTAATATTATGGAGATTCCTATTATGGGGTTTGCTCGGAGAATATGTGAAAAAAAAGCCCAGAAAGGTTATCCTCTTTAAAAATGGTGATGGGTTATCGGATTGTGAATATAATGGATTTTCCGCAGTAAAAGAAATAAATTTTTCAGAAGTGACCGCTGATGTGCCCAGAAGAATTTTTAAAGAAAACCGAATCGATGGGATTATTATTGAAAGCAATGGGCATACGCAGGCAGAAGTTTTACAATTGATATCCCATTTCACAGAAGGTAACTACGATATTTTTGTTTCTCCAAAACTTTATGCCATTGTATATCAACATTTTCTTATTAAAAAAGTTCCAGATTCAAATCTTCTTCAAATAATATTTCATCCGCTTTCTACCTGGGATAGGTTTTTAAAGAGACTAACTGATATATTGCTTGCGGCAATTGCGTTAATAATTCTGTCTCCTTTAATAGGAATGATTGCACTACTGATAAAGATTGATTCTCCAGGACCAGTTTTCTATACGCAAAAAAGGGTGGGTTTTAGGGGAAAGAAATTTTCGTTGATTAAATTCCGCTCTATGATTGAAGATGCAGAAAAATACACAGGACCGGTTTGGGCAAAAAAAGATGATAAAAGGATTACGCGTATGGGAAGGATAATGAGGCCGTTTAGATTGGATGAATTGCCGCAATTGATAAATGTCCTTAAAGGCGATATGAGTTTTGTTGGTCCAAGACCAGAAAGACCTCATTTCGTATCAAAATTTGTCAAGCAAATACCCCTTTATCCTTTACGCCACACTGTTCATCCAGGTATTACAGGACTTGCTCAGGTAAAATACTCTTATGACCGGACGATTGAAGATGTGGAGAAAAAACTTGAATATGACCTTGAATACATAAATAATATTTCATTAAGAATGGATTTAAAAATATTTTTGAAAACAATTCTTACCGTCCTTAAAAGACAAGGAGCACATTGAAATGATTTTGATTTTATATATTATAAGCCAGAACTTACCCTTTACTTGGACTCAGAGTTATTCTACTTTTGATAACGCAGAATATCTGAATCCTGGCGAATATAGTATCGGGTTTGGAATTGATAATTATTGCATTTACAGCAGGACCCATGATACAATCGCCTATGACGAAAGGAGATTTGATATCTGGGCAAGGACCGGCCTCATAAAAAAATTGGAATTTGAGATGAAATACTCATATCCAACTGCGGGTGTTTTGTCAATCAAATATCAATTATTTGAAAAAATCGTTGTCAGTGCTTTTAAACTTGGTTTTGGGTATATGAAGGGAACAAGGATAGGTTATATAACCGACTATGTTTACGATTTATATGGCTATTTCTTATTAGAAAAACATTTGGTCAAAAATATTAAATTCTTATATACACCGAAATTTATTTATTCAATGCACTTTCGCGACCGCCAGGAACATTCTGACAGACCACCAAGATATATATCCCATTTTGGGCATTGTTTTGGATTAAAAATTGGTAGAGATATAGAATTTATTCCGGAAATTAATTGGCTCTGGGGTAATAATGAAGGAACAAAATATATAGTCAACCAATTCGGCTTGGGTATTAATGCTAAAATTTCAATATTGTAGTTGTTTTAACATCTCAAGGGCAAAGGAAAAATTGGGATTTAATATCAGGGCTTCTTTTAATTCTTTAATTGCTCCATAAATATCGTTATTAAGATAAAGACAATAAGCAAGATTGTAGCGTCCAAGCGGAAACAAAGGGTTTATTTCCACCTCTTTTTTACATAAAGTTAAACCCATTTCTATTCTGCCGCTCAAGGCGCAGGCTATTCCCAATGTTGTAGCAGAACCAATCAAGTTAGGATACAAAGCAATTGATTTTTCCATCAATTGGCTTGCCCTTTCTGGGTCCCTGATTAAAATTGCATTCGCCTGCTGTAATAACGATTTTGCTTTTCTAATTCGTGCAATGACCTCATTGGTATAACGATCATCAAAAAATTCTATTTCTTTTGTTTGATTCCCGAAAGCCTTTAGATCATATATTAGGTGATAGACAAAATTCAAAAAAGTTCTGGATTCATTTTTTCCAATAACCCGGTACAACCGATAAAAGTTATTTTGATATATTAATTCAAAATGTTTTAAATCTTCCGGGGAAAAATGCATAAGGAAAACAGTGGAATTGGGTTTAATCTTAGTATTTCCCGCGATCCAACGGCCTCCATCACTTGAATTATCAAGTAGCATCTTTATGTCATACAAAAAGTAATTGACTTTGTATTTTTTACAGAAGTTGTAAAAATCATCTTCAATGCTGTAAATTGATTCAAAAAATTCTCTTACGCGCTTTTGACAATTTTTTACTTCAAATTTTGGCTGGAGAACAATCGCGCGCTGGGCATAAGTAAAGATGAGCGGTCCAACCCCAAATGAAGATAATAATATTGCATCCTCCGGGGTTTTGTATTTTATAAATCTCACAACTTCAGCATTGTTCAAACGCCAGTTGTATATCTCAGTTGTCGTCTCGTTGCCAAATATTTTGCGGAGCAATTTTATATATCCGGTTGGATTGTGAAGATTATATCCTTGATAAAAATTAAATAGAAATATTAGCATAATGACCGAGGGCATAAGATATTTATAAAATTTTTGATTTTTCGTTAATTTTATCGTTCCGATTATGACACCAAGAATTGAAATAAAATAGTTATTTACTATTCCCATCCTTTCGATCATAATATAGCTCAAGAAAAATAGTATGCATAAAAAAATAAATTGCCTGATAACTGATTCAGCAAATTTGGTTTTTAATAGATAGATAAAACTAAATATAGCGGGGATAATTATGGGAAATAGATTTTTGAATAGACTTACGGGATGTGGACTGTTAAATGCCTCAATCCACAATGACCGGGCTGGATAATCAAGCAGTTCTGGATTAGCAGGTTTAATTCCGAAAAATTTGATCTTGTTTTTAATCAGAGACCAGACATGGACATATTCAGCCTCAATATTTAAACTTTTTGATATTATTACAAAAGTGATGAGAAATACCAAACCAGTTATAATTGAGCACCAGCCCCGAAATGAAGATATTAAAGGTTTTACAGATTTCGCAGCAAAGAGAAAAATACCTAATATCACCCCGAAACCCAATGCAAATGGGACTGAAATGAAATAAAGTCTGCTTTTTAATACGGGCACAAAAATGCTTCCGATAAATGGTATTAATATTGTATAGAAGAGTATAACCGCATTTTCTTTTATCTTTAAACCTTTTTCAAATATCCAAAGATTGAAGATTGCCACGAGAATAAACACAAGAAAAACGAATCTTGAGAAATGCCAGGAACAAAGGCTGATAAGAAAACATACGCCGGATAAAATTGAAAAAAAGATTTTATGCTTCGGATTCTTTAATGCATAAAAATATCCAGCAATTCCACAGATGATGAAGGGCAGGGTGAAGTCTTCGTTTAGAAAACCAAATGTGGAACGACCTACTGCCACCAGCGAGAAATTAAATAATAGACCTGCGATTATTGAGTAAAAATGGTTTATACCTATTGCTCTACTGAGCAGATAGACTGCAAAAATACCTAAACTTGCGCAACCAGCAATAAAGATTATTGCCCAGGTATGAAAAAGAATGTTTCTTTCTTTTAGTTTCAAGAATCTATATAGCCAGCCACAGGGATATTCCATAAAAATTGTGAGATTTTCGAAAACCTTTACACCCTCGGGTGCCTGTAGTTTTGAGTCAAAAACAGGAATTGATTTACCATTACCTACAAGTTCTGCATAATGATATTGTAATGCATTCTCGGTCCAGTAAAAGGCAGTGGGGTCTTCAGGGTCATAGTATTCAGGATTTTTACTCAAACGTATCCGATATTGAATTGAAATCGAATAAATTATCAACAATGTGATTATGATAAGAAAATTTTTAAAATTCATTGATCGTTTATCCATATTGTATAATACGGACTATTATATACTACCTTGTAACCTGAACCAGAGAAGATTTTGATTTCGTTTTCAAGGTATCTATCTAACTTATACATCAAAGACCATTCCGGAAATATTTTATCCCAAACAACGCAGGCAATTTGTTTTTGTCTTACTGCTTCATCAATTTCATAACGCCATAATATCAGAGTTTCTTCAATTAGATGTCTCCAGCTATGAAATCTAATATTTTTTATGGAGGGGTTATTTTTATCTTGTATAATTTTCAGCATTAGACGATACGGACCGATACATTCTTCATAATCTATTAACTTTAATCGCTGTGCTTCAACCGCAAGATAATTAGAGATATGAACCGGCATATTGGGCGACGTTTTAGATTGAATAATGTTCGCACATTTTTTTACTTCGGCGCGTGGGATATAGCCCAGTCCCTGATAATGGGAAAGATTCAAACTTCCGTTATATATAAAAAAAATTGCCAAGACTACGATAATAATGAATTGTATTACATTTTCCTTTTTTCTCCAGCAAAGGGTTTTTAAATAGTAAATGGTCAATCCATTCGCAATTGTCAATGGCAACAATAAGTCAATCATATTGTGTGGCCAGCAAGTCAAACTTATAAAAAGAAAGAACAATGAGTATTCAAAGAATATCACCAGCGGAAAAATAAGAAATTTATTATCAACGAAAAAGCATAAAATAATCCCACCTGCACCCAAAATCCACAGATAATTCAAACTTATCAAAAATGGGTCAAAAAATCTTGCACTGATTGCGGTGTCATAACCTTTAAAAAAATGAAAACGAAAAATTTGATAAAAAGCAGGGTCTTTGTAGGTAATCAGAAGATAACCATAGAGACCAATAGCAATAATAAAAAATCCTGACAATAGGTATAGGATTGCTTTAAATTTTTCTTTTGACCCCCAATATATGACGGCAGCGGGCAGTATAAATAATCCTGATAATTTAATACTCGCTCCAATGCCCGTAAGAATGCCGATAAAAAACCAATTCAATGGTTTAGAATCTCTGCAAACAATGAACCACATTACTAAGATTGCAATGAAAAGTGTGAAAATTTCTCTTTCAAAAATATGATAGCGAAAAAGCAGAGAAGAGAGACTGAAAAGAGCGATAACGAATAAAGCGATATATTTATCAAAAAGCCTGCGGGCAATATCAAAAAGTAAAATTGTTGAGATTGCAATAATGATTGCAGTCATAATTTCAGCAACACGATAGGAGATTCCAAAGATATTATATAATCCAGCAAGTAGGTATTCAATTGTTGGGGGATGGACACAGAGGGTCTGGATAAATGGCTTTAATCCTGATTTGAAAGCAAATGCATGGTATAAATATACAGAATCTTCAAACCAGGCATAGGGATAGAGGATACGAAAGAGACGCGGTAAAACCGTAATCAATAAGACAATGAACCAAAGGGCCATAATATTTGCTACGGGTAGACGATGCTCAGAGATAATTGTTTCGTCTGTCGGTTGTAATATTTGTAGTCTTAAAACCTCAATCTTTATATAATATGTCCTATTCCGGTATCAGCTTATAAACCTGGTCCTTCTCATGAACAGTTGAATCAACCTTTAGACCGATGCTCTCACCTTTTTTTGCTTTTTCCACCGGTTTATGTTCAATCTGCATAGAATTTACAATTTGTTTAAAATCAGTCGTATGACCTTTTATGTGTATAGTATCACCAACATTGAGTTCATCATCGGTCATTTCAATAACCGCGACCCCGATTTTATTAAAATAATGGGTAACTCTACCAATCAATTTCTCCATGGTGACTCCTTTTCTTTAATTTTATTCATTGTGAGAGTTTTGTCAAGAAATACAAGGGCTGATTCCTCCTCACTTTTCGCTTGTTAAAATTAGGAAATAGGATTATATCCCTTTTATCATTCCAATAACATATTCTTTGTCATTTCGAACCATTCATCTTCTCATTTCATTTTATCATTTCATTCCGAACTATCCCTTACTGTCATACCGAACTTTCACTTCTTGTCATTCCGAACTTGTTTCGGAATCTAAAAAGATGCTTAACAACCTACCCAACATATTGAGATGCTGAAACGAGTTCAGCATGACATTGTTCAGAAAGAAATAGTTCATTGAGAAACGGCGGTAGG
>CAZLGA010000093.1:0-6676 GCA_964559225.1 uncultured bacterium | reverse complement strand
CCTTTTTCTTTTAATTTCAAGATCAATTTCCACACTTTTAAGTATATTGCCAATTTCTGGTTGTGCTTGACAACAAAAATTCTTTAAATATAATTCATTGAAAGGGGATTAAATGATAAAGTTAATTTTTTTAATTGTTTTGATTGGCATAGCCTTTTCAGGCGTGCTTAAAGACGATGGACTACCTGGAATAGACATAGAAATTACTAATAACGGGATGAGATACATCACACCGGGCAATGGAATACCTAAATTATTACCACAAACAGTTATATACGGTCCTTCACGCGCCGAAACTTTATGGGTTGATCGCAATCATCAATATGCCATTGCTGAGCATGTCTCTCTTTCTGGTAATGGAATGTTTATTCAAGCAGGATGGTGGCTGAACAATAAAAGGACAAGTTTATATAGAACACTCGGGAATAATGTTCCATTATGGACATATCCTTTACCGCTTACTGAATGGTATATTCCAGTTGACGCATCTTTTACCGGAGAAGATATTGCCGTCGGTTCTACTGGTGAGCCATTTTTTAGTTTTACAGCCTATAGTGGCGCTCCTAAATGGCGATTCACCCTGCCACCGGGTTACAAGATTGCTACAAGTTCACAGGGAACAGGGGTTGCAGTTAGTGACGATGGTTCAATCTATGGGGTACTTGCAAGCACATCTAATGTAGGAAAACTTTTTATCTTTAATCAGAACGGTGATACAATCCGCACAATTACATTTTCTCCCAACAGTGGTATTTACGGACTTGATATCTCGAATGATGGCAATGTATTTTGTATTTCAACCTATTATGCGACATATATATATAATCTTAATGGAACAAGACGCGACTCTCTTTATAATTTTGGACAAACCAGTGCAAAAATATCTGGTGATGGAAAATATGTAGTAAAAGGGCATTTCAATGGCAGGGTATATCTATATCGCTGGACCGGCTCTAATTATACATTAAAATGGGAACATCACACAGGCCATCCCTGGGTGACTGCGGTAGCAATATCTGATAACGGTGCCACAATAATGGCAGGGACATTCCAGTATAACCCCACTTATTCCGGAAAGGTTTTGATGTATGACTCAACTTCTTCAACACCACTTTGGGAATACACTCAGTATGGAGATTTTATTGATGAGTGTGCACTTTCTGCTAATGGAGAAAGAGGTGCAGCGGTATCATGGGGACAATATCAGGGGACTTTTGGAGATGTGCTCACAGTCTTTAATAAATCCTCCTCTACACCAATATTCCAGTTATTGGACGATATTGATGAACCTGGTTCGTTAACTTCAGTCGATATTTCAAAGGATGGTTCATTCGTTACTGCAGGTGGCAAAGCAGTGCACGCAAGACAATTTGGAAATGGTGGCGAGGTATATGCCATCAGGATAGTTGACCAATTAGCAAACGATGTTGGTGTAAAGACCATTAACTTGCCAGGTAATTTTTTACAGGTCGGACAATCAATTATGCCTCAGGCAACGGTAAAAAACTATGGGACAGCCTCGGTTAGTTTTAATACATACTTTTCTATCTATGATTCTCTCGGTTCAATACTTTATCAATCCATTGCTTCCGTAAACAACCTTCAGCCCGGTGCCGAACAGGTATTAAATTTTTCGCCAAACTGGACAGTTCCTGCGTATGGCAGGTATATGACCGTCGTCTATACTACTCTTCCTGGGGACCAATATCCCGCAAATGATACGCTCAAGAAAGGTAGTATCTGTTTTCATGATGGCGCGGTATCAAGAATTGAATTTCCGTTCAATGAACTGACTTTGAATTATACAAGACCACCGCGTGTAACGATTACAAACAATGGCAGTTATTCAGAAAATATCCCTGTCGTATGTAAGATTTATGATGCAGGTAATAATCTTGTTTACACTGGTAATGGGCAGGCATATCTTACACCACTCCAGTCGAGCACAATCTGGTTGAGTCCTGCCTGGACACCTGCGACAACCCAGATCCATTCTGTCTATTTCTACACAAATGTAAATGACGATTACAATCGTCGCAATGATACATTAATGGAGCAGGTCAATATAACAACCGAAATACTATATGATGATGGTAATCTGGATGTTTACGGTTATGTGTCCCCGAATTTCTATGACAACAAATTTGCCCAGAAAATGATTCCCTGTTTGCCCGCGCCATTCGTGGTGACTCAGGCAAAGTTTTATGCAAGTGGTGCTTCACCAATGCTCATTTCATTACATGCTGATTCCTCAGGACTACCAGGACTTACCCCTCCATTTTACATTGCACCACCCGAAACCATATTTCCTTCAGGACCCGGCTGGGCGGTTAAAAGCTATTCCCCACCAGTCGTTATCAATAATTCAAATCCCTTTTGGCTTGTCCTCCACTGGTTATCAAATTCACCAAGCGCTCCTTATGTTGGAATGGATAACACAATCCCAAGAGACAGCGTATCATACTGGTACTGGACCGAACCTTCAAATTATGGATGGCGTGCATGGTATCCATATGATTTTATGATGCGCGTCTATACCGACTATACACCTGGTATTACTGATAATCAAAAAACCCCTGTAGATAAATTCATACTCTATCATCCTGTTCCAAACCCGTTTACAAATAAAGTGAGGATATTATTCCATCTACCAGAGCAGAAAGAGATTAAACTGAATGTCTATGATGCAACAGGTCGTATGATTAAGTCATTAATAAATGGAAAAATGGAAAAAGGAAGGCATTTAATAATATGGAATGGCGAAGATAACCAAAACCGAGGAGTGAGTTCTGGAATCTATTTTATTAAAGCCGATTACGCAAATAAGATTTATACAGAAAAGGTCATTCTGTTGAAATAGTTCACAATTTTAGAAAGCAGAAATTACCATTAAAGTCCTCTCAAGGTTGTATTAATAAAATAATAAAAAGGAGCATTTATGCGTTTAAATAAAATTATTTGCCTTATTATCATCTTTTCATCTATGTGTTTTCTTCCCGGGTATTCCCAGTATCTCAAAGAAGTTGGGATAAACACCGTGATACTCAATGAATTGAAATCTTCCCTCGAATTAAGCATAGAAGATACAGCGCTGATCAACGCCCTGACCAATAATGAACTACATGAACTAACATTGAATAGAGAGTTTTTAAAGAAACACAATAATCTATTTAGCAATAAGATTGAGACAAAAGGTATTACCGACCAGAAAAATAGTGGCAGATGCTGGATATTTGCAGGATTAAATCTATTAAGGCCTGCGGTTATAAAAAAATATAACCTAAAAAATTTTGAATTTTCACAATCTTATATTGCATTCTACGATAAACTGGAGAAATCAAATTTTGTCCTTGAATTTGTGATACAGACAAAAGACCGTGAACTGCTGGACCGGGAACTCAGTGAAATCCTTGATGAGGGTGTCCAGGATGGTGGATACTGGAGCTGGTTTGTTGCCATTGTTGAAAAATATGGTCTGGTGCCAAAAGATGTGTATCCTGAAACTCACCCCACAAGTAACAC
Source organism: uncultured bacterium (assembly GCA_964559225.1). Classification (GTDB taxonomy): domain Bacteria; phylum Hydrothermota; class Tepidihabitantia; order SM23-42; family JAOAFX01; genus JAOAFX01. The sequence continues at coordinate 3,154 of CAZLGA010000093.1, read as the reverse complement.
TTGGCTTATGAACAGGGTGATTAATGAACAAATCCTTGCCGGAGCAAGCATTATAAGAAAAATGGCAAAACAGGGGTCTGATGATACAGAACTCAGGGCATATAAATTAAGGATACTTAAAGAAATATACAAAATCCTTGTAATGCATTACACCGAACCGCCAGAAAGATTTATTTGGCGATATGAAGACAAAAATGGAAAAATTTTTGAGACAAAAAGTTTTAGTCCACTTGATTTCTACAAAGAGACAGTCGGAATTAAATTAAAGGATTATGTCTCATTGATACATTATCCTGGACGGGAGTTTAATCGCCTTTATGAGTTTGATAATTGTCGCAATGTCTTTGATTTACCGAATCCCCAGAGTGCAAATATTAATATTGACATAATAAAGGAACTGGTTAAAAAATCCATTTTGAATAATGAAGCTGTATGGTTCGCCTGTGACATAGGAAAAGGAAGAGACCGTAAAACAGGAATCTTGAGTTCACAGATTTTTAATTATGATGCCTTTTTCAAACCGGAATTCAAACTGGATAAAGAAAACAGAATATTCTATCGATTCAGTTCCTCTAATCATGCAATGGTGATGCTTGGAGTGGATATTAAAGGTGATAAAACAATAAAATGGCTTGTTGAGAACAGTCACGGTACAGATGAAGGTGACCAAGGTTTTTATACAATGTATAATGATTGGTTTGATGATTATGTTTATGAAGTGATAATCAATGTAAAATATTTGCCTGAAGAAATAAAAAAAATATTTGAACAAAAACCAATCCATCTCCCCCTCTGGGATCCTATGGCTGAATTGCTAAAAGTAGAATAGTATCATTAAATGAAATTAGATTCGATTTTGCCCCGCGGCTTTCCCAGGGATATCTGGGGACTGTTTATCACAAGTGTTATAAGTGCAGTTGGTTTCTCAATAACAATGCCTTACATGAGTCTCTATTTAAATAACATTTTGAATGTCTCAATGACAATTATCGGCGTAATGTTGATGTTTGCCCAGATAATCGGAGCAACGGTGGGTTTGTACGGTGGTGAGGTCAGTGACAAATTCGGCAGAAAATTTATAATGGTCCGCTCATTATCTGGAAGATTTCTTTTATTTGCCTTTATGGGTTTTATTATCTTACGCTGGCATAATATTTACACCATATTCGTCTTTCTTGTCTTAAACTCAATATTATTCTCAATCTATATCCCTGCATCACAAGCATATGTTGCGGATCTGACCGAAACAAATGAACGATTAAAAGCGTATGGCTTATTGCGTATGGGCATGAATTTGGGCTGGGCACTCGGTCCTGCGCTCGGTGGGTTACTTGCATCTATAGAATATGCCTATCTTTTCTTTGTTACTGCATTATGTATGTTAATTGCCACGGCTATTTTAGTGAATTACTGTAAGGAATCTTTATCTCATAAAAATATTGAAAATACTGTCCTGTCGCAAAATCAAAGTTCCCTTATTTTATCATTCCATCTAAAAGAAGTATTATCTGTGGTTAATGACCAGAAATTTCTCATCTTTACATTGATTTCCTTCAGTATATTTATTGTCTGGGGACAGCTTGTATCACCATTATCAATTTATTCAGTTAATCGGGTGGGAATAACCAAAAGTCAACTTGGGGTGTTATTTTCCATCAACGGATTTATGGTTGTCATATTTCAATATTTCATAACCCACTTCATTCCTGATAAAAAAGAACTAACGGCATTATGGATTGGTTCATTAATATTCAGCATAGGCTATCTATCACTTGGATTTGCTAATGGATTCCCTGCCCTCATTTTTTCAATGGTTTTAATAACAATTGCTGAAATGGTGATAACACCATCCAGTCAGAGCTACGCATCAAAGATTGCCCACCCAGAAAATCGAGGCCGATATCTTGCATTCTATAATCTTGCTCAGACCTTTGGCTGGGCATTTGGTCCAATGCTTGGAGGTATTCTACTTGATACATTCCCCGGTCGTTCAATCTTCATCTGGAGTATAATTTCCCTTATTGCTCTGTTCTCGGCGGTTGGATTTATAATCTACAAAAATAACGAAAAGTAAAAATGTTTCAGAAGGCTCAAGTAATAGTTAATGCTAAAGCTGGTGCATATCGTTTTACCAGCAGATTAAAAAATATTCAGAAATATCTTAAAGAATCGAGTTGCGAAACTTATATTACCGAAACAAAGTATCAATCCCACGCAAAAGAACTGGCAATAAATGGAGTAAAAAAGAATTTTGATTTAATCATTAGCGTTGGTGGCGATGGAACAATAAATGAAATCATAAATGGGATAATGGAATGCACGAATTCCATTAACAACCGTCCCGCCCTCGGTATCATCTCGGCTGGGACAGGTGCTGATTTATGTAGAACCCTAAACATTCCATTTGATTACCAAAAGGCGATTGAAATAATACTTAAAGGAAATCTCGCAGCAATAGATATTGGCATTGTCAAATTTAAATTAAGGCATAAATCCTGGATAAGATATTTTGCCAATGTCTTCGATGTCGGACTCGGCGGAAATGTTGTGAGAATCGCCAATCATATTCCTAAATGTTTTGGTGGTTTTCTAACATTTCTCTTATCCAGCCTTGCAGGCCTCATCATATCCAGGCCTGTTTATTTAAAGATTAATATAGATGAGACGAATAAAGACGGAGGTAATATTAATATTATTGGTGCGGCAAATGGCAAATATTTTGGTGGGGGGATGCAAATCGCACCAATGGCAAGTATAAGCGATGGTTATCTTGAAGTATTGTATGTGAAAGATACGAATATTTTAAAGTTCATTAGCAATATCTTACTGCCCGTATATAGTGCCAGACATTTGTCTTATGAAAAGTTGTATCAAGTGCGTGCCAGAAAATTAAAAATTATCTCAAATAAAGTATTTCCTGCAGATATTGATGGTGAAGAAGAAAAGGCAGAGGAAGTTGAAATCACAATAATCCCCAAGGCATTAAATGTCATTGTTCCAGATAAATCCCTATAATAGAATCAAGCTGAGTCCTCCTCACTTTTTCCTATCCTTTGATGGAGAGGAAAAAGGTGGGGGTGATAACGAGCAATCCCCCTCTTTTGGCGTGTGGCTGATTATCTTGTTGATGATTCTGGGCAGAATACCATTGAGC
>CAZLGA010000092.1:0-6877 GCA_964559225.1 uncultured bacterium | reverse complement strand
AGTTGCGATTTTAAAGTTGGAAAATAAATTGCTATTTTCAAGTTGGAACGACATATAACCCTCAAGGGCTCACGCCTTGACAATATGTTGATTTTCTATATACTTATTTTCAAGGAGGCTTTAATGAATTTAGGCTGGCAGGAGATTCTCCTGATTTTGCTGATTGTGCTTCTACTTTTCGGGGCGCGAAAGATTCCGGATCTCGCGCGGAGCTTGGGCAAGGGGGTCAAAGAATTCAAAAAAGGGTTGCACGATATAGAAACCTCTGAAGAAGAAGAGAAAGATAAGAAGGAAGAAAAACAAAGTTGATTTTTACAATCGTGCTGATAAACCTTATGACTATTAACGCTCTTTCGGGAGAGGTGTCCGAGTGGCCCAAGGAGCACGACTGGAAATCGTGTTTCCACCGAAAGGTGGAACGCGGGTTCAAATCCCGCCCTCTCCGTTTTTATCTGTAAAAGAAGAAGGAAAGGAGATTTATGTATTATAATGGAACAAAGATCTTTCTGGTTTCTTTTCTTGTTTCTCTGATAACCTCGGTCGTTGTTTGTATATTATTTCTTTATGTTTTGCCTGTTGGGAAATCAGGGGAAGTCGTGATTCCTGATCTAACCGGTTCAACAGTTGAACAAGCACGGGTAATTACTGAAAATCGCGGTTTATTGCTCGTTGTTGGAGGTGAAGAGGAGAATGATAAATATTCGGATAATCAAATTTGCAGACAAACACCGTTACCCAATTCCATCGTCCGCAGCAAATCAAGCATCACGGTCTTCATTTCTAAGGGTTCAAGCAGTGTGATAATCCCGGACCTAAAAGGGCTTGGTTTGAGTGAAGCAACAATAAAATTAAATGAACTTGGTCTGCGTATTGGTGATATAAAGACTGAAGAGAGTTCGACAGTTGAAAAAGATAAAATTGTGACTACTCAACCCTTGCCCGGGTCAAAAACAAAGAAGGGAGACGCTGTCACAGTCGTCTTGAGTGGTGGTGCTGAAATGGTAGAAGTTCCAAAAATCATTGGCAGGGCATTATCTACTGCCAAGAGAATTATCGAAGAAAAGGGATTTGTTGTGGGCAGTGTCTCTTATGAAGTGAGTACAGAATTTGATGTGGGGATTGTAATGGCGCAGACTCCCCGCGCGGGGACAAAGGCAAGGAAGGGTTCAAAGATCGACCTCACCGTTGCTACTGTCCTTGACCAATGAAGAGGTTTCTAACTTATTTAATCATTATACTTATATTTTTTATCATCGGGCTTTTGATGGCAAATTTTTTATTAATGCCGATGTTTGTGCGTAAGGGTGAAGAAATTATTGTCCCAAATGTCTGCGACCTGCCGCTTGATTCCGCAACAATTGTATTGAAAAAGGCCGGGTTGCAGTCTGTTGTTACGGAAAGAAGGTATGATCAGATAATTGAACAAGGCAGGGTTATAATCCAGGATCCATTGCCTGATACAAAAGTTAAGAGCGGAAGGATAATCAATCTATCTGTTAGCCTTGGTCCGGAAAAAATTGTCATACCTGCCCTTTCAGGATTAGAATTTGCGAAGGCAAAGCAGATCATTGACCGTCTGGGACTTTCAGTCGGTGACATTGACACACTATTTTCAGATTCAATCGTTGAAGGGAGGGTAATCCAGACCGTTCCTGAACCAGAGACTGAGGTAAAAAAAGGCGATGCCATAAAAATTATTATCAGCAAGGGAATTTTATTAAAGGCACCGAATTTGATTGGGTTGAAAATTGATTCAGCAAAGGTGATTTTAAAAAATTCAAATTTAATCCTTGGTTCTATCACGGAAGTAGAAGGAACAGGAGATAAAGGCACAATCATTATTCAGAATCCACAGCCCGACCAGTTAGTAAACAAAGGTGATACAATAAATTTAATGGTGGTGAAGTGAAGATTGCGCCATCAATAATTGCGGCGGATTTTACAAAGTTGCAAAAAGAAATAAAGACGATTGAACAGGCAGGAGCAGATTTAATCCATCTTGATATTATGGATGGTGTATTCGTTCCCAATATTACATTCGGACCAATGATTGTTGAAGCAATAAATAAAATGACAGTCCTTGAACTTGATGCCCATCTAATGATTATCAAGCCAGAAAAATATTATGACAGATTTATTGAGTGTGGGGCAAAATGGATTTCATTCCATATAGAAACAGTTCCCGATGTCCCAAAAAGCATAGAATTTTTGAAAAAGAAAAAATGCCATCCCGGTATTGCCATCAATCCTGAAACTCCATTGAAAAAAGTGATTAAATACATTGACAAACTTGATTATCTATTGATAATGACCGTGCATCCGGGATTCTATGGTCAAAAATTCATTCCTGGAGTTTTGAAAAAGATTGAGGAGGCAAGAAATTTTATTGATAGAAATCGTTTACGTTGTTTGATACAGGTTGATGGGGGAATAAATGGAGAGAATGCCTCCATCATTGCACACGCAGGTGCAGATATACTTGTCGCAGGCGCAGGTGTTTTTAAAGCAAAGGATTATAAAAAGGTGATAAGGGATTTGAGATGTTCCAGAATTTAACTGATAAATTCCAAATCTTCCGACGCAAAGTTCTTGGTTATGGTCGTATCACGCGCACGGAAATAGATTTAATATTAAAGGACTTGCGCATTACCCTGCTTGAGGCCGATGTTCATTACCAGGTTGTGAAGGAATTTATTGAGAATATTCAGAAAAAGGCATTGAATCAAAACCTTGATAAGAGATTGAATCCTGGTGAATTAGTGATGAAAATCGTCTTTGAAGAACTTGTTGAATTATTAGGAAACAAGCCACAGCATATCAATTTTAAAAATACTGGACCAACGATAATAAGCCTTCTTGGATTGCAAGGCGTAGGGAAAACAACTACTGCAGCAAAGATTGCTTATCGTTTTAATAGTAGAAAACCGCTCCTGGTGCCAGCCGATGCAAAAAGGCCAGCAGCAGTTGAACAGCTCACCCAGTTAGGAAAGAGGAATAATATTCCTGTTTTTCCATTAAAAGATGGTGACCCGGTCTTTACCACAAAACTCGCAAAAGAGACTGCGGAAAAACAGGGTTATGGACTTGTAATAATTGATACTGCAGGAAGATTGCATATTGATACAGAACTTGTGGAGGAATTGATAAAAATAAATAACACCGTAAAACCCGATTACAAAATTCTCGTAGCTGATGGTATGACCGGACAGGATGCAGTAAACCAGGCAAAAACATTTAAAGAAAAAGTTGGACTTGATGGTGTAATCCTTACCAAACTTGATGGTGATGCAAGGGGTGGTGCAGCATTATCAATTGCAAAGGTTTCCAGTGTGCCTTTATACTACATTGGTATAAGTGAAAACATTGACGGGCTTGAAGAATTCTATCCGGACCGAATTGCCCAACGGATTCTGGGAATGGGAGATGTAGTGAGCCTTGTTGAAAAAGTCAAAACAATAGAAAAAGAGGTTGACCAGGCAAAACTCCAGAAAAAAATTGCTAAAGGTGATTTGAACCTTGAAGATTTTATGGAGCAGATGAAGGCGGTTAAAAAACTCGGTCCACTCTCCAAACTTGCGGGAATGCTTCCAGGTGTGAAAGAAGCGGATGTTGATGAAAAAGAATTTAAAAAGATTGAAGCAATAATAAATTCAATGACTAAAAAAGAACGGCAAAATCCAGAAATGATTGATGGCTCAAGGAGACGCAGGATTGCTGCAGGGAGTGGCACGACTGTCGCAGATGTTAATCAGCTGCTGAAACAGTTCTTTTATGCACGGGATTTATTGAAGAAGATGGCTCACAGCAAATTGCCCGGTAAGATGCCATTTAAGTTCAAATAAAAAATTCAAATTTAGGTTTATATTCTCAATAAGAGGTATGTCCATCTGCAATAACCGAGTAAAATTGACTTTTGAAATTAGGAGCGTATTAGCCTTTCAAGTCAATTGACTAAATACTAAAACCGGATAAAATAAAAAGAGAGTAAATTATGGGGATTATATTTTTGATGGTCATTGTATTAATAGAAGAACCTTATGCATTAAAAGATACAAGCATAATAAATGATTGGTGGTATCTTGGTCCGTTTTCCGTTGGCACTCGGGAGGGAATAACTGGTTTGAATGTTGATTTCTTTGATGAAACATTTCAACCAGATACGGAGAGTTTCTTCAGCTTTCTTGTCTCGGGTGGAATTGTCAAATGGAGAAACATCCACACCAACAATGAAAATGTAGAAATAAAATATAATAATGTGCTCTGGGGTACAATCCAGGATTATTATGGTGTTGCTGGACTTGCTTGCGTAAGCATTGTATATGGAGAATTTGAAAGTCAGGAGAGAAAATCAGGTCTTATAAGTGCCCATGGATTGGGTTCTTTTATTTTAAATGGCAGAACCTATCCTGGTGATATATACAGGGATGGTTATGTCCAGATACCGGTCGTCTTAAACAAGGGCAAAAACAAAATTATCCTGAAATCCAGCGGTTATGGCGAACATTCATTTTCTTTGAAAATTATAACCAGCCCAGCATCTTTAATGATAGTCAAAGATATTACAGTCCCTGATTTCATTTATGGAGAGACCTATTCTGGTTATATTGGCTTGCCGATTATGAATACAACCGAACAGATAATAGATAACTTAAAGCTCGAAATATACGGAGATGATATAAAGAAGACCGAAAAAGAATCTTTAAGGATTATGCCTTTATCATTGGTGAAAATTCCTACAACATTAGAATCAAAACAAAGGATAGATAGAGAAGATAGCACGATAGTCAGAATTCGTGTATACAATAGCATTTATGAAGCAAAAGACTCTGTATGGATAAAGATAAGAAAACCTGATGAGCCTTATGCGAGAACATTTATTTCAAAGATAGATAATTCCTGTCAGTATTATGCAGTCCTGCCACCAAAAAATTTTAATCCTGAATTTGACTATGCATTAATTATGTCCTGCCATGGTGCGGGTGTAGAAGCGATAAACCAGGTTAAATCATATTTACAAAAAGACTGGGCGTATGTTGTAGCACCAACAAATCGTAGAAGATATGGCTTTGACTGGCAGGATTGGGGAAGATTGGATTTTCTTGAGGTGCTTGAGGATGTGAAGAAGAATTTTAAGATTGACCAAAACCGTGTTTATCTCACGGGGCACTCAATGGGTGGTCATGGTGTCTGGCATATTGGATTATCCCATCCGGATTTGTTTGCGGCAATTGCACCGAGCGCCGGATGGGCAAGTCTACAATTATATATCCCGTGGTTTTTGCAGAGAAGTGAAATCTTTGCCGAACCTGAACAAATAAAATTCCGTGATATGATATTGAGGGAAGATAATACACCTGTATTCTTAGAAAATGCGTTGAACCTACCTGTTTACATTCTGCATGGTGGAGCAGATGATAATGTTCCGCCAATTCAGGGCAGGATGATGGGGCAATACCTAACAGAATTTGGTTATGATTATGTGTATAACGAAGTTGAAGGAAAAGGACACTGGTGGGATATAGATTCAACACCCGGTATTGATTGCGTGGATTTGCAAGAAATGATGGATTTTTTAAAAGAGAAAAAAAGGAATCCATATCCGGAAAGTATCATTTTTAAAACATCAGATATTGGACATTCAAATAAGGCATACTGGATAAGGGTGGATGAACTGGAAGATGATTATCAGGATGGAAGGATTAAAGCAAAGATAGTGAGAATAGGAAAACCTCCATACGTTTGTGGTTATGGTGCTTGCTTATATTGTTGTTGTGGCTTTGTCTTTGGCCCGCATCCTGGTCCTTACTTATACCGAACAAATATATATATAACCACTCAAAACATTGGTAGATTCACTGTATTTCTGGACAGTATCTTTGTTCAACCCGGTTTGGTCGTTTTTATGATAGATGGAAAAGAGAAACAGATAAAATTTGAAATAAATTGTGAAATACGATTTACTCGTAAGAAAGATAACTTCACTGTTGCAAAATCAGTTCAAACCAATCTGGAACAAAAGAAAAACCTTTGTGGTCCAATAAAACAGGCTTATTCCAGCCCGTTCATTTTCGTCTATGGCACAATCGGTGATTCAGTTGATACAGAAAACAATCTCCATCAGGCAAGGCTCCAGTCATATACCTGGTGGATAAAGGCAAATGGATTTTGCGAGGTCATACCGGACACTGAAGTCACTAAGGAACATATGAAAAATTATAATCTAATACTGTTTGGTAATTCCCAGACGAACGCAATAATCAAAAGGATAAATAAGAACCTGCCGATAAATTTCAGGAATGACTATAAATCTATCAAATCTATGATAAAAAAGATCGGTCCAAATGAAGATTGCATTGCAATTAATAATAAGATTGTAAAAAAACCAGATTTATGTTTAATGGAAATTTATCCCAATCCCTTGAATCCAAAAAAATTTGTGCTGCTATATTCAGCAACAACAAGAAAGGCGCAGAAATATCTTGGTCTGTTTCCTGTGATTCATTCTGGTTCAGGATTACCTGATTTCATAATTTGGGATAAGTCAGCTGCGAGATATGGTTGGGCAGGAGTAGTCGCTTTAGGATTGTTCGACAAAAATTGGCAGATCCACGAGAACTTATTTTTTCCCCCTTGACAAGTTAGTTACCGTGAATATAATATACTATATCGCCTAAGGGTTATAGTTATAGCAATGAAAGGAGGTGATATTACTAAATATATAGATAAATAAAAAGATAGGGGAGTGAATGTAGGTTGAAAAAAGAAAGGGGGTATCAATGATAGCATTAGTTTCATTAGTAGTGCTGGCATTATTGCCGCCGGTTCCGGGCAAAATGACCCCGGAACTCGTTGAAATCTTAAATAACACACCACCGCA
>CAZLGA010000091.1:0-6974 GCA_964559225.1 uncultured bacterium | reverse complement strand
GCACATCGTAAATCATAGATAATTATTTAAATCGTTATAACCCTTGACGACCACAAAAATTTGATTATAGTTAAATCACAGGAGTAGAACATGGAAAAGATACTAATGAATATAATTGATAATTTAGAATTGAAGAAAGTAACATATGGAGATGTCCGTCTTGTTCAAAAAGAAACCGAAAGTATAATGATAAAGAATGGAATTATTGAGGCACTCAATCACAGTTTTGATATAGGATTTGGAGTAAGAGTGCTAAAAGGTAATGCCTGGGGATTCGCCTCTTCAAATTTAATAAATAATACTGAAGGGAGCCGTGTAACAAAGAATGCCCTATTGATTGCAGAAGCCTCAGCAAAGATAAAAGGGAAACCACTAGCCTTGAGTCCGATTGAACCACAAAAGGGTTCATACCGAACGGGAGTGAAGATTGATCCATTCAATATTTCAATTAATAAAAAGATTGATCTATTACTAAAATGTGATAAAATTATCTCTGGTGATAAGAAAATAAAAACCAGATTTGCCTTTATGTCCTTTCGTAGGATTAAAGTATATTTCTATTCTACAGAAGGTTCTAAGATAATTCAAGAATTCACCTATGTTGGTGGTGGAATAAAGGCATATGCAATGGACAAAGACGAATTACAGATTCGTTCTTATGATGATTATGGACAGGCAGGATATGAATTTATAGAAAAATTAGATTTAATTAAAAATGCAGAACGGGTAAGGGAAGAGGCTATAATGCTTTTGAGTGCCAAGCCCTGTCCTTCAATGAAGACAACCGTGATACTTGATTCTAACCAGATGGTTCTTCAGGTCCATGAATCCTGTGGACATCCAACTGAGCTCGACCGCGTTTTAGGAACTGAGGCATCTTATGCCGGCACTTCTTTTATGACACCAGAAAAAATGAACAATCTAAAATATGGCTCTGATATTGTGAATATTGTAGCAGATGCTACAATCCCGGGTGGGCTCGGAACATTCGGCTGGGACGATGAGGGCATACCGTCGCAGAAAGTCTATTTAATAAAAAATGGGTTATTCGTTGGCTATCAGAGTTCAAGGGAAACAGCACCTGTGATTAATGCCCGATCAAGCGGGAATATGAGGGCAGACGGTTGGAATCGTATTCCATTGATAAGAATGACAAACATAAATCTTTTACCCGGTGAATGGAAATTGGAAGATATGATTGCCGATACTAAAGAAGGTGTATTTATGACTACGAATAAATCCTGGTCAATTGATGATAAAAGATTGAATTTCCAGTTTGGTTGTGAACTTGCACGTAAGATAGAAAATGGCAAGCTGACAGAGGTTTATAAAAATCCAACCTATGCAGATATAACACCCCAATTCTGGAATAAGTGCGATGCCATTGCAAATAAGGATTACTGGCATCTTTATGGTGTGCCTAATTGTGGAAAGGGTGAACCCGGACAGACAATGCTTGTTGGGCATGCAACAGCACCCGCAAGGTTCAGAAATATTCAAGTGGGAATTGCAAAATAATATTAAATACCTAAAGGTATAAAATGCCTAAACACCTAAATTTAATCTTGGGATTTATTGCCTTATCTATGCTAACACAATGTGCTTATTTCAATACCTTCTACAATGCCCAGAATTATTTTAATCAGGGAATGAAACTGGTTAAAGATGATACCCTGAAATACGACAATGAATATTTTGACAAAACAATTGAAAAATGTGCATCGGTGATTGTTAAATATCCTGATTCAAGATATGTTGACGATGCCCTATTTATGATGGGTGTTGCTTATTATTTTAAAGGAGATTACACGCGGGCAATCGATAAACTTGAATTCCTTACTACGAACTTTCCGGATTCAAAGCTGTATGATGATGCGATGTATTACACAGGCATTGCTCACTACAAAACTGATAAATTCAGTAAAGCAATAATTGCCCTGAGAGAGGCAGGAAGATTCAAAAATTTTCGGAAAAAAGCGAATGTAATGCTTTGCTATGCATACTTTCGCGATGGTAATTATCGTGATTTAATGCATACTGCCAACTCACTCCTAAAAGAAACATTGAAGCGTCGTGAAAGACTGATGATATTAAATATACTTGGCGAGGCAGCGTACTTAATGAATGAATATGATGCGGCACTTAAAACCTTTGACGAGATTAAAATGTTACAGGAATCTCCTGAACAAAAGAAAAGGATAAAGTTGAGAATTGCCAATATCTATCTGGAAACGGGGGATTACGAAGAATGCAGAAAATTTCTTGAGAATGAACCTGATCCAGAATTCAGAATTTTAGTTGCTGATTTAAATGCCCGAATGGATAGCATTGCAATTGCAAAGGAGATTTACATAGAAATCAAAGAGACCCAGGCACCCGAATTTGCAGCAAAAGCACTATATGAACTTGCGCAGATTGCCGAAAAAGAGGATAGTTTGGAACTGGCGATTGCATACTATGATTCACTCATTCCCAAGGCAACAGGCGAAATTTTAAATAAAGCAAAGGCACGGTCTGAAATTCTTAAAAAAATCTCTGAATTGACAAACAAAACAGAAGAAATTGATAAGGCTCAATTTGCCTTAGGTGAATTATATTTTATTGAAGTGAAAGATATAAAAAAGGCAATGGGATATTATGAAAATGTATATAAAAATTATCCAAAGAGTAGCCTCTCACCGAAGGCATTATATGCCAATTTTTGGATCAGTAAGACAATTCTAAAACAGGATAGTCTTGCCCAGGTTCTTTTAGATGAGCTAATTAAACGATATCCGAATACCGAATATGCAAAGAGTGCAAGGACCTTAATGAATAAGGAATGATACAACACAAAGTTTTTATATTAGATAAAAAATGGCTTGGTCCTGATACATTTAGTATTGAATGTGGTCCATTAAAAATCAACCCCGCCCCCGGACAGTTTTTCCAAATTCAGGTAAATGATTCATTTGACCCATTATTAAATAGGCCTATTAGCATCGCTGATTATTCAAAAAACAAAGTATTGATGGTTATTAAAGTCGTGGGCAGAGGGACAAAAATTCTTGGGGAGAAAAAGAGCGGCGAAGAATTGAGTGTCTTTGGACCCTTTGGTAGACGACTGAAATTAAAGAAAAAGAAGAGCATTATAATCGCCGGTGGTATAGGCGTTGCCCCACTATATTTCCTTGCCAGAAATCTTAAAAAATTAAGAATCGATTTTACATTTGTATATGGTGCCAAAAGGCCTGAAGACCTCGTATTAAAAAATGAGATTAAAAAAATTTGTGCAAATTCAATATTCATAACCGAATCCGGAGGTAAAAAAACAGGGACTGCCCTTTCCGTATTGAATGGAATAGACCTTAATGAGTATGAAATCGGCTATGCCTGTGGTCCAAAGGCAATGTTAAAGGAATTGAAGGCAATGGATTTGAAATTACCCATATTTGCATTCTGCGAAGACTTTCTTGGCTGTGGATGTGGGTTATGTCTTGGTTGTGCAATCAAATATTATGGCACATATAAAAGGATATGTGAGGATGGTCCGGTTTTTGAACTCAAGGGGATAGAATTTAATGATTGAGTTATTTAATACAAAATTTAAAAATCCAATATTTCTTGCCTCAGGTGTGTTTGGTTTTGGGTTGAAATATAAATCGGTGACCAAAGCAGTTGGTGGAATATTTACAAAAGGAATTACACTCCTACCCCGAATGGGAAATCCACCCCCCAGAATTTATGAAACAGCATCCGGTGTGATCAATTCTGTAGGCCTTGAGAATCCTGGAGTAAGTGAATTCAAAAACCGTATTTTACCGGCAATAAAAGAGGTAAATAATCGCATTTTTGTAAATGTTGCAGGGTTTAATGTAGAAGAGTATGCACAAATTGTAGATGTGATTGGTGATGCTGTAACCGGCTTTGAATTGAATGTATCCTGTCCAAATGTAAAAGAAGGCGGTGCATTATTTGGACAGAATCCAAAAATGGTTGCAAGAATTGTAAAAATGGTGCGCACGAAGACAAAACTTCCTATCATTGTCAAATTGACTGCAAATTTCTGCGACCCACTGATTGTAGCAAAAGCAAGTGTTGAAGCAGGTGCTGATGGTATTTCATTGATCAATACAATTTATGGAATGGCATTTGATATAAATACAAAGAAGCCAATAATCAGAGGTGGCCTATCAGGTCCTGCGATAAAACCATTCGCACTTTATTGTGTTCACAGATTGAAGGACTTAAAGGTTCCGATAATCGGTATGGGGGGGATTATGAGTGGAAGTGATGCTTATGAATTCATCATTGCCGGTGCATCTGCAGTAGCGATTGGAACTGTTGTTCTACGCAATCCCTATGCACCGATAAGGATTATCAAAGAACTAAATTCCCTATTAGAAAGGGGGTAAAATGTCAGAAAAACTGATTGTGGCACTTGATTTAAGTGATATAAATAAAATAAAGATGGTGGTCGATAAATTACATGGGGTAGTGAAATATTTCAAGATAGGTGCAATTCCTTTTACCTGTTTTGGTCCGGAGATTGTGAGATTTTTAAAGGAACGCGGACTTAAGGTAATGCTGGATTTGAAATATCATGATATTCCCAATACGGTTGCTCGAGCCTGTGAAGGTGCAATGGAACTTGGTGTTGATATGCTAACTATGCATACCAGCGGCGGGTTTATGATGATGGAAGAGGCAGTAAAAGCAGTAGCAATCGTGTCCGATATTAAAAAACTCCCTAAGCCCAAACTTCTAGGTATCACAGTCCTCACGAGTATAGATGAGGCATACTTTAAAGACTTATTTGGTGATGTAAAAAGAACGATCGAAGAACAGGTCGTATTTCTTGCCCGCCTTGCCCAGAGCGCAGGTTTGGATGGTGTTGTTGCTTCTCCACAGGAAATAGCAAGTATTAGAAATAATTGTGGCAGGGATTTTTTGATTGTCACACCAGGGATAAGAACCGAAGGTGAAATGGTTGATGACCAGGCACGGACGATGACGCCCGCCTGGGCGATAAAGTCAGGTGCTGATTTTATCGTGGTGGGCAGGCCGATCGTTGCTGCAAAAGACCCTTTACATGCAGCAAAAAATATAATCAAGGAGATTGAAAATGCAGGTTGAAGATATTTTGACAAAATACAGAGTATTGATGGAAGGGCACTTTGTATTAAATTCAGGATTGCACAGCAAATATTATTTTGAAAAATTCCGAGTCCTTGAAAATCCAGAGGCAACAAGCATGCTCTGTGCAATAATTGCAGAGAAATTTAAAGACATAAATATTGAATGGGTGGTCGGGCCCGCAACCGGTGGCATCATCATTGCCTTTGAAACTGCCCGACAACTGAAATGTAATGCGGGCTTTGCTGAAGAGCGAGAAGGAAAAAGGGTTGTTGCAAGGGGCTTTAATATTGCGGGAAAGAATGTTTTAATTGTTGATGATGTCCTGACCACGGGTAAATCACTGAATGAAACGATTGAAGCAGTGAAAGAAAAGAATGCAAAGGTCATCGGTATCGTTGTATTGATTGACCGTAGTTCATCAAAAATGCCATTTGAATATCAATCACTTTATAAAATAGAAGTTCAGAATTTTCAACCAGAAGAATGTCCATTGTGTAAAGATAATATTCCGTTTACAAAACCAGGGGGCGCTTAAACCTGAATATTGTTAATCTCCTTAATTTTTGCTACTCTTCTGCCTGGATAACCGCATCGGTATTCATACCACTGATTGCCCGCCAATACACTGATAATCTTTTTTTGATTTCGCTCATTCTTGTATTATACAATGGAATGCTCTTTTTCTCTTCATTTTTATTCGGTAGGCTTGGTGATATTTATGGTAGAAAAAAAATCATTATGTGGGGATTTTTTATTTCGGGAATTGTGCTATTCTGTCATAATTTTATTCAAAATATTCATACTGTATTTTTTTTCCGTGGGCTTGCAGGTTTAAGTATTGGAATGATCCCCGGTTCGATCGTTGCACTCGCCTGGGGAAACTCTTTGGGTTGGTTTTCAGGATTTGGTTCCCTTGGTTATACTCTCGGAAATTTTTTGCCGGGAATACTTAAGAATAATTTTCTAATTTTTACAGTCGCATCACTATTCTGTTTATTTGGTTTTATATTCAGTTTTTTCACTAAAGAAGATAAAAAGAAACTGGATGTCCCATTATTCCCATATCAGGTGATCCAAAAAAATCTTGGTGTGTATCTTCCATTTTTTATAAGACACAGTGCCGCGCAGGCAATATGGGCAATATTTCCGATATACCTTGCAGAACTTGGTGCTAATAAATTTTACATAGGTTTATTATATGCAATAAATCCATTTGCCCAGTTTATATTTATGATTCTTATGGAAAAAGCAAATTGTGAAAAATTGATTCTTATGGGGATTATCTGCTCATCTCTCACATTTTTGGGTTATGGGCTATCTCCAAATTGGCAGGTGATGATATTTTTACAGGTTTTGCTCGGATTTTCCTGGGCAACATTGTATTTGGGTTCCATAAAATATTTGTTAAAAAATAATCTTGAACAGGCAACTGCATCAGGGTTTTTGAACTCAGTCGTTGGTCTCTCGGGTATTGTAGGACCATTGCTGGGTGGTATAATAGTCATTTTTGGTATCAGGGTTTTATTGTTTACCTCAGCGATTTTATCTTTTCTGGCGTTTTTCATAAAAAGAAGGATGTTAGAAAATTCTAAATCTAATCGTGTTTAACCGATAGGTTTTATCCTACCTGAACTCCGTCTTTCATCAAAATAAAATCTTACCCAGATAAATTTATGATTTTCAGGATAACAATAGAAGTTCTGGGGATATTGGTCCGTTAGAAAAATAAAGATTTTAGGAAATGCTTGGGAAAAACTAAATAGATGCCATTATACCCTTTTTCGCTATTTAAGAATTTCCCTGGAGTTAAGCCGTAAGGCTTTTATCTCTTTGGAGTTAAGCCGTAAGGCTTTTAT
>CAZLGA010000090.1:0-7104 GCA_964559225.1 uncultured bacterium | reverse complement strand
GTTCCATTAGTTCTTTAATCATATCTAAATTATACTCAAATTCAACATAGGAGGTGTGGTTTGAAATTTATTTGTCTAATATTTTTTGTTTTTACCTGCATTTTTGCACTTACGCCGCTGGAGCACGATGAAATTCTTCTGGTCGGAGAAGGAAAAATTTATAATGGAAGATTTATACTCGATTTTAATATCAATAATCTTAAAAACGGCTTGTATCTCAATTTAGATGGCCTTAGTAATTTCTCGGTTCTTCTTAATGGTACAAAAGTTTGTGATTGTAAAAATGAGCAAAAAAAGTCTATTGATCTCACCGGACAAAAACATCTCTTGTCCAACATCAATCGGTTGGAAATACTCTCACTTGATGAAGGAACTCCGTTTTTTTATATGTTATGGCAATCTTTTTACCAATGGTATTATGGAACATTTCATATTCATACAACATATTCTGATGGAGTCTATTCTGTATCAGAAATACTCAATATGGTTAATAACGAAGGTGGCAACTTCTGTGCAATAACCGACCACTCTACCCTCGCACAATGTTATGATACTGCCTTCCACCGCACTGGCAATTGTGAGCCGATAAGAGGAACTGAGTGGACAACCGACTCAGGTCATGCAAATATCCTTGGTCCTGAAGGTGCATCTGCTTTTACTGAAGATATCCCAGTTATGCAGATGATTGATGATGCGACATATCGTGGTGGTTTGGTCCAGATAAATCATCCCTGTGATGATGAATTAGGAATGGGTTGGGATCACTATCCAAATTTAGATCCGGGCATTGATGTAATTGAAATATTCAATGGGCGAACTTGGTTTCCAGACAATAAACCAAAGAGCGATCCCGAAGCAGTGGCATGGTGGCATTCATTATTAACTCAAAGAAAGCGCATTGCCGCTGCAGGAAATTCAGATTATCATGGCAATATTCCAGGGGAAGGAGGGCCTCTTGTTGCACATTCTGCTGTCTATGCGGTTTCTGATCATCCGGATACGATATTGAAAGCATTAAAACTGGGCAAAGTAATGATCTGTGATGCGATGGCAGACTCCCGTCTCTATATTTATGCTGATACAAATAACAATAATATTATGGATTTGGTAATGGGTGAAAACATTTCTATTACTTCGGGAAACAAAACAATAAAATTCCGTTTAGAAGTAGATGATGCAGATGTTATGGATGAAGTAATTGTCTATGCAAGAGAAGGCGAAATTTTTAGTAGGACATTATACACGGGAGGTGATTATGTTTACGAATGGACACGGACTTTTACAAACACAGATTGGAATTTTATGCGCGTAGAATTATTAGCCTGGAATGGTGATTATGAATATTGCACCAATCCCATTTATATCAATTATCCAGAATACGAAATGGGTCCTTGTAGCCTCGATGTATCACCATTATTTCTTCCAGAAACTATTTTTGTAAACCAGGCAGAAACACTTAATTTTTATCTCGGTAACGATGGATTTGTTTCACCATATAGATTTGGATTACTTGTCGCAGTGGAAACACTCAACTTTGACATCACCGCATGGCAGACCCAGGGACCGGGGATTGGAGAAGTAATACACACACCTAATCTATCAGGATACGAAATCATAGAGTGGAAAGGCGGTTATCCTTATTCAGTCCGTCTTTCACCGAATAACTCATTTAACTATTGGTTGAGCATACTGCCAAAACGCATAGGCTGGCAAAAGATATTTTATCGAAGCTGGGCTGATGATAGATTATTCATAATTGATAAAGAACCCGGAACAGGTTTTCTTGGTCCTGATAATGAAAAATGGAAGCTCGATTCAATATATGTAGCTACGCAAACACAGATAAACGAAGGCACGATAATAAAAACACTACATTTCTTACTCCACCCCAACCCAGTTAATGATAGATTGATTGTGAATTTATCTACTAACAAAATAGATGCGCCCATTTCTATAAAAATCTATGATGTAAAAGGTGCCCTTGTCAAAGACTTCATCTACAGGAAAAATGTTGTAGTATTAAATACAAAAGACCTTGAATGCGGTGTATATTTTATAGTAGGTGAAATCGACCAACATTATTTCAAAAGAAAGTTTGTTGTCTTGCATTAGACTTTTAGACTATAATTTTTAGATTTGTAAAAATCAGCGTAGTATAATCGTTAATTTCTGTCTTTGCGAAGTTTGCTGGTTGTATTTTTTACAATTCAGTGGAATGAAGTAAACACCATTATGCAGATGTCTCAAATCAATTTTAAAAATTTTATCCACTGGATAAAATGAGTTAACCAATCTTCCGGAAACATCATGGATTGTGTCCAATGGATTTGACTTGTGGGATGAATCTCGTTCTTACACACAAATTATTAAAGCGCATAAATGGAATTAATTTTACTTCTGCATCAGACTCCTCCGTAACATTTCTTGCTGGAAAATCTTTCAGCAGAACAGCAATTGGTGCAGTTATTGCAGGGACTTTTTTTCGTTCATTAGGTATAATTATCGTTTTGGTGTTGAATATTGTATTTTCTTCAAATTGATTGACACTATGTTTTTTTTGGCTAAAATATGGCGTGTGGTTATTTTTAATTTGTTCTATTTCAATAGAAAATTTTACTGCTCAGGACCGTCCCAATGATGGTGGTTCCTGCATCAATCTTTTCTGGAAAGGTATTGGTGACACCCTTATTGATGGTTATGTGATTTTCCGCTGCACCCTTCCGGACACAACTTTTGAGAAGATTGGATTTTCTGGTAGACTGGCAACAAACTATGAAGATAATAGTGTAAATGACCGGAACAAGTATATCTATCTCATCGCTGTGCAGAAACAGGATAGCCTTTTTTTTCACACCCGAAGTAATATTGTCCAGTCATCACCACAATTCTTCCATAGAGGTAGATTAAATATCCTGATTGCAGTCCTGCTATTCTCCAGTTTTTTAATTCTGTTTATGTCTCGGGCAAAAAGGGGTGCAAAATTGTTTGTCAGAAAGATTGCTGGGCTTGATGCGATTGAAGAGGCAGTCGGCAGGGCAACTGAAATGGGAAAGCCAATCCTTTATGTGCCGGGCTTAGGTGATATTGATTTTCCTTCGGTCATTGCCTCAATGAATATTCTTGGTGAGATTGCAAAGAAGTCAGCAGTCTATGAAAATCCAATGATTGTCGTAAATTGTTATCCAGTTGTCTATACAGTTGCACGTGAGGTTGTTAAGCAGGCATATATAAGTGAAGGTAAAATTGATAAGTTTAGAGATGACTATGTGCGTTATCTTACTGAATCGCAATTCGGTTATGCAGCAGCGATAAACGGGATTATTTTAAGAGAACATCCAGCAACAAACTTTTTCATCGGTCCATTTTTTGCTGAATCACTTTTAATGGCGGAAACAGGAAACCAGGTTGGTGCAGTTCAGATTGCCGGCACAGACCAGGTCTTGCAATTGCCGTTTTTTGTTACTGCGTGTGATTATACCCTGCTGGGTGAAGAGGTTTATGCGGCATCCGCATATCTGACAAAAGAGCCCGTTTTGGTTGCTTCTTTAAAGGCACAGGATACAGGAAAATTTCTAACGCTCCTTATTCTTATTTTACTGACCATTCTTACATTCTTTAAGATAAATTTAACATCTTTATTAAGGGTGCAATGAAAAAGAAGATTCCCCTGATATTATGTCTGATTATTGGCATATTGATGATATGTCAGTTTTTTATTCCGCATCCAGTTTCAACAAAATTCAATACCACAATTAACAAGTGGGTGGTTGTTTTATCCGCATTTGCATTGGTCCTGGGAATTGGAAATCTGACAAGCCATCATATTACAATAATAAAAAGAAAAAAAACGGATTGGCTGTATAGCCTTGTGACACTGTTCAGTATGTCTGCAATGGCAATAACCGGACTTTTCTTTGGAATTGATGAGAAGTCCCTTTATCAAAAGATTTATCTAAACATTCTCACACCCCTGGGTGCTACAATGTTTGCCCTGCTTGCATATTATATGACATCAGCAGCATACCGTGCTTTTCGTGCAAGAAGTCTTGAGGCAGGGTTATTACTTGGCGCAGCATTCGTTGTAATGATTGGATTTATGCCGATTGGACAGTTGATTCATCCGTATTTCCCGGGATTTGCCGAGTGGTTGATGAGGATTCCAAATATGGCATCCCAAAGAGGAATACTTTTAGGTGTTGCATTTGGTGCAGTAGCAACTGCATTAAAAATAATCCTTGGCATTGAACGCTCCTGGCTTGGTGGAAAGGATTGATATGAATTTCTTTCAGGTACTTACTAAAATTGACAGAAGATTTATCTATCTGATACTTACAATCCTTGTGATAGCGCCTTTCTTTTTGAGATTTCGCATTCCCCAGAATATTATGCCCCAGACAAAAAAGTTATTTGATTATATTGAAAGTTTAAATCCGCAGGATAATAAAGCGGTCTTGTTATCAATTGATTATACACCCCAGACAATGCCTGAATGCCATCCAATGGCGATATGTATTTTGACCCATTGTTTCAAAAAGAAGATTCCTGTGCTCGGCGTATCATTTGACCCTCAGGCACCCGGGCTCGCAATTGAGGCATTTAATACCGTTGTAAATAAGCTTAACGGTTTAGCGAAATCAAACTGTGATTCAATAATTTATGGCAGAGATTATGTATACTTAGGTTGGAAATCTGGAAGAATAGCA
This sequence comes from uncultured bacterium, assembly GCA_964559225.1. GTDB lineage: Bacteria > Hydrothermota > Tepidihabitantia > SM23-42 > JAOAFX01 > JAOAFX01. The sequence goes on along the minus strand of CAZLGA010000090.1, from coordinate 2,401 downwards.
GCACTTATGGAAATGGGTGAGAAGATAAGCAATGTGTTTCCAAAGGATTACTACAACAATTATACAGATTCACTTCCTTTAATGCAAAGAATAAAAAATTATCGTGATATATCAATCGCAATAATCCTTGCTGCTGCAGACTATCCACAGGAATGGTTAATGTATGCCCAGGCAAGGTATGGTTTAAAACTCGGTGCGGGTCTGACTGCAGTAATGGCACCGAAGTATTACCCATTTTTACAGACCAGGCAATTATCAGGAATGATGTCAGGAATGAAAGGTGCTGCAGAGTATGAAAATCTTTTGCTAAATTATGGGTATGCTGAAGAGACGGGTAAGGCAGAGACGGGAATGAATTCGCAGACTCTGATTCACCTCTTGATCATCGTGCTTATTATAATAGGAAATATTGGTTATATTGGAATGCGTAGGAAATTTTAATATGAGTCCTGATCCCTGGGTCTGGATTGGTGCCTTCTTAACATTGATGATATTTTCTTTTTTATATAAAGACAATCCATTTTACAAGTTTGCTGAACATTTATTTGTTGGGGTTGCGAATGGATACTATATTGTATTCTACTGGCATCAGGCATTAAAGCCAAATCTTTTTGAACCTTTGAAGGCAGGTGAATTTATCTATATTATTCCACTCCTGCTTGGATTGTTGTATTTCACAAGATTTATTCCAAAGATTGGCTGGCTTGTGCGCCTGCCCTTAGGATTTATGATTGGCTGGGGTGCTGGTATTTCAATCCCTGCCAACATCCAGGCATTTATATTCAGGCAGATTGAAGGGACTGTTGTGACACCGGAATCTTTCATAATAGGCTGGGAAGGAATTTGGTCTTTGATAATACTTGTCGGTGTTATCTGCACAGTAATATATTTCTTTTTCTCAACCGAACATCGCGGTATATTGAAATTCGGCTCACGATTAGGAATTATTTTTATAATGTTAGGATTTGGTGCGTCATTCGGTTATACAGTAATGGCAAGGGTAAGTCTTTTAATCGGTCGTATACAATTTTTATTAGGTCCCTGGCTGGGATTGATAAAATGAAAGGAGTTGTATGAGAAGCAAAGATATCATAAAAATTACAGAAAAATATAGTGCACATAATTATCATCCACTTCCTGTAGTATTGAAAAAAGGAAAGGGTGTATGGGTCTGGGATGTAGAGAATAGAAGATATCTTGATATGCTGAGTGGTTATTCAGCATTAAATCAGGGACACTGCCATCCAAAAATAATTGAAGCCGTACGAAAACAGATCAAATCACTCACCCTTACATCACGGGCATTTTATAATGATAAGCTCGGTATCTTCTTAAAGAAATTATGCCAGATAACTGGATACAAGAAGGCATTGCCTATGAATTCCGGTGCTGAGGCAGTTGAGACAGCAATAAAAGCCGCAAGAAAATGGGGTTATTACAAAAAGGGGGTTGGAAAAGATAAGGCAGAAATAATTGTCTGTGAAAATAATTTTCATGGCAGAACAATAACAATTGTTGGTTTTTCTTCAGAATATCAATATCGTGATGGCTTTGGTCCTTTTACTCCAAATTTCAAAATGATTCCATATAATGATGCTAATGCTTTGAGAAAGGCAATAAATAAGAATACGGTTGGTTTTCTCGTTGAACCGATTCAGGGCGAAGGCGGTGTAGTAGTTCCTGACGATGGTTATTTGAATGAATGCTACAAAATCTGTAAAGAGAATGATGTCCTTTTTATTGCAGATGAGATACAAACAGGCCTTGGAAGAACCGGAAGGTTGTTCGCTTATGAATATGAAAACATCAAGCCTGATATCTTAATTGTGGGTAAGGCATTGAGCGGTGGATTTTACCCAATATCAACGATACTCTGTGATAACTGGATAATGGATGTATTTAAACCCGGTGACCATGGTTCAACATTTGGTGGGAATCCGCTTGCTTCAGCAATTGGGCTCGTTGCGATTGATATAATTACAAAAGAAAGGTTGCCACAGAATGCTTATGAACTCGGCAAATGGTTTATGGGTGAGTTGAAAAAAATTGAAAATCCAGTGATAAAAGAAGTCCGGGGCAAAGGACTCTTGATTGGTATAGAATTAAAGAAAAAGGCAAGGCAATATTGTGAAGCATTAATGAAACAGGGTATTCTTGCCAAAGATACACATGACTATGTAGTAAGATTTGCCCCGCCGTTGGTTATCAAAAAAGAAGATTTAAAATGGGCTTTGCAAAGGATTAAAAAGATTTTTTCTTAAAGAAATATATATTGCCACAGATGTTCCACCTTGAAAACATATTATAGTCCAATATTGTTCCTTTTCTCTTTGTTAAAGTTATAGTTTATAGAAGTATATAAATTTTCTAACGAAGGGGAAAATAGAACGCTATGAACTCA
>CAZLGA010000089.1:0-7250 GCA_964559225.1 uncultured bacterium | reverse complement strand
TACCTTGGTACGGTCATATGTTGGTTATCGGCGTTGCACAATTATTTTATTCCCATCTACAATCCTCTTCTTATTCGCCTGAGAATCTTAATTTATTTTGGGTAAGATTTTATTTTGATGAAAGACGGAGGCAAAAAACAACTTGATTTTTTCAAAAATTGGGGTATAATCCTATCAATGACAAAAAAAGGAGTTTGGAACAAATTAACCAGTGTGAAACCTGGAATAATTGCATTATTTGACCCGGATCGTATTTCAAATAAAGATTTATCAAAGTTGACGAAATTTATTTCTAATTGTGGTACAAACGCCATTCTTGTTGGAACATCTTTATTAAAGAATGAAGATTTTGATGGATTTGTATTGGGTGTAAAGAAAGAAGCGCAATGTCCGGTTATACTATTCCCTGGTGGTTCACAGCAAATTTCAAGGTATGCAGATGGAATATTCTTCCTTTCTCTTTTGAGCGGTCGCAATCCGGAATTTCTAATCGGAGAACATGTAAAATCTGTATTTCTAATAAAATCATTCGGACTTGAGGTAATTCCTGTTGGTTATATCTTGATATCTTCTGAGAATTATACTGCGGTGGAATTTATCTCAAATACCCGTCCCATACCAAAAAATAAACCAGAGATAGTCGTTGCCCATGCCCTTGCTGGAGAATACCTTGGGATGAAAGCGATTTATCTTGAGGCAGGCAGTGGTGCGGATGAACCTGTACCCGATAAAATAGTCAAGGAAGTAAAAAAACAGATTTCTATTCCATTAATCATTGGAGGCGGAATAAGAAAAGCAAGCGATGCAAAGAAATTAATTGATGCGGGCGCTGATTTTATCGTTCTTGGAAGTATCATAGAAGAATCTCCATCAAAATTTAAAAAAATTGTTGATTTTGTTAAAAGTCGGCTATAATAATTTTGCAATAAACAAAATATTATTTTGATAAAGGAGCAGTATGAATATTCTAATCATTGGTAGTGGTGGCAGGGAACATGCCCTTGCCTGGAAAATAAATAAATCAAAGAAGGTAAAAAATCTATATGCAGCACCGGGAAATCCGGGTATAGCAAAGATTGCAACTTGTGTAAACATACTTCCTACGGATATAAATGGATTGATTCGCTTTGCCAAAGAAAAAAATATTGACCTCACAGTAGTTGGCCCAGAATTGCCTCTATCTTTGGGCATCGTTGATGAATTTAACAGAAATGGTTTGAAGATTTTCGGACCCACTAAGGCTGCAAGCAGGATTGAATCTGATAAATCATTTGCCCGGGAGTTTATGGCACAATATGGAATTCCTTCTCCTAAATTTCAAATTTATGATAGTGCAGCCCAGGCACTTAAATATATAAAAACGACTAACATCTTCCCCGTGGTAGTAAAAGCTGCGGGCCTTGCTGGTGGAAAGGGTGTATTTATTGTAAATACCAAAAATGAATATGAGAGAATCGTAGAAGAAATTTTTGTCCAGCACAAACTTGGTGAGGCAGGCAAGAAGATAGTTGTTGAGGAATTTTTAACCGGGCAGGAATGCTCCGTCTTTGTCCTAACCGATGGTTTAAGGGCACTATATCTTCCATCGGCACAGGATCACAAAAGACTTTATGATGGAAACCGCGGGCCCAACACAGGTGGCATGGGGGCTTATTCTCCATATCCAACGAGTAAAGTCGTTAGTGATTTTATAAGGGAATTAATTATACAACCCACAATCTTGTGCATGCATGAGAATGGATTTCCTTTCAAGGGTGTCCTTTATGCCGGTTTGATCATAACTGCGTCCGGTCCAAAAGTTCTTGAGTTTAACTGTCGGTTTGGTGACCCGGAAACACAGGCGATGATTCCATTGATTGAGAGCGATATAGTTGAACTCTTTCTCGGTGTTGTGGAAAACACCCTGCAAGAGATGCAGGTCAAAATAAAAAATTTATGGTCGATATGTGTCGTTATTGTATCGGCAGGCTATCCATTTGACTATAAAATCGGTGAAGAAATACAATTTAAGGAATCATTTGAGTCTGGAACCCTTCTTTTCCATGCGGGGACCAAAATGGAAGATAATAAACTTGTGACTGCAGGTGGTAGGGTATTGAATCTGGTAAGCACTGCTGATAACCTTAGGGTTGCCAAACAGAATGTATACGAAGAAATTAAAAAGATTCATTTCAATGGTATGTTTTATAGGAAAGACATTGGAAGCAGTGGGATGAAGAAGATGAAACGAAGAAGGAAGGTGCGATAAGGTTCTATTATGATAATAAAAATCTCCGATGACACAGAGATTTATAAAAAAATTGCAGATACCTTACATAATAATGGAATAATCGCCATTCCAACCGATACCAATTACGCATTTGCTGTAGATGGAACAAATTATAAAGCAATAAAAAGACTGAACGATTTAAAGAAAAGAGCGAATAAACCATCAACTTATTTCATCCCAAGACGTTTACTACAAAATTATGCAATCATCACCAAAAAGAAATTAATTGAATATTTTATTCCTGGACCCGTAACATTTATATTAAAAGCTAATCCTAATTGTAAACTCAGTGACGGGGAAGAAAAAATTGGAGTGCGTATCCCTGATTTTGATTTTATAGTCAACTTCCTTGATTATTATAATAAACCGATTGCAGTTAGAAGTGCCAACATTTCGGGTGAACCAGAATTGCATAGTCCATCTGAAATCTCCGAAAGATTTCCCGAGATTGAAATGATAATAGATGCAGGTCCTTTATATGGAAAACCCTCTACGGTCATTGACCTCACTCCACCTGTTCCAGTCATTAGAAAGAAGGGTGCAATACCAATCCTTGAGATTGAAAAAATTTATGGCAGAAGGATAAAACTTGACCCATCATTAAAATTTAATTTATTATTTGTCTGTTCGGGTAATTCCTGTCGCAGCCCTATGGCTCAGGGCATCATAAAGACTATGTTAAATGAAAGATATGTCGATGTAAAATCAGCCGGCACTGCAGCAATGGATGGGCTTCCGGCAAGTGAAAAAGCACGTGTTGTAGTAAAAGAATTTGGTGGCGATATTTCAAACCATAGAACAAGATATATCACAAAAGAATTGATTGATGAAGCGGATTTAATACTTGTTATGGAATTCAAACACTACGAAACAGTTCTGGAACTTTCGCCTCACTCCGCAATAAAAACATTTTTATTAAAAGAGTATAAGAGAAGTACAAAATATAATGAAATATCAGATCCCGTGGGTAAAGACTTATCTGTCTATCGCGATACTGCACTTGAAATGTTTCCTTCCCTGAAGTTTGTTGCCGAGGACATAAAAAGGCGGTTAATAGAATGAGGGTGACTCTCGCCGGATATAACATTGATACCGAGTTGATTAAAATATTAAAAGACAATACAAAGGGTGATGTCTTTACACCCGAAACAATTTCTGCAGCCTACGCAAGAATAAGTCGGAGCCCGAAATCTATTGGCGCCTTAAGAAAAGAAGCATTAAGAGAAATTGAAAAGGCAAGGCAATCAAATAGAAGAATTATCTTTGAAATGAGCCATCACTCCATTGCTGAGCATGCGGTATTCAATTTTGATATAATCGGTATATCACGCAGGGCAGTTGAAGAACTTGAAAAATTCAGGCTTTGCTCTTATACCGAAAAATCTCAGCGTTATGTTACATTAAAAGGCGATTTTGTGATTCCCAAAGAGATTAGAAAAACAAATCTGTTGAATGAATATTGTGAAATCATTAAATTGCAGAATGACCTTTATAAAAAATTATTTGAAAAATTAAAATCTTTTAAATTGAAAACCTGTCCAGCTTCAAATGACCCTAAAGCATTTAAGTTGATTGAGAATTCTGCAAAAGAGGATGCACGATATATACTTTCCTTGGCAACCCAGACCCAGGTTGGTGCAACAATAAATGCACGCAATCTGGAGCTTATGATTCGCCGATTTGCCAGCCACCAACTTGAAGAAATACAGGAACTGGGCAGGCATTTATATAAAAAGGTTAAGCATATCGCTCCATCAATCATTCTTTTCTATAAAGCCAATGATTATGATCAAAAGACTTACTTAGAATTAGAGAAATATTGCAAAAAACTGAAAATAAGGGACAATAATAGTTCTAAGGTTGTTCTTGAAGATTATACAAAAAATAGTGATGATAAAATACTCGCTACATTGCTCTTTCGCGTGAAAAAATCTTCTTTCAATAGCTGTTTGAACACTGTAAAAAAGATGACGCAAGATGAAAAAATAGAGTTATTTAAGTGTGCCTGTCAGTATCTTGAATTATATGATGCGCTTTTGAGGGAATTTGAGGTTGCAAATTATACATTCTCGGCAGTGGTATCAGGTGGGTGCTTTGGACAGTTGAAACGCCACCGTATAATGACTCTGATAAATCAGGATTACAATCCGGAATTGGGTATCACCATTCCATCCTCTATTGCTGAAATCAAAATGACGGATGAATTCAAAAAAGTTATAGCCAGAACCGAGAAATTATATAAAAAGATTTTTAAGATATCCCCAGTTGCCGGTTCTTATATTCTTACCAATGCCCACAGAAAAAGGGTGCTTTTTAATTTAAACTTAAGAGAATTGTATCACTTTTCGCGCCTGCGTGATGACCCAACGGCCCAATGGGATATCAGAAATCTTGCCATTGCAATTAACCAAGAGACAAGAAAGGTTTCGCCAATCACAACCTTGCTTTTATGCAGCAAAACAGAATATCCAGAATTTTATCATAAATTGTATAATAAATACCCGAAGGTTAGAGAAGTTCCACCGCCTGGATAATTTACGGTTTCAAAATATGTCAAAATGGATAAGTAAATATAAATGTGAAATTGGTGAGGATTTAATCATTCGCGGAAAGAAAATTCCCGCAGTGATAGTCCAAATTTTAAAAAACCGCGGATACAAGACCCCTGAAGAGATAGAATATTTTTTTGCCCCTACAATTAAAAATCTATACGACCCATTTTTAATCTTTAATATGGAAAAGGCTGTGGCAAGAATAATAGATGCAATTAAAAAGAAAGAAACTATCTTAATACATGGTGATTATGATACCGATGGGATTACAGGCATTGCGCTCCTTTACCGACATTTAAAGAAATTTGGTCTGAATGTAGAATATTATATACCGCACCGATTATATGACGGTTATGGCGTTTCAAAATCAGGGATTGATTTTGCATTAGATAGAGGGTGTTCATTGATTATTACGGTTGATTGCGGGATCACTGCATTTGACGAAATGCTTTATGCGAAATCAAAGAATATAGATGTTATAGTTTGTGACCATCACAGTCCTAAATCCGAACTACCTGAAGCATACGCCCTGCTCAATCCTAAAATGCCACAATGCAAATACCCGTTCAAGGAACTCGCTGGAGTAGGTGTTGCATTCAAATTTCTGCAGGCAATATACAGAAGACTCGGCAGGAATGAAGATGAACTCTTTGCCGACCTCGACCTTGTTGCCCTGGGTAGTGTTGTTGATGTTGTTCCATTAGTGGATGAAAACCGCTATTTTGTAAAATTAGGATTAAAAAAGATATCCAAAACTAAAAAACCAGGCATTCAGGCTTTAATAAATGTAGCAGGGCTCAGTGGAGAATTGACTGCCTATCATCTCGGGTTCATCATTGGACCTCGGATCAATGCTTGTGGCAGATTGCGTGATGCAAAGGAAGCAATTGAACTTTTAGTTACGGAGGATCACTCTGTGGCAATGAAACTTGCACAGGAACTTTCTGCTGATAATCAAAGACGCCAGCAGATTGAAGATGAAATTTTTAGAGAAGCAATAGAGACAATTGAGGAAAGCAAATTATATGAAAGGCGCGTTATCGCATTGGGAAAAGAAACCTGGCATGAAGGGGTTATTGGAATTGTTGCATCAAGGATTGTGGAAGAGTATGCAAAGCCAACGATAATTTTTACACTAAAACAGGATACCGCCAAGGGTTCTGCCCGCTCTGTAAGTGGATTTGATATTGCCGCGGCATTGAATTATTGTTCTGAATTATTATTAAAATTTGGCGGACATAAACAGGCAGCAGGACTTGAATTATTAAAAGAGAATTTTGAATCTTTTGTGGAAAAGATAAATCAATATGCACAAAGATTTGATGAAAATATATTTACGAAAAAACACTATTATGATATAAAACTCGATTTAAAAGATATAACTGAAGATGTGGTATATTTTCTGAAATACTTTGAACCCACAGGTACAGAAAATCCCCAGCCGGTATTTTTAGGTGAAAATTTTGAGGTTGTAGGCGTGCCCCTCATCGTGGGAGAAGAACATCTCAAATTTTCGTTAAGAAAGGATAAGGTTGTATTTCCGGCGATTGCTTTTTATCAGGCAGATAAGATACTCAATATGGTTCCTGGAAAAACACGAATTGATTGCTTGTATACAATCTTTGAAGACTCGCTCGTTGGCAGGAAGAAAGTTGTTTTGAAAATAAAAGAATTAAAAAATGTGGAAGTTGATTGAAGAATCTAACTTAAAATATTTTCAATGTAATTTTGAAGATAAGATATTTCTTTATTCAACAAAATGCGGGACTGAAAGATTTTTAGAAAAGTTTAAACCTATTTTGTTGAAACAGATACATTCTGATATAATTGTTGATATTGACAAAGAGCAAAAAACTACCGGGGACGGATTGGTGACCTCAAGCAACCAGTGTATTGGGGTGAAGATTGCTGATTGCCTACCCGTATATTTATTTTCAAAAAAAAGGATAGCAATATTACATTGTGGGTGGCGTTCAATAATTAAAGGGATTGTGAAGAAAGCAAAAGATATTCTTCAAGACTACAAATATGTTATTGGTGCTGGGATTGGTCCCTGTTGTTATGAAGTCAAATCAGATGCTGCTTTATTATTCTATAAAAGATATCCTGAAGCAGTTATAAAGAGAAATGATAAAATTTATCTCTATTTAAAAAAAGCAGTTTTAATTGAACTTGGTGAGAAAAATTTTGTTGCGGATTTAGACTATTGTACATATTGTAATGCAGTGTATTTTTATTCTCATCGCCGCGGAGACAAAGCACGAAATTACGCAGTATTCATAAGAAACCATTAGACATCTCCTGAAGCAAAGATTATTGATTTAAAATGTGTGGCGTCTTTCATCAAAATAGAATCTTATCCAAATTAAATTAAGATTTTCAGGATAAAATAGAAGTTCTGGTTGGTCTCAGTCCGTTAGAAAAATAAA
>CAZLGA010000088.1:0-7723 GCA_964559225.1 uncultured bacterium | reverse complement strand
CCAGAGTTTCAAGACATGGTATCCACCCTAAGAGAATATTCTGGGTTGATAAAAGCCTTACGGCTTAACTCCAGAGATAAAAGGCTTACGCCTTAACTTAAAATAGATAAAAGGCTTACGCCTTAACTCCAGGGAAATTCTTAAATAGCGAAAAAGGGTATAATGGCATATATTTAGTTTTTCACAAGCATTTCCTAAAATCTTTATTTTTTTAACAGACCAACATCCCCAGAACTTCTATTGTTATCCTGAAAATCATAAATTTATCTGGGTAAGATTTTATTTTGATGAAAGACAACCTCCATGATAAAATCATATCAGAAGATGGATATTGCCGATACGGGTATTTTTCATGCCATAATTTTCAGCAATTTTCAAAGCTAAATCCGCCTGCTTCCTTGATGTCTGCGGCAGATCATTAAAATAAAAATGCGGATAAAAACCTAAAAATGACCAGGGAATTTCGGTATTGATTGAACTCAAAAATTTTGCCATTGCTGTAATTTCATATTCATCTATATAGCCAGGAATCAGGAGGGTGCTGGCAACAAGAATTGGCGGTCTTTCCCTTTTTTTTATATAGTCTGCTACAATCTTTATGTTTTCCTTGGTATTTTTGTTTGACACACCACATAATGCAATATTCAATTCCTCGGAAAATGTTTTTAAATCGATTTTTATACAACCATTTGTCGCTAAGGCGATTTCAACCCATTCTTTCATTAAAACCGTTGCTACAGAACCATTCGTCTCCCAGCAGACCCTGAATTTCTTAGTTCTTTTTCTTTCAAGTATTTCCTTAGAGAGTGCAATCGTATGACGGGCAAAAGGTGTAGGGTCTCCACCAAAATAGCAGATACAACTTGTCAATGGATCTGCATACTGTGCTATCTCCATAATCGTTGCTCTATTCTTTCTTTCTTTAAATTGCCAGTTCTGGCAGAAAAGACAGTTGAATGTGCACCCTTCATAGAATACCGCAAGGTTTTTGTATCCATAATCTTTATTCCCTTCACAAACCCAATCCGCAACACAATTTGTTGGCAGGGGGTCATGGTACCAATCTACATAAGCCCATTCATCATCAGGACCAAAAATTTTGCCGTCGATATTTTTTCTCACACTACAGTAACCTTTATTATTATTTCCTATCTTACATTTATTTACACATACTGAACAGTTTATACCATTAGGGTCATCAGGAATTTTCTCGGGTAGATTAAAACTTTTCCTGGTCTCTTTATGAATTTTTGTGATTTCAGGCAATAATGAATTAAAATCTTTTCTTATACATTCTGAACAATATGGTAGAATCTTTGATAAAACCTTTTCTTGTTTACATTTTTTGCAGAACACAATATGCCTGTATTATTAATAATTTGGGTCAACTGTACTTCTCATAAACAAACACTTCATTAAAATCTTTTCTGCCTCTATCCTTTGGCTCTTCTGCCGGATAGCCGATAGGGGTGAGTGCGACGACACGGACATCCTCAGGAATACCGAGAATCTCTTTTACCTTTCCTTCCTCAAATGCACCAATCCAGCATGTTCCCAATCCCTCATTTGCTGCAGCAAGAATTATGTGGTCCATTGCAATTGCCAAATCAACCGCAAATGAACTCATATAACCACCCATCCTGCCCCAGGCAATCTTTTCCAATGCACACCCGCACACAATCACATCGGCATCAGCCATCCAGTTTTGTCCACGACATGCTTCTGCAACCTTCTTTTTATTCTCAGGGTCTTTTATTATAATAAATTTCCACGGCTGGATATTTTTTGCTGAAGGTGCAATCCTGCCTGCATCAAGGATACGCCTCAGGACTTCTTCAGGTATCACTTGTGGTCTATATTTCCTAACGCTTTTTCTCTTTTTAATAACCTCATAAAATTCCATTGTTTACCTCCTTTATTAACTTTTTTTAATTAAGATGTCAGTCAGTAATTTGGGCACGCGCCCGAGGTGATTTGAACACCTAACCTGCGGAGCCGGAGTCCGCCGTTCTATCCAATTGAACTACGGGCGCATATAAAATTTATTATATTATATAGATTTCAGTAAAATAGTCAATCTCGCAATGGGGTCAGGTCTTAATCGTTAACCATTTTGAAGATAGGCTATCATTGGCGGAGATGACCTCAATGGATATTGAAAAACGAACGACAGTATTCAATAAACAAATAGAAAAGGAATAATCGGACTTGATAGCTGATTTCGTCCCCAGCCAGGCAGATATATTATTTTTTTACTCTGACGAAACTTGCGCCAGTAGCATTCCCCAAGGCAATTTTCTTCGTTATGACATCATTTTCTATGACCAAAAGATTATTATTCTGACCAGTCCAATCTCCCTGAACCACGAAGATTCTTCCATCTTCATCAACATCACAACCCAAAAATCCACCCAAGGTATCAAGTGCAAGTTTATTGGTCTGTTTGTTCTTTAAATCCACAACCTTAAGAGAATCGGACCAGCCAACAATATATGCCTTGCTATTTTTAACAACAAAATACCCGGGTGAACCTCCAATATCAATAGAATCCTTCAACTGCATATCCTGAATGATGTATAACCTGCCTGCCTGTGTCATACCATAATCACCGGTAGAGAGGACAACAATCTCATTCTTATCTATCTGTACCCACTGGGCATTCTTACCAACCCTTATGCTATCTTTTACACTTTTTTGCTCAATCACATAGAGATAGGCATCACCATAAACAGGGTATCCAGCAGTATCGAAAGAGACATTTGCACAGGCCACATAGATTTTAATGCCGTCGCTTATTATCCCTTCTGGAGAGCGGCCCACATTTAAAGAATCGGTAATAGTCCCATTTTTATTGAGTATGTAAACTTTATTAAAGATGTATGAGGTTATATACATCTCTTCTTCTAAGAGTGCGACAGCATAAGGATTTGACCCCTGGGGAAGTGGATAGGTAGCGACTAATTCGTTATTGTCAACTTTAAAGACTTGAATGCTAGGGGTGCCGCCATACCCGGAGTTTACGATATAACCCTGTTCATCAGAAAATAAAAGGTAATTCGGTGTAGTGCCGGTTGCAATTACCCCTTTATAAAGGGTATCTTCGTTAGGGTCATATATATTAACCCCTTTTATATTCTGGAGAAGTATATATACATCACCCTTCCCCGCTTCCTTATCTCCACAAGCTAAAAAGTAAAGCGAGGCAAACAAAAAAATGTAGTATCTCTTCATCTTTACTCCTTTCACCAATTTATCTTCAGAGTAATTTCATAGTGTCTACCTGGCTGGGGATACCCTTCAACAAATTGATAGTTTTTATCAAGAATATTTTTGATTCTAAAATCCAACGCCCAGAATAGATTTATTATCCTGCGGGTCAAATGGTAACCAGTGTTTATGAGGTAAATGTTTTCTAAGAATAAAATGCCGGATGCATTTGCTGGCCTTTTGAACAGAAATATAAAATCGCTTAAAAACCCCCATTTTTGAATATTAAAAATAATGCTGTGATTTGGTCGGTAAGGCAGCACTCCTTCATCAATCCTACCTGTGAAAAGGCTATAACCAAAGGATGTTTTCAATGGATATATAAATGAAATGCCGAAATCTGTGCCCCAGGCAAGAAATTTTGCTGCATTGAACGGACGCCATTTTCCATCGTAACCTGGCATCCAGACTATTATATCTTTGCCCAATTTTAAAAATCCTCCACATTTAAAATAGTATGATGAAAGTTGACGTATTCCAGTTTCAATTGTAATTTCGGTTTCGTTTTTTAAATCAGGATTACCCGCAGAAAAATTATCTTCGGGCCAATATAGTTCATTCATTGTTGGATATCTATAACCAATTGAAACATTGTAATATGTCCCAAGGTTATTTTGTAAGAAAAACGAAAATGGCATTACCATACTTAATCTACAAGATTTGTCATTTGCAACCGCGATTTTTGCTGAAGGGAGGACAGATATGAATTTGAAATTTGTTCTCTGCAAGAAATTCAACCCGGCAATAGTTCTTGAGTGAACTCCGATTTTTGTTGATAACGCTTGTTCTCTCGTTAAGTAAAGCCCCCAATCCCGCTTTCCTGTTTTAAAAGCAAAATCTAACCCTCCGCAAAGGCTTTGGTGTTGGTCTTTGCCAAAGATAGTATCCTTATAATTGATATGATAGAAATTGCCATAACCACCAATTCTTAAGGTCTTTGTGTCATAAAAAATTGAACCGACGATAGAACCTTCGTTCTTATGAGGCAGTCCTGCAATACTCCCCAATTTTTCAGGGATGTCAGCATCACGAAATGCAAAGAAGAGATTTATTCTCAGTGGTGCATTTGCTGTAAAATAACCTGCCCACTGGCAATATTGAGCATTCTCTCGGTAGTAGATACTATTAAATTCATCCTTAAATGGATATCTATTGTTGTTTTTTTCAATGTAAAATCCTCCTGCTGTTGAATGACAACCCAAGATACTTCCGGTACCAATCTTCCCAAAACTTCCTTTTTTTAGTATTACACTCTTTTCTTTATCTTTAATATAAAAGGCAGCGGTATTACCGAGATTCCCCGCTAAGTGCAGACCAGCAAGACTGATACTGGTGATATAACCTTCTTCAATAAAATAAGAGGGAATGAGTGAGATATCAAAGTCCCCGGACTGGACTGAATTCAGCGGGATATCATTGAGAGAAATTGTGGTAGACTTACTATTTGGCCCTTTTATAGAGACAGTGGAGAGATTGCCATAATCGAGCAGGGAAATATTTTGGATTTTCATCAGCTGGTCTGAAAGTGAAGTCTCATCCATCAGGAGAAGTTCAACATTGAAAGGAGTATGTAATATATCTAATTTATAACGTGATGCAGTGATGTATATCGGTTCTAATTCATAAATAAGGTCACTGGTGAGGAATATCGGTGAAATTAAATATATCAGGGAAATCATAGGTACCTCCTTTCGCACGAAGGACTTCCCTTTTGGCTGGGGATAGGTCTCCTGGCTTCCCTGCTCTTTCAGCAGCCTTCCCACCTCATAGGCAGTGGCTTTAAAATGCTGATAGAGTTTCCTTTTCTTTATAGAAAAGGACAGGGTTACAGTAGCGGCGACTGCGGCTGATTTTCACAGCACTTCCCTTGAATCCCTCAGCAGATGATTATATTTAATAAAAGAATTTTGTCAATATGAAATAAAAGAATGAAGTAATTGGATTATAAAAATAAAAAAGGAAATGATAATCCCAGCGATACCAATAATCTTTGCTACAGGATGGTTGATTAAAATTATCATAAACATTGAAATAAACATTATTCCAAACCCGCTCAGGTACCAGTGTAAATACCTTTCCGGTTTTTTGGTCTTTTCTTCTTTATCAATCCTTTTTATGGTTTCAAATAGATTGTTTATATTTTCGGGTAATTCAAATATTGTATTTATCATATCTTCAAGCCATTTCTTGCTTTTATTAACCATTAAATCAAATGATATCATACCAAGGCGGTACCTGCGTGCAAAATTTCTCACAAAATTTAAAATATCAAAATTTTCATCGAGTTCCCGTCCAATAGACTCTAACTGGGATAATGCCTTTCCCAAATAAAGCAAATCCTGGGGAATTATTATTTGATACCTTCTAATGACCCGATTTATATCGGTTATAAAATCCTTTACGGAAATATGTTTTATTAACCTTCCTTCAAACTTATCAAGTATATAAAGAATATCTTCCTGGAACATATTTACATCTACATTTTTATTCACAATGCCCAACTTTAATATCACTCGTGCAACTTGATAGGCATCGCGATTGACTACACCAATGATAAGTGCTACAAGTTTTTCTTTCAATTGTGGTGTTATCCTGCCCACCATTCCAAAATCAATGGGTACTATTACATTATCTTTCAATACAAAGAGATTCCCCGGATGGGGGTCAGCGTGGAAAAATCCGTCTATGAAAATTTGTTTAAGAAATATGTCAGCACCATTTTCAGCGATGATTTTGGGATTTATCCCATTTTCCTTTATTCTTTCGAGGTCTGTTATCTTTATTCCATCTATGTATTCTTGAATCAAAACTTTTGAGGTTGAGATTTCTTTAAAAACCCTTGGGATTTTTATTCTTGGGTCTTTAGAAAAATTCTCTCTGAATTTCTCGGCATTTGCTACCTCATTCAAAAAATCAATTTCTTTATATATAGTGCGCGCAAATGCATCAATCATATCCCCGGGATTTCTTTCTTTTACTCCAGGAATATTTATTTCTGCAATCATTATAATTCTTTTGAGCATATCTATATCCAGTTCTATTATTCTTTCAATATTCGGTCTGCGCACTTTTACAATGACAGGAATATCTTTATATTTAGCAGAATATACTTGGGCAATAGATGCCGACCCTATTGGATTCTTATTGAATCCTGTAAACACCTGATTAATTGGACCAATTTCATTCTCTATCACACTTTTTATTACTGGGAATGGTTCTGGTTTGACTTGATCCTGTAAAAGACTGAGTGCCTCGGTCAGTTCTTCAGAAAAGATGTCAGTTCTTGTAGACGCAATCTGTCCGAGTTTGATAAAAGTCGGACCGAGTTCTTCACAGACGAGTTTTATACGTTCAGATATAGGACGGATTGAAACCCGACTTTTTTTAATCCCCAGCCGTGCAAAAAGGTATGCGGGATGAATTGTCTTTACATATTCGCCAAATCCATATTTTAAGAGTGTATGTGTAATCTGGAAATAGCGGTTGAACCGCCGCAATGGATTGATAAACATTTATTATCTATTTTACTCTGCAAGAGATTTCTGCTTTAAAATCTTTTCAACTTTTCTACTCAACTCAGAAAGTTCTGTCTGGGTAGCAATATTCAACTTTTTGATTATTTTCTGCCCTAACTCGTCTATCCTATTAGAAATCATCTCAATCCTCTGCCAGCGTTTTTTGAGCAGGGGAATTTCATCTTTGAATTTCTCACCTTCATCCTTCAAGGTTTCATAAACCCTCGCCAATTTTTTCTTGCCCATTGCGGCGATACCCAATCCTACCAATAATGAATTTTTAATGATTGTCTGCATAACCACTCCTTTTATTAAATTATATAAAAAAATGAACGGCTGTCAAGGTTTGATTTAAATCGGCAATATACTTTAAAAGTGTGGAAATTAGTTTTGAAATTAAAAGAAAAAGGTGTATCCTTATTTGGTTATTACTTAGAATGATTAGAATGGATTATTTAACCTTGAAAATAGGATACACCTATGAATCCATTGAAGAGAAGAAACTATGGATAAAATTACGGACTACCTATGCGATTGAGCGTCTATTTAACGAATACAATAACAAATGGAATTAGTGCTGATGTGCTATTTTCAAATAGAATTTTCACACAAATAGTGACATTATCTGGTTCAGCATCTCGAAACAATTTCAGGACAGCGTCTTTAGATTCTGAAATAAATTCAGAATGACAAGAAAAATTAAATTTGTCGCGAATAGATTGTTAGATTTCCAGATATCCAAAAGATTATGGGGAAGACGCAACCCGAAACCCGTAGGGCGAGTTCCGGTGAGTCGGTAATCGCAATCCAGTCAAATCGCAGAACGCTTTTGCATCATCCCAAGAGACCAAAACTACTGGATGCTTTTCCCGACCTGCAGAATAGTGTAATAGGTAAGCCATCCTTAAAAACATCAATTTTTATGGTGGGTTAAAGGCACT
>CAZLGA010000087.1:0-7849 GCA_964559225.1 uncultured bacterium | reverse complement strand
CGCGCTTTTTTGAATACAAAAAAGACAAAGCCGATTTGCCGGTGGTTCGAGTGAAGCAACACCATCGGGAGCTTGGCATGACCCCTGAGGCGAAATTTACGGCTTTAAAAAGCGAAAGTAAATTTACACCGATGGCTGAAACTGAGCATCTGGACAAAATCTTTGCTTATCGCTACGAACGGAAGGTTGATGGCAGCAACACCCTGCAATTTGGCGGCAGTGAATATCAACTGGAGCGGAAACCATTTGTCTATTCCTATTGTGGCAAGAAAGCAGAAATACGATATGGTCGCAATATCCCTTTGATGATTTTTATTGATGGGGAACCAGTGAAATATAAAAAGTTATTGACGATGACCAAAAAACGAGTAGACTCTCAAGAAGTAAAGGGGCAGAAAGTTGCGAATTTATAGTTGTCTCTTCAGTTGCGATATTATGTTGGCACGACATGGGTGAAATTGCCTGCTTGACAATGACCATAAGTTGATTATAATTACTGGCTAACAAGAGATAGAGTAGATGGAAATAAATAGTTCATATTGCATCCGTGAGGAATATTCAGACATTCATTTGTATTCAGTTCAGTGGGCTACTTTGGGATTGAAAAAGAGTTGTGTCTTACTTTGGTAATGACATAAGAGTATCTCTAAAAGTTGGGCGATTAGAAAAAGGAGGAAATTTTATGAAACAACTATCGCTTATAATCCTTTTTGGAATAGCGTTGTTCTTTAACGGTTGCCCCGCACCATTTGAATATTGGAGGTTGCAAACATGGGGAGAGGAGGGTTATCTGAGACTTACAAAAATAACAAGCAAAGAAGACTTGGTTGACACTGATTCAAGAATCGCATTAAGCAAAGATGGTACAAAAGTCGCATTTGTTTCCTGGAAAAGCGGTAACGGTGATATTTATGTCAGACCTCTTGGCTCAGGCAGCAGGGCATTGATACAGAGAACCTTTAGCTCAGAGACAGAATCAAATCCTGCCTTTTCGCCGGATGGAAAACAGATTGCATTTGCCGTATGGAAAGAAGGTTCGCGCAAGATATGCTTGATCCAGGCAGACGGCGGTTCAGCAGTGAGGATAGTTACAACCTCTACTCCTCAAAATGCAAATCATTCTGATTTCTCTCCGGATGGTAAAATGCTTGCATTCAATTCATATAATGTGGTCTGGAATGCAAAGATTAATCAGTGGGAATACGAAGAAAGATCCGAATATGTATGGATCTATGACCTGAGCAATGGTAGCTTTACCCAGTATGTGCAAGGGTTAATGCCGAAGTTCACTCCTGACAACAAGGGCATCATTTTCAAACGCCTTTCGCAAAAAGGCTGGTATGGTCTATGGATGCTCAATCTGTCAACCGGGGCAGAAACTCATATAATCGGTGGAGAAGATTGGGGAGTTGGTAGTTTTGATATTGCTCCTGATGGCAATAAAATCGTTTTTGCCTCAAACAAAGGAACCCAGGAAGGTTCTAATTCACGTATAAACAACAACCTCTGGGTGGTAAATCTTGATGGAAGCAATTTAATGCAGTTGACATTCCATCCAGGTGATGATATGTGTCCGGTCTGGTCTCCTGATGGCAAATATATTTTCTTCTTAGCCTGTAGAGGCGAAGAAAAAGAAGGTGTAATGAATATCTGGCAGATGGAGGTTGGAAAATGAAAAAGATATTTATATCATTCAGTTTTTTCGTGTTTGTCTCAATGGTCCTTGCAGGGCCACCACCTGATGCAGGCGTGGGTATAGAGCCTGGTGTCAAACCAGCACAAAAGATGTTAAGATGGTTTGGACTTGAGTATGGTTTGTATGGTCCATCATTAAAAGACTTGAATCATGCATTTCAAGCTCCGCTTGGGGAAGAAAAAATCGGTATGAATGATTACATTGCAATCGGAATTGGAATGCCTACCCCAGGGGATAATAGAGTAGGATTGTTTTTTGGTTACTGGAATTGCAGTGCGAAACAGGGTAGCAATAAACTCAATGTCAATATGATTGTCTTCTCTCCAGAATTTGCTTTTCGTGTTGTCAAGATATCAAATAAGGCACTCTTCTCATTGGGCTTAATAATGAGAGATGTTTTTGCCTGGTGGAAATTTGAGAGCGTGGGCACTGATACTTCAGAGATTTCACTCATAACTGACTTTGGTGCGAAATCGACTGCTGAATACTATCCAACAAAGAGTATTGGCATAAAATTTGATTTTGGCAGAATCTTCTGGGGTTTTGATTGGATGGGTCTTTTTGGTGAAGACAAAATAAAATTGCAGACGCATGGTTTCATAATGAAATTAGGAGTGAATTTTTATTACTAACCGAAATAGGTTTATTTTCTCAGTTTAGTGAATTTGATTCCGGATTTTTTGAGCATTTGAATTGCCAATTTGTCTGGATAACTTGTCTTGAAAATTATTTTTTTTATTTTGGCATTTATCAACATCTTGGTGCAAATAAAACAGGGCTGATGAGTTGTATATACTATTGCACCTTCAATATTTACACCAAAATTTGCTGCCTGGATAATTGCATTCTGTTCAGCATGCACACCCCTGCATAATTCATGCCTTTCACCTGACGCAATCCCCATCTTGCCTCTGATACATCCAACTTCTTCACAATGATCTATTCTACTCGGTGCGCCATTATAGCCGGTAGCAAGGATTCTTTTGTCTTTCACAATAACTGCACCGACCTGCCTTCGCAGACAGGTTGAACGTTTTGCCACGATTTCGGCAATTGCCATAAAATATTCATCCCAGGATTGTCTCATAATACATAGTATATTCTCATACGGTTTCGCTGCCCGTTTTGTCGATCGGTTCCGTTTCACGGTAAACGATTCACGATTTGCTATACCTCTGCTTTTATCCGTGCAATTGAAACAACCTTATCACCTTTTTCAAGGCTAATGATTTTAACACCCTTTGCCTGTCTGCCCATCACCCTTATTGCATTTACTGGTGTTCGTATACCCTTACCACTCTTGGTCATTGCAATCAAATCATCTTCGTCATCAACATTTACTGCACCTGCAACCTTTCCAGTCTTTTCATCAATCGTCATTGCCCGCACACCCTTACCGCCCCTTCCTTTTTCATTCACATCCGCAAATTTTATCCTCTTTCCAAGTCCATTCTCACCGATAATGAGCATATCCTCATCTTCACGGGCAATATTAAAACTCACAACCTCATCGCCTTTTTCAATTCTCATCCCCCTGACACCACTTGCATTTCTTCCCATCGGCCTTATCTTCTTCTCAGAAAATCTCAAGGTCTGGCCATCGCGCGTCGTCAATAATATAGAGTCCTTTCCGGTTGTGAGTTCGGCAGCAATCAATTTATCATCCTCTTCTAATTTTATTGCGATAATTCCTTTCTTCCTTACATTTTCATACTCATCAAGCACAGTCTTCTTGACCTTACCATATTTCGTTGTCATAAAAATAAAGAATTTATTTGAAAATTCTTTAATACCAAGACAGGTTGTGACTTTCTCACCTTCACTCATTTCAATTAAATTTGCAATTGACCTTCCTTTTGAAAACGGTCCGGCCTCAGGAATTTCATACACCTTTGTCGCATATACCTTTCCCGCGTCAGTGAAGAATAAAAGGGTATCGGTGGTTTTTGAAATCAACAATTGATTGGCAAAATCCTCTTCTCCAGTTTCAACAAGTTTTCTACCCATTCCACCCCGGGTTTGATTGCGATAGGTAGTTATCGGCTGTCTCTTTATATATCCACGCTGGGTAAGGGTAATGACCATATCCTCTTCGGCGATTAAATCTTCAATCGTGAGTTCTTCGGGTTCCATTTCTGTAACCGTTGTCCTGCGGCTATCCTGATACTTTGCGGCGAGTTCATTCAATTCCTTTTTTATAACACCATATACACCTTTTGGTGATGAAAGGATTGATTTCAGTCTTGCAATCTCCTTTATCAATCCTAAGTATTCCTTTTCCAGCGCCTCTTTTTCTAAGTTTGTTAAACGAGCGAGTCTCATATCAAGTATTGCCTGTGCCTGAACCTCGGTGAGCGAAAATCTTTTCATCAATTTTTCTTTTGCGGTTTTTACATCGGCTGATTTTTTAATGATATTCACCACCTCATCAATATTCTCTATCGCAATCTTCAATCCCTCAAGGATATGCGCCCTTTTCTCTGCCTCAGTAAGTTCAAACTTTGTCCTGCGGGTAATAACTTCAAAACGGAAGTCAAGGAAATATTTGAGCGCCTGCTTTAAGGTTATCGTCTTTGGTACACCATCAACCAATGCAAGCATCTGAATACTATATGTTGTCTGTAAATTTGTGTATTTATAGAGATTATTCAATACAATTTCCGGATTGGCATCCCTTTTTAATTCAACTACGACCCTTATCCCATCTTTGTCTGATTCATCCCTTAAATCGGAAATATCTTCAATCTTTTTCTCCTTAACCAGCTGTGCCATCTTCTCCAGCAATGCTGATTTGTTCACCTGATAAGGAATTTCCATTATCACAATCGCCTGTTTACCACCTTTTAAATCTTCTACTTTTATCTTTCCCCTGACGAAAATTCTGCCCCTGCCGGTTAAATATGCCTCTTCAATACCCTTTTTTCCGGCAATGATTCCCCCGGTGGGAAAATCTGGTCCGAAAATATATTTTAAAAGTTTTTTATCTTCTATTTCAGGGTTATCTATCATTGCATTTAGTGCATTGATAACTTCGCCGAGATTATGGGGTGGGATATTCGTTGCCATGCCAACTGCGATGCCCGAGGCACCATTGCATAACAAATTGGGAAAACCTGCGGGCAGGACAACCGGTTCTTTTAACCTTCCGTCAAAATTCGGAATGAAATCGACAGTATCTTTTTCTAAATCTTTTAAAAGTTCTTCTGCGATTGGTGCAAATCTAACTTCAGTATAACGATATGCTGCTGCTGCATCCCCATCTACTGAACCAAAATTGCCCTGACCATCAACCAAAGGATAGCGCATTGAAAAATCCTGTGCCATCCTGACCAGGGCATCATATATTGCCATATCACCGTGGGGATGGTATTTACCAAGGACATCACCGATGACCGTAGCGCTCTTTTTATGAGCTCGGTTTGCAGCAAGCCCTGCCTCATTCATTGCATATAGAATCCTTCGCTGGACAGGTTTTAATCCATCGCGTGCATCAGGCAATGCCCTGCCCACAATGACGCTCATTGCGTAGTCAAGATAACTTGATTTTATCTCTTCTTCAATATATACAGTATTTATACGCTCTTCCATATTTAATTATACCCAAAAAATGTCCTGAGTCAAGATTTCGATTTAAATCAAAAATAATCTTATCTTAGATTTTAACATTTGATAATTTCAAAATTTTGAAATGTTGAAATCCAAATGCTGTGGGAAGCAATCCTTCTTTTTCCAAACCCTTTTCTTTGTTCCTTAAGAAATAAAGAAAAGGTAGTTATACAAATAACGATTCAGTTTTTTTGTACCCATATCAATCCATAGCCCATTTTCTAATTTCCCAATCTCATAGTCCATCAACCTTGAACTTATTAAATCAAAGGTTTTAAGAACATACCCCAAGAAAACTTCATCTCCGGAAATTTACCTGTTCTGCTTATATCTTGATTTTTAGTTAAAAACATGTAGAATTGATTATTATGAAGATTAAAAAAATTGAAGAAATTAACCCAGAGATTTCCCAAATGCCCGGCGCAAGGGAAGTTAGTCTTCAATGGCTAATAACCAAAAATGATGGGGCACCTAATTATGCAATGCGTGTATTTACGATTGACCCCGGTGGAGAGATTCCTGTTCACACCCATACCAATATGGAACACGAAATATTTATACTTGAAGGTGAGGGGATTATGAATAATGGAGTATCAGAAATTCCTATAAAAAAAGGCAACGCCATTCTCGTCCTGCCGAATGATAAACATGGTTTTGTTAATAATTCGAATAAACCTTTAAGATTTATCTGCATCATACCAATAGTTCAATAATTAGTGGAATCATTTGATATAATTGTTGTTGGTGTCGGTCCTGCAGGTAGCAGCGCTGCGCTTACTGTTGCAAAAGAAGGACTTTCAGTCTTATTACTTGAAGAACATCCACAGATTGGCATCCCCTTACAATGTGCTGAAGGACTATCAAGAAGTACCATAAAAAATTATTTAGATATAAAATCCGATTGGACTGCTGTATCACTTCAAGGTTCTATTGTGCGTGGTCCAACCGGTGAAGAGTTCAAAATTGAGTATCCTAATGTTGGTTGGATATTAAACAGAAAAATCTTTGATAAAGAACTTGCCTCTCTCGCGGTAAATAAAGGGGCAGTATTGAAGACCAACGCAAAGGTAATAAAGATTGAAAACAATGTTGTTGAAGTGAATGAGAACGGTAAAACAAAAAAATATCGTTCAAGATTTATTATTGGTGCTGATGGTATATCCTCAAATGTTGGATTATGGCTTGGCATTGATACAAGACTTGGGTTAAATGAAATTGAGGTATGTGCAGAATACTACATTAAGAATATAAAAATTGACCCCAATTATACATATCTCATATTTGATAATAATATCGCCCCGGGTGGTTATGCATGGATATTCCCTAAATCAGAAGATTCAGCAAATGTTGGCCTTGGAATATCACCGTTGATGACCAGAATAAAGGCAAAACAATTCCTGGATGTATGGATAAAAAAGGATTTCCCAGATTGTATTATAAAAGAAAAAATATTTGGGGGTGTGCCGGCAAAGATTTTAAAAAAATTTTCAGGAAAAAATTTTTTTCTGGTTGGTGATGCAGCAAGGTTTACTGATCCATTGAGTGGTGCAGGTATCGCCAATGCGATTAAATCCGGTATGATTGCTGGTAGAAATGCCGTTCTAAGACTGAAAAGCAAAAAAGACTTTTTTGAAAAAGAGATTGAGAAAGGAATACTTTCCGAAATAAAATTCCATAAAAAAGTGAGAGATACCTATTTGCGATTGAATGAAAACGACTATAAAAAAATCTTTGAAATTGGAAAAAGATTTTTCTCAGGGAAGACAATAACTGACATTAATACCCGTGAGCTTGTTGGAGAAGTTATTAAAAATCTGCCTTCCCTTTTACCTCTTTGTATACGCCTTTTATTTTAGAGAGATCTCAACAGGATAACTGATCTCTCCGATTATAGTTTTAACATACGCCTTTGCTTTGATGCTATACGCGGCGGTTTTGAATCTTATCGCTTCAACAATTGCCTGTCCGACCTTTGTATATTCAAGCGTAATCGTAGTTGTAAAATTCTCTGATTTTCCAGCCGGTACTTTCAGTCCTTTACCAGTTGTTCCTGAAAAAATATCGGTTTGGTTAACATAGAATGTATAATCAAGTCGATCAAGAATTGCATCAACTTTGTTAGGATTCTGAACCTTCAATTCAAAATCAACCTTCATATCCGAGAATGTAAAATCATAGGCATTAGCGGAGATAAAAGTGAATTTACATTCTTTCACCGCAAGGCGTTCTTTTAAAGCAGAGCAGGACAGGATTAAAAACAAAAAAATTGTAATTGCTATTTTTTTATCCATAAAAGATTATAGTCAGAATTTATTTAAAATCAAGTAAAAATGAGGGAGGCAAAACCTCCCTCATTTCTCACCTTAGCCTACTTTTTTTTCTTTGTGCTTTTCTTCTTAGTTTTCTTTGTTGCACACTTAGGCATTTTACCTCCTTTTTATGTAAAAATTATACACATAATTTTTATGCTGTCAAGAGAACGATATAAATAACCAGCTTTGAAGAATGAACTTTTGTTTTTTTCAACCAGCTATATCAAAAAATGGT
>CAZLGA010000086.1:0-7853 GCA_964559225.1 uncultured bacterium | reverse complement strand
ATAACCAAGAGAATTTAAAAGTAGTAGCATGAAAGACTCTACAAATCATAACCATTATTTTTGTCTTGACAACAGGGGCGCAGTTCAATTATTGGATAAGTTGGATTTATCAAAATACAGATGGCTTTTTCATTTCAAAAAATTATGCCTAACCGAGAGTTAAAAAATGAGGAGGACTCGGGACATTGCTCTATAGTTATTTTTTTATTAAAGGGGGTATTATGAGATTACTGAAAAAATTTTTTATTTATACTTTTTCATTAAGGTATCATACCAAATTTGTTTTGGGATGCTGAAATAAATTCGACATACCATGATTCAGCATAAGGGGTTATTCTATATTTAGACTTTTTCAGCAACTTTATTTGTGAATATCTTTCTGGTTAACCTTGCCAGTTTATGTCCATATATTTCACAACTTACAAGAACCTTCTTATCAGGCTTTTCAATGGCAACAGGTCCATAATGATATGAACCTGATTCACCAATGATAACCATTCCATGGATCAGAAATGCCTCAAGAATACTCAATATCGTTGTCTCTGCACCACCAGCAATGCCACCGCAGGAAGTGAATGCGCCACCGACTTTTCCTGATAATTGACCATGATATTTTACGCTCTCATCAATGAATTTTTTCATCTCACCCGACATCAAACCATAATATGTTGGTGAACCAAGAATAATCAAATTGTATTTCAACAGGTCCTTTGGTTTTATTGCGTCTAAAGGCTTAAGGTCAACATCAAGTCCTTCTTTTTTTACACCACGAGCAATTGCCTGCGCCATCTTTTTTGTATTGCCCGTGCGTGAAAAATAACCGACAACTGCTTTGAACATAAGACCTCCTTCGTTAAAAAATGCCTAAAACAGCATTAAAAAGAGAATACTTATAACCAGGCAATAGATGCCAAATAGATAAAACCATTTTTGAACCAGGATGCGCAGAATTTTTAAGGCAATAATACCTGAGATAAGACTTATTATAAAGCCAATAAATAATTCTAAGGGGTTACTCCATTGAGTTATTTTTTGTAATTCAAGCAGGTTTGCACCAAACACTGCGGGTAAAGACAGTAAAAATGAAAAGCGGAATGCCTCTTCAGGTTTCACTTTTGCAAATAACCCGGTTGAAATTGTGAGCCCTGAACGTGACAAACCAGGAAAGACTGCAAACATCTGAGCGATACCGATGAGCAAAGCGCTCATCAACGAAACTTGCCTTTCACTATTTTTTATCAAAGAAGTAAGCAATACAATAGCCCCGGTCATACCTAAAAATATTAAAATCAAATTTATGTCGGTAAAAGAAGATTCAATAAAGTCCCTAAATAACAAGGCGAATACTACAATCGGAATATTTCCAATGATGATATATAGAATATATCTTTGAGTTTTTGATTCTTTTTTTATTAAATCTGAAAAAATTGCAAATAGTTCTTTTCTAAAAAAGATGATTGTCGCAAAGAATGTGCCGAGATGAAGAAATGCAGTTATAGTAACGGGTTCTTCAATGCCCATAAAGTTCTCAAGTATTGCCAGATGACCGGAACTTGAAATCGGTAGGAATTCAGTCAGACCCTGGATTACAGCTAAAAAAATAATTTTAATCATCCTAATATAAATGCTACAAGCCCAGCCATCATAATGATTTTCAAAAAATTGCTCGTGAGTTTGTCGTTACGAATCTTAACTATCGTGAATATGATCAAAGGTATGGCGATGAAGAGAATGACTAAAAGATATTTTATGTTCAAAAAGCCAAGTGCGTAAGGGATAGGTGATAAACACAAGAGAATGATAAGAAATACAAGAGCAATCTGCCTTGCTTTTTCTTCACCATAGATTATAGGAAATGAAGCTACTCCGAATTCACGGTCGCCTTTGATATCAATAATGTCTTTAATGATTTCTCTTGGTGTGTGTATCAACAAAGCAAAGAACGCAGGGATTAAGGAAAATATATTATCAGTAATAAATCCACCAAAGACAAAACTTAATCCCGCAGTTATTGCTACGATGATATTTGCCATCGGTGTTTTTTTGAAATATATTGAATAAAATAGCAAGAGTAAAATCGTGAGAATAACGAGAAAAAATGGTTTTAGTCCAAGGAAAAAAGAAATAATCAATGAAATAAAGATAAATAAAACTGCCAATAAAACTGCAATATTTTTTTTGACTGTTCCTAATACGAGGGGCCTTTTTGGATTGTTAATTTTATCTATCTCAATGTCCATTATATCATTTATGATGTTGCCATAGGCACAGACCAAAAATCCTACTACCCCGGCTACGAAGATTCTATAATTAAAAATTATTTCTTTTCCAACCCAGGCACCGCATAGAACAGAAAAAAAGGTAATGAGACAGTTGATTGGGCGGATAATTGAGATCAATCCCACACACTATTCTATTTATATTGTATTGTTTGTCAAGATTACCCATATTGACATCAGTTATTTTCTGATTATATTTTGCTATGGAAGAAGTTATAAAAGAGTTAATTAATATAAACGAAAAAAAAATTCTACTCATTGTGCTTGATGGACTCGGTGATTTGCCTGACCCCGAACAGACTGCATTGGAAAAAGCAAAGACACCCCATCTTGATGAACTGAGTAACAAAAGCAGTCTTGGATTGACCATTCCAATCTTTCCTGGAATTACCCCGGGGAGTGGTCCTGCACATCTTGCTTTATTCGGCTATGACCCAATCAAAAACCAAATTGGTAGAGGTGTGCTTGAGGCATTGGGTATCGGGCTTGAACTTGATAAAGATGATCTTGCAATTCGAGCAAATTTTGCGACTATAAATAAAGCAGGGATAATTATTGACAGAAGAGCAGGCAGGATATCAAATGATGAGTGTGCAAGGATATGCAGTATATTACAGGAAAGTATACAAGATATAGACGGAATTAAGGTTTTAATCAAGCCTGCAAAAGAGCATCGTTTTGTTGTTGTCTTTAAGAATTGTGGACTTTCTGATGCCCTTACTGATGCAGATCCCCAAAAGGATAATCTGCCTCCGGTTTATGCTGAACCAAAGGTTCCTGAGGCAAGGAAGGGTGCTGAGATAGTAAATAAATTTATAAAAAAGAGCCAGGAAGTTCTTAGGGATGAATCCAGGGCTAATTATGTTCTATTAAGGGGATTTGCAAGGTTGCCTGTACTCACACCGATGAATGAAAAATATGGTATCAATAGTGCTGCGATTGCTAATTATCCAATGTACCGGGGTCTGGCGAAGACTGTGAGCATGGAGATACTGCCTACAGGTGATACAATCAGTGATGAAATAAGGACACTAAAGACCAATTATACACAATTTGACTTTTTCTATTTGCATTACAAGCCAACGGATAAAGCGGGCGAGGATGGTGACCAGGAAGCAAAAACAAAGGCAATAGAAGAATTTGATAAGAATCTTCCCGAAATATTAGATTTAAAACCCGATGTGTTATGTGTAACCGCGGACCATTCTACACCGACAAAACTCCATTCCCATTCCTGGCATCCAAATCCATTACTTTTACATTCTCCATACATTTGGGCTGATAAAATGAGATTTACGGAAAGAAATTGTGTAAAGGGCAGTCTTGGTGTTATGCGGGCAATGGAACTTATGCCGCTTCTCCTTGCCCATTCTTTAAAATTAAAAAAATATGGAGCATGAAATGAATAAAAAAGCGTTAATTTCAGTAGCAGATAAGCAGGGTATAGTAGAACTTGGAAAAAGTCTAAAAGAATTTGGTTATGAAATAATTGCCACAGGTGGCACCCAGAAGTTATTGAGTGAGGCTGGGATACCCGCTATAAAAATATCGGATTATACCGGTGGCACCGAGAGTGAACGCGTCAAGACACTAAGCCAGCGTATTGCAAAAGAGATTCTTGAGACCGGCGAAATCAGCATTGTTGTATGCAATTTATATCCATTTTTTAATCAGGAAAACAAAACCCTGGATGAGATGATTGAATTTATTGACATTGGCGGTGTGACACTGATTCGTGCTGGTGCTAAAAATTATAAAAAGGTAGGTGTGGTGTTTTGCCCTACTCAATATGACGATTTGATAAAAACATTGAAGGAAAACCAATTTAATGAAGAATACAGATTGAATCTCGCGCGAAAGGCGCTTGATTACATTGCCTGGTATGATGCAATAATTGCTGAATACTTCAATCAGGATTTCAGTAAGAGAAAATATTTTTCTGCAGGAGCAGAATTATTTATACCGATGCGGTATGGTGAAAATCCGCACCAGAATGCGGGATTTTATCTAAATCCATTACTAAAAAAATATTTTGAAATTCTCGGCGGCAAGGAACTTTCCTATAATAATATTCTTGATGCGGAAATAGCTTTTAGTGCTGCAATGGATTTTTCTGAGAATGCCTGTGTGATAATAAAACATCAGACACCCTGTGGTGTTGCAATCGGTGATACAGTAAATGAAGCCTATGAACGGGCATATATGGCTGACTCGGTTTCCGCATTCGGAGGAATTGTTGGTTTGAATAGAACTATTGATGCTACAACTGCTGAGTCAATGGCGAAGATATTCTATGAGGTTATAATTGCTCCTGATTATGAACCTAAGGCGCTTGAAATTCTCAGGGCAAAAAAGAATCTCAGGCTGGTAAAAGTTTCTCCAGAACTTTTGCCGAAGATTACATTCAAGTCTGTATTTGGTGGAATACTTGTGCAGGATGCAGATAACAAAGATTTTATTGAGTGGAAGGTCGTTACAAAGAGAGCACCAAGTAAATACGAAGAAGAAGCATTGAAGTTTGCCTGGAAGGTTGTAAAATGGGTGAGGTCAAATGCCATTGTTCTTGCAAACAAAGGTAGAACCGTTGGTATTGGTGGTGGTCAGACCTCGCGCGTCAGCGCAGTTGAGATTGCGGTAAAGAATGCCGGTGCACAGGCAGAAGGCGCGGTCCTTGCCTCTGATGCATTCTTTCCATTTCGGGATGGCATTGATGTAGCAGCAAAAGGCAAAATTACTGCCGTTATTCAACCCGGTGGTTCAAAAAGGGATGAAGAGATTATCCAGGCGTGCAATGAATACGATATTGCAATGGTCTTTACGGGTTATCGTCATTTCCGGCATTAGAAAAAAAATAACTCTTGTAGCGGCGGAGTTTTCTCTATAAATAAAAAAGCCCCCTTCAATTGAAGGGGGCTTTGCTATCACAAAAATTACTTAAGTTGTTCGGGCTTTATATAATCCCCGAATTTTTTCTGGTATTCAAGCAACCTTTTTTTCTGTTCCTCAAGTACATCAAACAAAATCTTTGGGGGGTCAATTACTTTTGTTTTGTAGATATTTACAATCCGGTCGATCTTTGCAAGATGTTCAGGAATTCGTACCGTAAATTGTTTTGAATAATCTTCAAATGTATAATCTTTGTTCAGAACCTGTTTAAAAAGCTTTTTCAAATCTTCATACTCAGGAATTAAACCAGTAGGTGTCTTTAGCGCCTTCACATCATTATGGACCCTTAATTCCATCCATTTATACCACACCCTTTTATCCGTTTTTTCATTCAAGAATTTACCATCTTTATCTTTTAAAAAGTAATTGACACCAAATATCTTTGGCGTCTTTTTCAAACCTTCTCCGAATTTTAGATTTGCCTCAATATATTTGCCAATCGGGATTGATAGAAAGTCAATGTTGGACATAGGATTGAATTCTCTTACACCTTCCTTTCCTAATGTTGCTGCGGTTGTCTCTGACTCAAGAGAAGCACCTTTTGTAATAATACCATGTATCCAATCAAATGCCTCTTCTACAGGAACCCAGGTATCAGAATCTCTTCCACCATAAACAATTGCACCAACCTCAACACCTTGTGGATTGTGTAATGCCTCTTTATCAAGATTTTGAAACAATTGAAGGTCAATTGTGAATCGTGCATTTGGGTGTGAAACAGGAATTTCTTTACCATCGGCGTCCTTCTTACCTTTAAACCACGGACCCGAATGGTTCTCACCCTTTTCAGGAATTTCACCATCTTTCCCTATCCAGTGCACTTTGCCTTCAGGTGTGACCAGAACATTGGAAAAGATTATTTCACCCGGGGTATGGAGTGCTTCCCACTGATACTTATCATCTTTTGAATTCACACCCTGAATTATTCCAAACATACCCTTTTCTACATTTACGGCTCTTACAATGCCGTCTTTCTTTCTGAGATAGGCAATGTCATCACCGACAATATTCTCACCTTCAATCAATGCTGTAGAAGTTTTTCCACAAAGGGAGGGGAATGCACCTAAGAAATAGGTTTTTCTATTATTTGGACCGTTAGTACGCATAATGAGCATATGTTCGGTCAACCATCCTTCTTTTGAACCACGATTTATTGCCAGACGCATTGCGAGTTTCTTTAATCCTATTGTATTACCGCCGTACTGGGTATTAGCGCTGTAGACAATTTCTTCTTCAAGGTCGATATAGATTCTTCTTTTATCAAGATTTTTACAGGTTTTTCTCTCATCAAGTTCACCCTGGGAATGTACGAATTTGAAAAATCGTGCATTTGGCCCCTGCTTGATAAACTCCTGATAACCAGGGCGGTAAAGTATAGTTTCGCTATGTGCAACATAACTTGAATCGGTCAACTGGACAGCAGGAATTGAGAATTCAGAATTTGTTGGTCCGAGACAGAAAAAGCAAATATAGGCTTCTTTGCCCTTCATTATGTCTTTCAATACTTCATAAATATCAACCAGAGCGGAATCGCGGTCCTTTGTTTCAATTGCCTCATCAAGTTTTTTGCCTTTAGGAAGCAATATACCCGTATTCTTTTTGTCTCGTCCTTGGTCACCATAATTATCAAAATGAATCGTATGCCCAGGGATTGCGAGTTGCCTTTCTTCACCATTTTTTATAGTGGCCTGTCTGATATAATCAATATCTTCGGGAGTGTCGGTACAGACAAATACTTTATCAGGATTACATAATTGTAAATATTTTGCAAGAAAAGCATATAGCGCAGTATTATTAATCTTTTTAAGCCGCTCAAAACCCTGTATTCCGAGTTTGCCTTCCAAATATTTTAGGTCATTTGCCATTTTTTGGACCTCCTCTCTTAAAAAATTAAATTTTGACCCCTTATTAGAGCAATGTTTATTTCTAATCAATATAATTATATCCAGATTTGTTATTAATTCAAGGGGTCGATTTAAATCAAAAATAATCTTACCGAAATAGGGTTATTTAATCAAAATAGAATTTCTCACCCAAACACAACTTTTATATTACTTTCCACCCCTGATTTTAGATAATCCCACCCAGCTCTTATCAGATTTAGTCCAATCTAACTTAATCCGCCACACTCTGTTTGGCGGATTAGCCCTGAGCTATCAATGTCTTATCAAAACCACGCGCTCAACCTCCCTCAACCCAGCCACCTCTAAATCCACAAAATAAACACCCGAACAAAGCCTATAACCAAAATCATCCTCACCACGCCACTGAACTGATAACGCTTGATTGGTCAAACCATTAAATTGCCTCACCAGTCTGCCCGTAGCATCATAGATTCGTAATGAAATCCTCAACCCTGAATCAAAATCTGTTCCAACTCCAGCATAATGGAATCTAATCGTAAGATTATCCTTAAATGGATTAGGATAGACCTCAATACCAAACCCTGAAACCTTATCTTTTGCCCCTTCTTCTATTCCTGTTACATCGCGGAGCACCGAGATGCTTGAACCACCAAAATTTGCCACATAGGTGCGGTTTTGAACAGAATTCCAGCAAAGGGCAAGAGGCTCACTTCCCACTGGGATTGTCGTTATCACATTATTAGTCGCACCATCAATCACCGTA
>CAZLGA010000085.1:0-8097 GCA_964559225.1 uncultured bacterium | reverse complement strand
GCAATAATGTAGATAATAAAGCGCAGGTTCTTGCCTTGACTTTGTTTTTTATATCACTATAATTTAATAGTGAAAAGACAATTGCTCTTGATTAATCCGGTAAATCAGCGATTTTACAATAATCGTGTTGGGCTTACTGTAAACCACGCGACAAAATTCCAACCCCTCGGACTAGGGATAATTGCCGCGTTAACACCTGATAACTGTAGATAAAATTGATCGACGAAAACTTTTCCACTTTTCAATATGAAGATGCTGTCCTCGTTGAAACTACCGCTTTTACTGCTGCCGCACTTAGTGTCTATGAAATTGCAGCGATCTATCGTCGTAAATAAATTCCTAACGAAATCCCCCACAATGAGCGGCAGACGCCATCTGTCAAATACTGTGGAGGAATGGCAGATGAAAAAAAATTCTGCAAAAGGTCTTAAAGATAATCCCTGATTCAGAAAAATCTGTAAAAAGATTAGAGAATCTTAAAAACTTCGCTAAGGATAAAGATAATTTCTGATTTAGTCTTTTGCTCAATTAGTTTATATATTTTAGTTACCACACCAGCGCAATTACACCGGCAGAAAAACCTGCTGCGCCACCAATCAGAAGGACTTTCATCCCCGGTTTCAAGACACCTCTATTAAGTGCATCATTTAATGTCAATGGAATGCTCGCTGCGGCGGTATTGCCATAACGGTCAACAGTTATCATACATCGTTCAAATGGAATTTTCACACACTCAGCAATATCTTTAATAATTTTTACAGTCACTTGATGGCTTATCACAAGATCTACATCGGTTGGGCTCCAACCAATTTTTTTAAGTACTTCTATAATCGCCCGGGAAACATTTTCCAAGGCAAGTTCAATAATTTTTTCACTGTCCGAAATAAAATAGGTCAAACTTCGATCAGGTGGATCACGAGGATATTTGGTACCACCGGTCATTACTACAGCAAGATTCCAATGTTTCCCTTCAGATTTAAAAAAACTTCCTACGATTCCGTGTTCTTCATAATCAAATTTTTTTATTATTACCGAGGCACCCGCATCACCTAAGGTTAACCCTGCCATACGTGTTTTAAAATCAT
The DNA here is from genome assembly GCA_964559225.1 of uncultured bacterium. Classification (GTDB taxonomy): domain Bacteria; phylum Hydrothermota; class Tepidihabitantia; order SM23-42; family JAOAFX01; genus JAOAFX01. Next base: position 7,012 of record CAZLGA010000085.1, on the reverse strand, counting down.
CGCGTGAATTTATGTTGTAGTCAACCCAGCGCGTACCAATTTCTCCTGTGGTTATTAAAACGGTACTGGCTTTGCTGGTTCTAATCATCGAATCAGCAATATCTATCCCATTTAAAAAAGCATTGCAGGCATTCTTAACATCAAATACCTGGGCATTTAGCGCACCCAGTTTATCTTGGATAATATTGGCGGTAGCCGGTTCCATAATATCCTGACAACAGGCACAAAAAATCACAACATCAATCTCTTCGGGTGTAACTTTTGCCTTGATGAGGGCATCAAGGCTTGCTTTATATGCCAGGTCTGAAGAGTTCATCTCGGGATTAGCAACATGCAATTCACGACAACCAGTTAATTTTTCTAAAAGTCCATAGGGCAATCCCAATTTTTCCTTAAAACCGATCCTTTTTTCAATATCAATGGTTTTTAACACTTTTTCAGGTATATAGGTTCCTACACTAATTATTCGACTTCTGTTTTCTTCTTTCATTTTATTTTTTGGTAAAATTCAGGGATTAACTCTGGTTTTAATTTATTAACTCTTTGTTCTAAAAAATCCTTTATCTGTTCAAAAGGTATCGGTAATCCATGCTTCCGTGCCAAAGTATATAATTCTTTTCTATTAGCAGTTAAGATACAATCAGCGCAAGGATAGGAAAAATACTTCACCATACGGGCTTTAACATTTTCTGGCTCCTTGAGTATACTGCCCAGGGATATTGGCAAGAAATTACAGGGCCAGAAATTACCATTGGTATCAATGTATGCATGCTGCAGTCCTGCACCACATCCAAACTTTGTCCTATCTTCTGCGGCCGCAAATGAATAGATCTTGGGTATTGAATAATCTCTTACTGCCCGGTCATGAAAGTATTTTAATACACTGTGTTCTTTTTCAGTAAAAAAGAAAACATCCTTTGCAAAAATAGCCCGACCCGTTGGATACGGTTCTAACAACAATAGTTCATCTACATCAAGTTCGTTGATATATTTAAAGAAGGATTCCATTCTTCTGTTATTCAATAACTCCTGACTCACTACGGTCTGGACAATCGTATAAAGACCAGCCATCCGAGCATTATTTATTGCTTTAATTGACTGTTGATATGCCCCAGTTTTACCACGTGCCTGATCGTTTCTTTCTTCATCGTAATCATCAAGACTTATTGCAATATAAGTAAGACCACATTTTTTTAATCTTTCTGCCCGCGTCTTATCCAGTCCATAACCTGAACTGAAGATAATAAAAGAAAAATCCCGTACGTATCTGCGGATTAATTCATCAATGTCGTCGCGGAGTAAAGGTTCGCCTCCAGTCAATCCAATGCCTACTACTCCCCACTCTCTTAAAATGGCAACAATATTCTCTATTTCACCAAAGCTCAGTTCTCTTGTGGTCGCATAATCATTACTACAATACCAACAATTATATGGACAACGCTGAGTAACGCTTATCAGAACATTAATAAGATGGATTTTTTTCTTCTTTAGAACGAGACTGTCAACAAAATTTTTTAATAAACGATTAAAGGGTCTTGAAGGAATTGGAGGAATAAAAAAGAAAATAACCGCCTTATTTTCATACTCAACAACCCTTTCATTTTCAATCGTTTTTTTAATAATCCAGAAATATTTTTTGAAACCAGCAATACCTCCCTGGCATAAACTACGTAAACCCTCTTTCAAAAAAATACCATACCCCTTCAACAGAATACTTAACTTATTTATTGATTTTGCCATGGAAAATCTGGAGGCTGGTTTTGATCCAGCCTCCAGATTCCGAACTGTTATTTCACCATAACTACTTTTTGCACCTGATGAGCACCGTCAATCTCAAACCTCACAAAATAAACACCAGTACCCAGTTTTCTACCCTGGTCATCTTCTCCAGACCACTGTAATTGATAATTACCTTTGTCCTGTTTCGCATCTACGAGACAACGCACCAATCTCCCTGTATTATCATAGACACTTAGCTTGACCTTCGCCTTCACCGGCAGATTATATTCTAATTTAGCGGTATGGCGGAACGGATTTTGTAGAACGATAAACGAAAATCCCCTTGCTTGATTTGCGGGTGTCTCTTCAACCACCACCAGTGGATTGCGTGTAACCATCCAGAGCCGGACATAGTTGCTGTATAAAGAATGTGGACCAAATGGTATGCCCAATGAAGCGAGATGCATTGGCCATTTGCCTTCTTTTTCGGTCAATGGCACTTTTTCCAAGTTTTTGTGTGGCAGGAGATTGGCATAGTATGCAGGATAATAACCCTCAACCCTTCTGGTATTCCAAGCCTGACAGTATTCAATATACTCAGCTGGATATTTGTCATTGACCTTTCCCGTAATATGGTCTTTTACTATGGCGAATGCATCTTTGAGCGAGAAAGGATAACCCCAAACTATCCTGGCATAGACCCTTCCAATTAGTGAACCGAACAGACCAGGTGCTGGATCATAAGGATAATAACCAGCACCATTGGCTGACAGGTCCTTACGCATACCATAGAATGGTAATGGGTCAACAGAGTATGCATAGGCACGACCCGGTCTTATTGCTTTGTAAAATCCTTTGGCAGCAAAGATGAAATCACGTTTCCAACCATCTGGCAGTGGAGGCAAGTTGCGGGCATCAAATTCAAGTTTAACTTCATCCCCGGTCTTCATTATCACAAACTTGCTGTCGCCATCTTGCAACAATTGTAGCACATCACCATAGCGGGTGTAGTATCCTGCTGCCTCAGTATAGTCAACCTGAACTTTAGTAGCATAATCAAACTCACCAGGATATTTTCCATCGTCGGAAACATATGCAGAACTGCCATAGTAATGCAAGTCCGCTGAAACAGGCGCGAGTTCTACAACGCGATAATTATTATCTGTATTTGTGGCAACCCAAGCTTTATCAAGATAGACCTCGTGATAGAATGTTATTCTTATTTTATAGTCTTTGCCTTTGAAGATTGACTTGCCATTCTCATCAAAGAGTGGATAGGTGACAACTTTTTTATGACCTGCTGGTATACCACAGGATTTTGTCTTGTGCCACTTCCCATTGTTATATACTTCAACAATCGGATTTTGAACCTTCATTCCCTTCTTGTAAGCCTCATAGATATCACTCACTTCCTTAATCTTACCAGCATCTGGGAAACGAGTACTGCCATAAAGACAAAGAACTGCTTTATTGGGCTCGCTCAATGTCCCAAGGTCAAGTGTAATTGTAAAAGGCACTGCAAATCCTGCATATCCAGTCAGTTCAAAAGGTACGAAGTTTCGGTCAATCGCATTAAGATATTCGGTAATCTCCTGACCTTTTTCATTGAATGCATTTTTGATAGGTTGATTTTTACCAGCGTAGATACTCAACCCCTGATAACCAGGCCAGAGCAATGCCTCCTTAGGATGGATATCACAGTCTGCAGGATGGTCAACAACATACAGCTGAACATTATCAAGGTAACTCACTTCCTGGAGCATTTCATTCACACTCAGATGATACCGTCCATTAATCGGGGTCAATTTGTCACCATCAATCTTAACATACTCATCATAGTCGGGTGGCGCATAAATATTTACACCCATTACCCGACCAATCCAGGTTCCAATATCACCACCAGTAATAACATCTCCGATAAAGTAACTCCGGTCTTTATTATGTGTAAAGAGGAGTGGACAGGAAGATTTGATATAGACATCATTAGCCACACATGCATAAAGGAATCCATCATTCCCTACATAGGTTTCTGCAGAATCATCAGGAATAATGATTGTGAACAATTGGTCGCTCGTAACATTCTGCTGGGTTATTTTAAGGGAATAAGTAAGCGTAATTGTATTCCAGAGTCTAAATTTTAGCTGATTGCGCACTCCACTCCCGTGGTATCCCCACCACTCAAGTGTCATTTCTTCAATTGCGGTATCAGGAACGTTGGTCAATTGGAATCCATAGAGTTGTAAATCCTGACGTGCAGAATCCTGGGGAGAACCGGCAGTCACCCACCATTGATTATCAAGGGCAGAAATCTGCTGTTTTTCGGTGGTCGTAGCAGGAATCCAGACTGGATTGGGTGGTGCTGGTGGAGTCCCTGAATCAGCATTGGCAATCTTCCAGGCATTGCAATTCGGGGTTGTGACTTCATATATCCTGGCAGCCACAAAATTTTTCTTTAAGGTATCGTCATGTTTCAATGTATCAGTGCTGAGATTAGCAATACCAAGTGCCTGATAATGATTTCCGCAAACACCCACTGTAAAATTGTCAAAGGTGATTAATGTATCACGATTCTGCTGAAGAAAACTAATTGTGCGATTACTTGTGTAAATTGTGGAGGTGCCACGCTTTATCTGACAAACAACCGGAATATTATTTTCATCATAGGTGCCTGCGTTCTTATAACGAACCTTGGGTTGAATCACAGTATATTCGCGCTCCCTAATTCCAGGAACATCAATTGCCTGAACACGGATATTATGATGTGGTATTGGTGGTGGTGTTTGTTGCAGTGCCCGATAGAGATTAATTCTACCCCAGCCATAATTATTATTCGGATATGGTGCACCCGCAGCTGGCTGGTCGCAGGTAGTATAGAGAATTTCATAAAGCTGGTTTACACTGAGATTTGAATTTTTCTCTAAAAGAATCGCCGCTCCACCAGCTACATGAGGACAAGCCATTGAGGTTCCCTGCATTGAGGTATAGCCGCCATTGTTGTATGACGAACGTACCGCAACCCCAGGTGCTGAAACATCTGGTTTTAAACGATTCCAGGTCGGATAATACCAGTACTGAGGGTTATTGATTGGACTAATGTCCGGTGCTGGACCCCGCGAAGAAAAAGATGCAATAGCATCAAGTGAATCAGTTGCACCAACACCCATTGTTAAGGGATAACTTGCCGGAGAACCAACAGTGCCTGTACCGGGACCACTATTACCATTGGCAAAGACCGGAAATACATCCAAATTCTTCCAGTTGAGAACAATATCCCACCAGTGTAAATCCGAACCATTAGAACTACCCCAGGAATTACTTACAACCCTGATATTTACACCACCCGCCTTCAAATTTGCCAGATACTGCATACAGGTATCAATCCAGGCATATTGTCCTGAACCACTGGCGTTAAACCCCTTGGTCGGAATATAACGGGCACCATAGGCAACACCAACATCATTAACAAATGAACCTGGTCCATCACCACCCAAAACTGTTCCAATACAATGAGTTCCATGACCATGGTCGTCATATGGTGATGGCTGATTATTAACTCCATCCCGCCAGTAAGGCGAGAGCCATTTACCCGCTAATGCCTCATGGGTAGTCAAGACACCGGTATCAACTATTCCCACAATCACACCTGAACCACTGAAACCAGCGGCCCAACACGAATCTGCCTTGACTTTACGAACATTCCATTCTGGTGCCCGAGAAGTAATATCTGAAACCGCATCTAACATCTTGACTGGCTCAAGCTGGATTGTTGCATTGTAGCAGATAAACCAGATATCATCTCGTTTTGCCAGTTCATAGATTATCGGTTTTGGTGCTTTCAAATGAAATCCATTGAATATCCAGAATTGTCCACCAACTTCAACAAATTCATCAGGCAATGACTTCAAATATTCCACAATCTGCCGCTGTGAATTCATGGCCACATCCCGGAATACCACACACTTTTCCTGAGGACTCATACCCTGCAACTGGTCATAAGGATATTCTGTTGCCATGTGGACAATGACGAATATTTTTTCGTTATCCGCAGTAGTATTTAGAATATCAACCAGTTCCGGGGTTATCTTCCCGGGTATTGCTGGCCTTATAGCAAGCAAAAAACTAAGCATCAATCCAAACATAAAAACCTCCTTTTCTGTAATTATGATTCAGCTTGTATCTTATTAATTTCCCGTATCACCTCCTTTTAGATGATAAAATTATATAAGTAATTTGAAGTCTGTCAATAGCAATCTTTAAATTCATACTCAAAAATTCAATATAACAAATTCTGAGTATCATCGTACCCCATTTCTCACTATGTTAGTTATATATATGGCTGTGTACCAAATTAGTTATGGAAGCAATTATCCACATAGTAATCACCGCTAACTGCAATACCTATTTTAGTTAGTTGACACACTCTTCACTTTGATATATAATTTACCGCAAATGCATAACAAACAAATTGAATTATTCTATTCAGTTATCGACGAATACTTTAAAAATGGGTCTTCAATCAGAAAGACCGCACAGAAATTTTATTTGCATTATCAGACAGTATTCAAATGGATAAAATATTTTAAAAAATTCAAAACCCAACCAGTGTTCAAACCCTGGAACAAGACTCCACAAAAAATAGAGTATATGGTTATTAAATACAAAGAACAATATCCCTGGCTCACGCTGAAACAGACACGAAATTTATTGCTGAAGAAACAACTAAAGATCACTTGCAGAGGAATATGGAATATCTAAAAAAGGAATGGATATTCTGGATTTGACCGCGATAATATTTGCAACGATTTTACAGAATTCATAACCCTTACAAAAGAAACGAAAATCAAATTGAAAGAAGCTGAAAAACTCTATAAGGTCTTAAAAGTTATTCCGGATTCACAAGAAGCAATAGAATTGGTTCAAAGGTTGAATGGTTAAATAGTAAAATGCGGAATTAAGGCGTCAGCCTTTTATCAGATGTATAGCAACAAATTTTTTTCTAAAAAGGGATTGCAGGTTTGGTGTCAAATTTCTCATTCCGTCGTTCTGGTAATCACTAGAACACCAGAATTGCTTTTTATTACCATACGCTAATTTTTGAAATGGCGTAAAAATATTGTTGAATCCCCTTGGGTGCTTGCAGGCACCCAAGGGGCATGAAAAGGGGTTTTTTTCAAGGACTTACACTTTAGAAAGAGTTGCTCAATAAGTCCCTCTGAATACTCTGTGCCGTTTCGAATTCTCTTCTGTAATAAATCCAAGCTCAATCATTATCTCACCCAGCAATTTATTCTTA
>CAZLGA010000084.1:0-8118 GCA_964559225.1 uncultured bacterium | reverse complement strand
TTAACTTAAAAGAGATAAAAGGCTGACGCCTTAACTCCAGGGAAATTCTTAAAAAGCGAAAAAGGTATAATGGCATCTATTTAGTTTTTCCAAAGCATTTCCAAAATCTTTATTTTTCTAACGGACTGAGACCACCCGGAGTTTCTGTTTTATCCTGAAAATCATAAATTTATTCGGGTAAGATTGTATTTTGATAAAAGACAGGTGGTAAATAAAAAAATCCCTGCTCATTTCTGAGCAGGGATTTTAAAGCAAAAAATATTATTGGAAACGCTCTTTTAATTTATTAAGCACCTGAGGAAGTGTGGTATATTCCATTTCCGCAAGTGGTAATCGCTGGGGTTCAAATGGACCGTGGCGGCGGATATAATCAGCAATTTCATTTGCCTTTTGCCTTGTATGGTCATAACTCGGGTCTGCAAACATATCCCTTGGTCCGATGAGCATTCCATTTGATAACTGGAAGCCAAGTGCGATTACCCTTGGCGGTCCATCAAAGCGTGTAGGATTTGCTTCTTCAACTGAAACCGGCATAAATGGACCCCAGTGTGATCCACGCATCCATCCTGTGACCATATACGGGAATGAGAATGGCTCAAGCACTTCACCTACTGCAGGGAGTCCACTCTGACATCGCACAATCATTACTGGGTCGTCTTTTCCTACATATCTCCCCGCAAGAAGATTGACTTTCTGGGTTGATGTCGTTGCAGCAATAGTTCCATCTTTCTTGTAGACATTTTTAATAATATAGTGTTCTGAAGCACCTATGAGACATAGTAAATCATACATTTCTTCAGGTGTATTTAATTTGGCATTTTTATCGTGGAAAACATCGTGGACCTCAAAGATGAATCCGTCGTGCATACTTGGGTCAATGACAAGACCAATGGTGTTGAATGGGTCAGCAAACATCTTGAAAAGTGGATAATTCCACGCACCCGGGGAAGTTTTATCTGCGGCAAAGACAATGATGGGTTCGCTCTTTCTCTCTTCAAATGTCATCTCTGCACAACCTGGTCCCATCCCTTTTACATTTCCAGAAAATGCGTCGGAGAGTAAATCTTGACCCGCGCCATAGAGTTTCAATTCTTTTGCAACATTTGTGCATTCAACAAATATATCCCAGGCGAGCTTGTGAATGTCCTGACATTCATTGCCGAGCCTGTGGCTAATTATCAATTCAAGGTCGTCACCGCAATGGGACACATGGAAATCTACGATTGTGCCTTTGTTTTTCTGTGTATCAAGTAATTGGATTGCCCGGGCAATAATATTGGGGTGCATACTTGAATGTCCGACATATCCTCCAATATCTGCCTTGATGATGCTCAAAGTAATTGCCATTATTCCTCCTTAGAATTGTTTCAATTTATTGAAATATTATATAAATTAAACTGAAGTTGTCAATATATATAAATTTTACCTTGACATTGATGTATTTTTGGGTATCATTTTAATCTGTATGAAGGAAATAATAGAAGGGCTAAAGTTGTTAAATAAAAAATTGAACAGGGTTAATAAATTATTAATTACATATTCCCGGCTTAAGGAAAACGCCATAGAAAAAGCATATTTGCTGGAGAAAAAATTAAACGAAATATCAAAAGAAACGAATGGTTTACCTGATTTTTCAATGAAAAATTCATTGTTTACCTGGGTCAGTAATGAGAAATCAGAACTTGATAAGATTAAAGAAGAATTTAGATTTTCCCTTGCAGAAAGAATAACGGAATTTTTTCAAAAGGAAAAATGGATAATAAAAGGACAATACCCAAAGTTGAGAATTGGTCTTTATACTTTATCGTTGAACTTTGAATTTGGAGAGGCGACATTGTATTATGGACCAGAGATTGAAAAGATAAAGTCCAAAATTCCCTTGGAGCCAGAGACGATTTGTCAGACAATAAAAAAGTTTGATGACGGTCTTAAAAAAATTAATTTTGACCCGAAGGAGTTTTATCTTGATATCCAGAAGGCGTATAAAAATTGTATCATACTTTCTAACAAACCATACGGTGAGAAAGTTTATCTTGTTGATGTTTTGAGTAAATATGTAATATTAAAACAACCAGTGCAATTCCTTGCTGATCCCAAAAAAGATAATTTCAGGGAGATCCCAAGAATTAATTTATGTTATTTGTTGTATCTTTTTAAAAAGTCTGAATATGCCCAGAAGGGTGTTCATTTTTATATTGCAACATTTGATGCTACGACAGATAAAATGCATTCGATATGGATTCCTGATAATGAGGAAGGCGACGGAACTTATTATTCCTATATCTCTTTTGCAGAAATAAAGGATTAAAAATGGCGCAGCGGATAGATAAGACTTTGGCATGGATTATGATAAATACACTGGGTGGTTATGGCATACCACCAGAAGTTGGTATTGAATACTACACCGTTGGGCTTGAACCGTATTTAAGTGTCTTAGAAAAAGATTACTTCAATTCCCCTGGTAGACAGAGTACTTCAACATTTAAATTAATAGTAGGAAATTACGGTGGCGGAAAGACCCACTTTCTTTATTCAATCAGAAATCTTGCCTGGAAATATAACTATGCTACATGTTATGTTTCTTTGAGCGCTACTGAGTGTCCTTTTGACAGGTTGGAACTTGTATATAAGAAGATTGTTTCCAATATCTGCATACCATTAACGGACAAAGATAGGCTTGGTGCATATGAAATAGGGATTGAGGCACTATTGAGAAAATGGTATAATCAGGTTCGTGAGGACAGGAATTTCATTTCTTTGATTAAAGGACTTGAGAGTATAAGTTTTGCTAATTGTATAAAAGGGGCATTAAACAATCTCGTTGCAGATGATGAAGATGGCTTTTTATCGCTAATCCAATGGTTGAAAGGTGAAGATATACCCAGGGAATTGAAACTGCGTTATCGTATTTCCGAAAAGATTGACCGCACAAGTTCCTTCAGGATGTTGCGAAGTCTGATACAATTTATTAGCACAATTGGGTATAGCGGTTTGATATTTTTGTTTGATGAGGCAGAAAGGGGAATGAGTATTTCGTCTGCCCGCGATAAAAGGCGTGCCTTAGATAATCTCCGACAGATAATTGATGAATGTGGAACTCAAAGGTTACCCGGTGCGATGTTCTTCTATGCTATTCCGGATGAAAATCTTTTACTGGAAGGAGCAGGCGGGGTCTATGAGGCATTGAAACAAAGGCTCAGTTCAAGTTTTAAAAGGGAAAATTCATTTGGTGAACAAATTAACCCATATGGTGTAAAAATTGACCTGGAAAAAATAGAGGTCCCACAAGAGGATTTTTTATTGAAATTGGGTGAAAAACTTGCAAGAGTTTTTGAGTCTGCCTATGATATTGAATTTGACCAGAATGTTTTAACCAAATCAATAAAAAATATGGCAACCTCACTTCTTGAAATGCGTATGCTTGATATAAGTTATAGAAGGATTTTTGTTGTTGGCATAATTGAGGCATTCCAGCAGATCAGGAATTGTAAATCCGCAATAGATAAAGATACGGCACGAAAAATTCTTAAAATTCGCACAAAAGAACTTTTAGAAAGAGAGAAAGGAGAAGTTGAACGACAAGAATTTTAAAATAGTCTTCCACAATATATTTGGAACAGGGGTTGTTCTTGAGGCGAGATGGAACGGGATTGAATCTCGGGTAAAATTCCGAAGTGGGCTTTGCCTCTGGCTTCCAACCAAATGGCTCAAAGAAGTCCATATTCAAGAGAAGGAATTAGACAGAATATCGTCAAGGAGATTGGTGGAGGCATTCAGACTTGGTGTTGTTCCCCATCAGGATATTGAATTATTTACATTTGGCAGGGAATATGAGATTGAACTATTCCAGCGGGCACTTGATAATTTAAAGAACGGTATCGGAGGTGTCTTTTTGATTGAGGGTGAATATGGTTCTGGTAAGACCCATCTTGCTGAATTTCTTAGACATCTATCGTTAAAACAAGGGTTTGCTACCGGCTATTGCGAACTCCATATTCTGGAGACACCACCATACCGACCAAAGAAGATATATCATGAAATTGTTTATAGTTTGAGGTATATCAAAGATGGTTGTGAACGTGGTTACCGTGATTTGCTGAGAGAGGCAAGTGGAATTGATTTGCCTGACCACTGCTTCTTCACACCAGTTATTAAAAAAATAAAGGATATGATGGAAGAAGAAAATTCGCACAGCGAGGTTTTCTGGCAATGGATTGAAGGTGAATCGACTAAGGACTACGCCATCGACCGTGATTCACCTTTCCGAGTAAGGGGTGGGCAGCAGATTCCTGCCTTATACGATTATTCAACAGCGGCAGATTTCTATAACTATATTCTGAGCGGATTGAGTTACATCGCTTATAAGCTTGGACTGGGCGGTCTGGTATTAATAATTGATGAGTTTGAAGTGATAAATCATATCTGGGATTACCATTTTCAGGAAAGGGGAAAAGCATTCTTGGAAGGGCTCATCAGGGTTGCCCTTAATGATGAAGAAATGAGAAAGATAGATAGACATATGCTTCATAATCAAGTTCGTCCCACACCATACGCATATAAACAGAGCAATATCTTACTTCTGCTTGCAACGACGCCGAGTGAAGATGACTGGGTAACAAGGTTTATAAGGAACAAAATTATTCTAAGAAGATTCTCAAGGGCTGAATTAGAATCGCTATTTGATAATCTGTTAAAGATTTATAAAACCGCATTTTCTGAATTTATGATTGAACAAAAATTGCAAAGCAGAATATTGAATACGGCATTTAAAAAATTTAGCAACGAATTAAGGATGTTTATCAAATACTCAATTGAGGCATTTGACCAGGTAAGGCTCAGTAAAAATTTTTCTATTGACAGTTATCAAAATATGGATAAAATTAAATGATTATGAAAGATCTTAGTAAGGTTGCATTATTTAAATACTTATCTGCACATGAGATAAGCTGGTTGATGGTGAAGTGGGAGCCAAGAGAAGTTGTCAAGGACACCGTGATTATCAAAGAAGGAACGACCGGGGATGAGATGTTTATAATTGAATCTGGTAAGGTTGAGGTATTTTTGACACGCGGGGATATTGTTCTTGTGTTATCAGAGCTTGGCGAATCATCATTTTTTGGAGAAATGGCACTTTTGACTGATAAACCACGTTCAGCAACGGTAAAGGCAAAGACAGATTGCAGATTGTATGTATTAAAAAAGCAACAGTTTATGGATATCATAAATGAAAATCCAAAGGTTGCGGCAAAGTTTCTCTTAGCTATGGGAGAAGACCTTTCACACAGAATAATGATTACGAATGCAAACTTAGAAAATTATTTCTTGATAAATCGGGCGATCGTTGATAATGAGTCTTTCAGAAATCTTTACATTCTGACGCATAAGGCCCCATCGTCTAGTGGTTAGGACATCACTCTTTCAAGGTGAAGATACGGGTTCGACTCCCGTTGGGGCCAGATGGTGTCCTGGACGAATTCTTCTTTAATAAGTTTAGAGTCAAATAAGATTCCATTACAGTAGAGATAAAGGGGGTTTTATGAAAAAAATATTCCTTTGCTTAGTTGTCATTTCTGGTCTGTTTTTTGCTCAGGAGATTTCTGTTTATGGGAACAGAGGGATGTTCAAACTTCAATATGCTCAACCACATAATATGGGGATGTTATCTTTTCATATAAGTCCTGAAGAAAGATTCGAAGAGATCAATACCACCCAGTGGGGTGTTGGTGTGACTGACCGCAAACATTTCTTTAAGGTATCAACGGGTATTTCCTATTCAATCATTGATTATCTTGAAATGAGATTCCGTGCTACACCCTTTATGAAATGGTTTGAAATGAACAATTACCCACAGGATAGGGGAGATCCTGACCCTGTTATTGGTTTTGAGACAATTGAAGTCGGTGGAAAGATAGGTTATCCAATTATTGTTGATAGGCAGACACCAATTCTATACGCATTTGGTGTCCATTGTGCAGTAAATTTTGGCCCTGGACTATCCCGTGAGTATTTTAACAATGCCTATGAATGTGATAAAAGATTTTATTCAGATTCATTTCCTGAGGCATACGCCCCGGGCGGAGACCCATATCCACCCCATTTCCCTCCCCATATACCACACGATCCCGATATTATAGGAACTGGTTTGTTCGATTTTCGTATCGGACCATTTGCAATGCATCTGAATGGCGGATATTTACGCGCAGGGGTTGATCATAAACCTGATTATGTTGCTGATGTAGATTTTTCTCAGAGACCTAATTATTTTATTCATGGCGGGGGGATTGAATTGATTCCTTCAGAAGATGTGAGACTTCTTTTTGAAGCCTTCGGCTATTTTGATATGGATAATAATGTTGAATCACTCTGGGTTACGCCCGGATTGAGATTTGGGGCGCGCAGTGTGAGTTTTGATATGGGATGCGAACTGGGAATATTGAATCCTGAAAGAAATCCTGATTTCTGGTGGAAGGCGTTCTTCAATATTTCAGGTGGTGCTGATTTGATTAAGAAAGTTGAAGTCCACATACCGATTGCCAAGGTCTCAGGAAGGGTCTATGATGCAAAAACTGGTGAGCCGATTATTGCGACAATTACATTTCCTGGTTCAGATAAAGAACCGATTCAAACATCTGCAAATGGTACTTACGAGACTTCATTTTCACCCGGGAGCTTTAGGATCCGTGTTGAATCAGAAGGTTATCGCTGGAAAGAACAGGGTGTTGTTTTGAAGGATGGAGACCAGATAATCCTTGATTATGCCTTGAATAAAAAAGAAGTAGCAAAAATAATCGGCAAGATATTTGATGCGGAGACAAAGCAGCCAATCGTAGCAACAATAACTTTTCCACAGACACAGTTTCCATCAATCACATCAGATACATCTGGTATGTATTCTGCAGTTCTTGTTCCCGGGACCTTCAGAATTCATGTAGAAGCAACTGGTTATCAATTTGACGAAAAGGTGGTTAGTCTCCAAGAAGGCGATACAAAAGTTATTGATGTCGCACTCAAGAAAATCGTTCTTGCCCAGGGGACTCTCGTAGGAAAGGTAGTAGATAAAGATGATGAAAAGCCAATGCTCGCTCAAATTTCATTTGTTGATGCAAATATCCCCGCAATCTCCACGGACCCTGCAACAGGCATTTATAAAGTCACGCTAGCCCCGGGTACTTATGTTTTGAAGATAGAGGCACAAGGTTATATAACCGAAACCGCTCCGGTAGTGATTGTCAAAGATGAGACCAAGGTTCAGAATTTTTCATTAAGAAAAGAACCAAAAGTGGGTGAGAAGATAATTTTAAGGGGTATCTATTTTGAATTCAATTCAGCAGTGATAAAACCCGAATCATATCCAGTCCTTGATGATGCAGCAAAGGTTTTGGTTGCAAAACCAAAAATGAGAGTTGAAATAGGCGGGCATACAGATAGCATTGGTTCTGATTCTTATAATATGAAACTTTCTTACCAAAGGGCAAATGCAGTAAAAGAATATCTTGTAAGGTATCATAATATTGATCCATCCCGTCTTGAAGTGCGTGGTTATGGTGAAACCCAGCCAGTTGCTGATAATCGCACAAAATCTGGCAGGGATTTGAACCGAAGAATTGAATTCAAGATACTCAGCGTAGAGTAAAAATATTTTTCATTCTTCAGGGCAGGGCAAAAACCCTGCCCTTTTTATTTGTTCAAAAAATGAAAAACCTGAGTCCTCTTCACTTTTCGCTTGTTAAAATTAGGAATCATTCATTTCCACCCAAACACTAAGTTTATTACGGCATACCCGTAGCACTTCGTAAGTGGAAATGGAATTCCCCTTTATCATTCCAATACCATATTCTTTGCCATTCCGAATCATTCATCTTCTCATTTCATTTTATCATTCCATTCCGAACCATCACTTATTGTCATTCCGAACTATCCCTTCTTGTCATTCCGAACCATCACTCACTGTCATTCCGAACTTGTTTCGGAATCTAAAAAGGTGTTTAACAACCTACCCAACATATTGAGATGCTGAAACGAGTTCAGCATGACATTGTTCAGGGGAGATAATTTATTGAGAAACGGCGATAGGCATCCACCTCGTCAGTGGAAATGTGATTTTTGTCTGTTTCCTGT
>CAZLGA010000083.1:0-8155 GCA_964559225.1 uncultured bacterium | reverse complement strand
TTTCAGAATAAGAAATTCTTAGGGTTGAGGGCATATTGTGAAACGAAAAAAGAAGAAAGAACATTCCGTATTGACCGGATCCTGAAGTTAGAGATAACATTGAGAAGGCCTGGTTTATTATAAAGTTTTTTTAAAAAAATACACTGAAGACTATGAGTTCAGCATTAATCATTTCTTGACTTTACGAAATTTCTTATTATTATTTCATATGAAAAGACAGAAGAAGCAGGTTGAGATATTTTTAAAAAGGGTGCTGAAATACGAGAAAATTCTTTCCAAAAAATTTCCAGACATATCTTCGCATGATTTACATTTGATACTGAGAAGTCTTTTAAGACCGAAATCCTGGCCAAAAAGATTTCTCCTGCGGAGATTGAAAAAAGATGTATATGTCCCCTGATGAGATTATTTTGATAAAAATTCTTAAAGGATTAAAGGAGGTAAAATTAGAGGCAATACTCGTTGGCAACGCTGCTTGTGCAATTCAGGGTGTTCCCGTAATGACGCTTGATATTGATTTTTTCGTTAGAAATACCTCTTTGAACAAGAAAAAAATTATTCAATTCGCGAATAATCTAAATCTCGCAGTATTAAAGCCGGATGATGCAATAAGTGAGACAATTAGAGCGGAAAGCAAAGAGATGGTTGTTGATTTTGTTTTTCGCCTTGGACACAAACAAACATTTGAACGTGTAAAGGCCCGGTCATCGAAGATAAAAATTGGTAATTTTTATTGTACTGTTGCGTCACTTGAAGATGTATTACAGGCAAAGAAAGAGGCGAAAAGACCAAAGGACCTTGCTTCAATAAAAATCATAGAAGATACCATTAGAGTCAAAAAAGTGTTAATGAATAAAAAATAGGAAGGATTTGCAGACGTTTATCTATCAGCAATTTCATTGAGGGTTTTAGTAGAACTTCCTTTAGGTTATCATATTTTTAATAGATACGGACAATATTAACGAATGATTATAAAAAATATCCTTCTCACTGGACTGCCTGGCATCGGAAAGACGACGATTATCAAAAAGATTGTTGAAAGACATAAAGATAGGTGCGCTGGATTTTACACAGAAGAGATAAGGGAGCACAATATTAGAATAGGATTCAGGTTGCTGACATTAAGCGGACAGGATTGTATGATGGCACATAAGAATATAAAGAGTCATTATAAAGTGGGAAGATATGGAGTAAATCTTGAATGTATTGAAAATATCGGTGTTCATGCAATAAAGAAAGGTATTGTAGAGAACAAAATTATAATAATAGATGAGATTGGAAAGATGGAACTCTATTCAAAGGAATTTAGAGATGTGGTAATAGAGGCGTTCAATTCAAAATGTAATGTTTTAGCCACAATTGTATATTCGTCCAATCCATTCTGTGATAGACTTAAAGAAAGGGAGGATGTGAAGATTTTAGAAGTAACATTATCAAATCGGAATTCACTGGTTCAACAGCTATTTGAGATGTTATTTTAATACAAACGTTTTATAAGAGATTGCGCCTGCAGAAAATTTCTATCACACAGATGAAGAAGTGTGTATGTTTTGTCGCTCGAAATTGATTTAGTTTTAACATAAGTTTTTTAATCTTGTAAAGGAACACTTATTCGCAGGATATCGTTTTCATATATTGCCCTGGCCATCTCTCTTTTCAATCGCACTGATAAATAAATATATTTGCTATAATCAACATCATCGCCTTCTGCTCTGATTAAGATTGCATCATTTTTAACTTTGATATGAATTTTATTTTTTTCAACCTTAGGGAGAATAACCTCAATTGTGATGATATTGGTTTCAGGGTCAATGTATGTGCAAACTTCTGGTTCAATTAGTTGTTTAATAATTGGCATAAATTCTCCTATTAAAGTAATAGGCAAAACTCGTGCCTGCTTTTTTAACAATATGTGATGAAATATCGTCAGTTTTGAATTAAAAGTGCACAAAAATAGGTAATAGCTTACACATATTGTGCAAGAATACAAGGAAACCTCGATAAACTCAATTATTGGAAAGGGATTTTGAGTAATACAAAGAGAGTCCAGAACGATCTTTGAGCCTCACCACTTTTCGCTTTTTAAAATTAAGGATAATGTATTTGCCTCCAAACTCTAACTTTAATATGACACCTATACCACTCCATAGGTGGAAATAGGGTTACATTCCAATACAATATTCTTTGCCATTCCAAGCCATATCCTTTTGTCATCCCGAACCCATCGCTTATTGTCATTCAAAACTATCACTCACTGTCATTCCGAACTTGTTTCGGAATCCAAAAAGATGTTTAACAACCTACCCAACCTATTGAGATGCTGAAACGAGTTCAGCATGACATTGTTCAGATGGAGACAGTTCAGTGAGAAGCAAAATTAGGCATCCACTGTGATATTGTCTGTTTCCTGTAGAAGATTAAAAGTGGAGAGGAGTCAGGTCCGATCTTTGTTGACATAAAATAACCATAGTGTATAATTGACTGAATGAAAAGAATAATAGCTTTCGGGATGATATATCATGAATCCAACACCTTTACACCTGCGTATACCGAAGAAAAAGATTTTGTCGTATTGAAAGATAAGGATATTTTTGACATTAAAGATTGCAAAGATGATAACTTTGGTGAAATCAAAGGTATGTTAGAGTTTTTTTACCACAAACGAAATTATAAGATTGTGCCAACGATATGTGTTAGGGCATTGCCATACGGAATAGTGAAAAAAGAAACTTATCAAAAATTGAAAAAAGAACTCCTTACGAGACTTTTAAATATCAATGGTTTATCAGCAGTATTTTTGAGCCTCCATGGTTCAATGTATGTTGAAGGAATAGGTGATGGTGAGGGTGATTTGTTGAGTGCGATTAAAAAAATATTGCCAAAAAATGCATTGATTGTCTGCACCCTGGACATACATGCCACCTTAACCCGAAAGATGGTAAAGAATGTAAATGCGTTAATAGCATATAAAACTGCCCCACATACAGATGTTGTTGATACAGGGGTAGATGCTGGAAAACTTTTGTATAAAGCATTAGAAAATTCTCTAATTCCAAAGGTTAGTTATTCATCCATACCAATGTTAATTTCTGGAGAGCAATCAGAAACCAGAGTAGAACCAATGAAGAGTTTAATCAATTGTCTCAGGGTTGCTGAGCAAAATTCGTGGGTTTTGTCTGCCTCATATTGTTTAGGATTCCCATGGGCAGACCATTCTGAAAATGGTGTCTCGTCCATTGTGGTGGCAACAACTAATCACGGGAAAAAAGGGAAAATTTTAGCAAAGGAATTAGCAGATTCTTTTTGGCAGAAACGAAGACAATTTGATTTTACCACAGAGGCATTCACTCCTAAAGAATCTATAAAAAGAGCCATTGAGGGGGTAAAAAAGAATGAATATCCGATATTCATTTCAGATTCTGGTGACAATCCTACAGCGGGGTCTCCTGAGGATAATACAAACCTGCTTAGACTCGTTGACCAAATGAATTTACCTGCTTTGATAAATGACCGTCCCGTATTAGCAGTAATTTATGACCCTGAGGCAGTTTGCCATTGTGTTGATTCAGTTAAAAAAGATAGAGAATTACATTTAGGAGGCAAAATAGATAATATTTATTCCAAACCGTATAAAATAAAAGGAAAAGTTGAAAAGGTAATAAATAAAGGCAGTATAGTGTATGTGTTACTTCGTTCACCGAAAATTGATGTTATAATAAGTTCGCAGCGCGTGGGCATTACTCATTTGGGTATTTTCAAGGATATAGGAATCGACCCTATAAAGAGAAAAATTTTCATTGTCAAAAGTGGCTACCTAATGGACAATTTGCGAAATGCCGCATCTCGCACAATGCTGTCTCTGACAAATGGCTGCACTGATTTAATGCTGAAGCGATTACCATACCAGAGACTAAAAAGACCTGTATTCCCTATTGACGAATTCTGATTTTGGTGACAGAAACAAATTATGAAGGCATTAATACTGTGCGCTGGTCATGCGACAAGAATGTTTCCAATTTGCAGATGGGGTAAAAGAGATATTCCAGGAGTGAATGATTGACTTTTATAGTTTCCCTAGTATAATCATATAAGATGAAGCTATATTTCGCGATAGTATTTATATCGCTAATTATAACAAATAGCGCATCAGAAAACCGTGCTGACCATGTGCGTGAGGCAAGGGAGAAGCATCAACTTCAGATTGATTCGCTCTTTGATAGTCTGGATGTGGAATATCCCCCGGAAAAAGTTCTAATTACAGCGTATAAAAAGGAGCAAATACTTCAATTGTGGGTAAAGTCTAAACACCAGACCGAATTTTTGAAGGCAAGGGAATATGAGTTTACTGCCTTTAGTGGCAAACTCGGTCCAAAAAGAAAACGTGGTGATACGCAGATTCCAGAAGGATTTTATCACGTCACTCGATTCAATCCAAGGTCGCAATTCCATATGTCATTGAGACTAAATTATCCGAATGCTTCGGATAGAATTCTTGGTGATAGAATTGATCCAGGGGGTGATATTTTAATTCATGGTGAAGCAGTTACGATTGGTTGTATTCCTATAGGGAATGCAGGTATAGAAGAGCTTTATTTGATCTGCCTTGATACAAAGAATCATGGGCATAATAGAATTCCAGTTTATATATTCCCCTGTCAGATGGATAGCGCGAATATGGATACACTCAAACGAATTGCAGGCAAAGATACAATTTTATGGACATTCTGGCAGAACTTAAAAGATGGTTATGATATTTTTGTGAAGAATAAGAAGATTATTGAATTTCGTGTGGATGATAAAGGGAAATATTCGTATGACTCGTGAATTTCGTAAAGGGCAAACCTTTATATCTGCAAATTATCTTCTTATTATGATTTTAGGTGTTTAGATATTTTTAAAAAAAGGGGGTTTTATGTTGGCACTTTTTTTTCTTTTGGGAATAAATATCACTGTGGATTCAAAGATTGATTCAGTAATAATCTACGGTGACAGGGTAATGGTCTCAAGGATTGCAAATGTTTATCTTGATAAGTCTGTTGACCTGGTTTTTGCAGACTTGCCAGGCAGTCTTGATGACCAATCCATAAGAATAAAGTCAAGCGGGCTTGGTGTTGGTGAAGTTCAGATTCAAAGAGGTTATACTGCACAGCCCCATCCAAGGATAAGAGAACTTGAAGATAAAATCAAATCACTTGAACAAAAAGACCGTGCATTCTCTGATGAAATTTTAGTGATTAAAGAAAAAGAAAAATTCTTGCAGACGATTTCAGTTGGTGCACCAGATGTGATTTCAAAAGAAGTTTATACTGGAAGGATTTCTCCGTTAGCCTGGGAACAGGGATTAAAGTTTATGGTGGATGGTCTGCTCAGCGCCAAGGCGCGTATTGCACAGATTGAAAGAGAGCGTAAAGATTTAATAACTGAGTTGGATACTTTAAGAAGAAAATACAATGATACAAAGGCGTTAATAGAAAACAGAAAAACAATTAAATTTGATGTCCGTCCTGAGAAACCAGGAAATTATAGAATAGAGTTGAATTACATTCTTTATGGAGCAACATGGAAGACATACTATGAGTTAAGGGCAAATCCTTCAAATGGAAGAATTGCTATTACATACTTTGGGAAAATAAATCAACGAACTGGCGAAGACTGGGATGATGCAAAGATTGTTCTGAGCACAGGCAAACCTGCATTGGGTGGAACAGCACCCACACCAGAACCCTGGTATATATATTCGTATGAATATGAAACAGAAGCAATGGCACCGAAGGAAGCACCTTCTGCAAGAGCAATGGAGGTTGTTGCTGAAAAGCCAGCGATTTTACAAACTCCACCTTCCGCTCCCCCGGTTCAGACAGGTATCGCTGTCTGGTATCCACTGCCTAAAAGATATTCTATCAAGAGTGGCGAACCTGAAAAGAAAATCCAAATCTATGAAACTATGTTCAATGCTGATTTTGAATATCTGATTATTCCAAGGCTTTCTGAACTTGCATATTCAACTGGCAAATTTCAGAACAAGTCAGACTACCTTTTTCTTGCTGGTGAGGCAGGAACCTATGTTGGTGATGATTTCACTGGTAAAACATTTTTTCCCAATCTTGCACCTGATGAATCCACGACTGTATCATTCGGTGTAGATGAAATGATAATGGTTCAGCGGGAATTGAAAAAATCAAAGATTACGAAAGGTGGATTGTTCAAAAAAATCAAAAAGCATGAACTTGTTTATGAAAATTCAATTAAAAACTTTCGCAACAAAGAAATTACCTGTACAATTATTGACCAGGTGCCGGTATCGCAGGACCCTGATATAAAAGTTACAGATATTAAATTTGAGCCTAAACCGACCGAAGAAGATAAAGACCGCGGAATATACTACTGGAAAATTACGATAAAACCAGGGGACATATTTAAAATAAAAACATCTTTTTCAGTTGAAGCACCTGAAACCGCAAATGTTGAAGAGATGCTATATTAAAATAGGGAGGCATTATGCCAGAATTGGAGATTTTTCCCAAAATTGATACGGTCGTAGTTTATCCAGAACGTGTTCAGGTGACAAAGACCTGTGAGGTCAATTTGAGTGAAAGCACAGATATTGTACTCGTAAATTTGCCTGGTTCTCTTGATGACGAATCTGTAAGAATAAAGGCAAAAGGGCTGAAAGTAGGTGAGGTTCAAGTAAAATTAGGATATACAAAAGAGTTGGCTCCAAAGGTAAAAAATATTGAAGACCGAATCAAAGAAATTTCAATAGAAGACAGAACCCTTGCTGATGAAACAGTTGTTTTGCAGGAAAAGGCAAAATATCTAAACACAATTTCTGTGAGCAGTCCCCAAACTATTTCAAAAGAATTGTTCACTGGAAATATTTCACCTGATGCCTGGCGTGCAGGATTGAATTTTATTGGGGATGAGCTCCTAAATGTCAAAAACAGAATTGCTGAGATTGAACGCAAAAGGATTGAACTGAGAGAGAAAATAGATGCATTGAAAAGGGAAATGAGCGATATCCAGGCAATATCCCAGAATAAAAAGACTATTATTTTTGACGCCCATCCACAATCAAAAGGAAAAGGACAACTGGAGATAAGTTATAATGTTTACGGCGCAAACTGGTATACTTACTACGAAATAAGGGCGAATCCATCGGAATCCAAGATTGGACTTTCATATTTTGCCAAAATTGAGCAGAGAACCGGTGAAGACTGGGAGAATGTTCAAGTAGTTCTTTCAACTGCACAGCCTGCTATTGGTGGAACCGCACCTGAACCCCAACCCTGGTATATAAATATTTATATTCCAAGACCAGCAGTAACACAGGAAAAGAGAGCAATGCCTTCAGAATCAGCAGATCGATTGGCTGCAGCGCCATCAACGGCAGAAAGAGATGTATATGAACCAGCACCACCAGTAGAAACCGGAATTGCAGTAAGGTATCCTCTGCCTGGAAAGTATACTATAAAGAGTGGAGAACAGGCAAAGAAAGTCAAAATCTGCGACGCGGTAATGGATGCAGATTTTGAATACTTTATTGTGCCGAGAATAGCAGAATTGGCATACCTGAATGGTGAAGCAAAGAATACAACTAATTATCTGTTTCTAAGTGGTGAAAGCAACACATATGTTGGTGATGATTTGACAGGCAGGGTATATCTGGATACAGTTGCACCGAACGAGAAGATAATATTTTCATTCGGTGCTGATGAACATTTGAAGGTAGAAAGAAAACAGAAAAAGGCAAAGGTAGAAAAGGGTGGACTTGTCAAAAAGGCATTAAAATATGAATATGTCTATGAAAATATTGTGAAAAATTATCATAAGAAACCTGTCAAATACAAACTCATTGACCAGTTACCTGTTCCGCAGAATCCAGAACTTAAAGTTCAGGATGTAAAATTTGAGCCTGAACCATTAGAACAGGAAAAAGACCGAGGTATTTATTACTGGAAAGGTGAATTAGGAGCAGAGAAAGAGATTAAGGTCAGCGTATCTTTTATAGTAGAATCACCTGAAGGTGTGAGGATTGAAGGATTAGTGTGAAAGGGTGAATAAAGGGTGAAGTGGGGGCTTTAATATGTAATACATATTTTCACTGAGTCCTCCTCACTTTTCGCTTGTTAAAATTAGGAAATAGGATTATATCCCC
>CAZLGA010000082.1:0-8196 GCA_964559225.1 uncultured bacterium | reverse complement strand
GAAAGAGATAATTACCACAGAATAAAATTTTAAAATCAGAAAAGTCGTAAGCAAGAGTATAGACTCTTTTCGGCACGTTTATAAGTTGGCGCAATTTCGTGCTTAGTAAAACCTCAAAGCAAATGATTAATTTAGTCGCTAACCTTCTGTCTTTTATCAAAATAAAATCTTACCCGATAAATTTATGATTTTGAGGATAATAAATAATAGAAGTTTTGGGTGGTGTCAGTTCGTTAGAAAAGTAAAGATTTTTGGGAAATGTCTGGGAAAAACTAAACGGCTATATTTCTTTTGAATAAGGACTACTCAGCGGCACCTATCATTTCAACTATTTGGGTAAGAAAATCTATTTTGATTAAATAATCCGCCACGCTACTTGGCGGATAGATTATTTTTGATTTAAATCATAACCTTGACATAGACAAAATAATATGTAGAATATAAAGTATGAAGGTAGTTCCTTTCTGGGGTTGTATGATGCCTTTAAAATATCCACAAATGGAACTGGCAATAAGAAAGACACTTCCTAATCTGGGTGTTGAGCTCGTTGATATAGATGGATTTACCTGTTGCCCTGACCCAATCTATTTTAAATCCCGTGATAAGATGAAATGGCTCACGATTGCGGCACGAAATCTTGCCGTTGCAGAAGAAACCGGGCTTGATGTTATCACAATGTGTTCAGGTTGTATATCAACACTGAAAGAAGCACAACATCTCCTTGCTGAAGATGAAGATTTAAAAAAAGAAGTAAATCAACGCCTTAGCAAAATCAATAAAGAGTATAAAGGAAAAGTAAAAGTCAAACATGTGGTGGTTATGATTAGGGATGACCTTGGTATGGCTGCGCTTTCCCGTTCTGTAAAAAAACCTTTGACCGGTATAAAAGTGGGAATCCATTATGGTTGTCATCTCTTAAAACCGAGTCAGATTATGCATGTGGATGATGCGGATTATCCACAAATCCTTGATGATTTTGTTAAAGCCACAGGTGCAATTCCGATTGAGCATAAAGAAAGGATGCTATGTTGTGGTAAAGGTTGTATGGATGAGGAACTCCCTCTTGAAATGACCGAATCAATCTTTTCTGCAATTGAAGCAGAACAGGCAGATTGTATGGGTCTTATCTGCCCCACCTGTTTTTCCTCTTTTGATTTAGGACAAATAATGATTTCACGCAAAAAAACCAGGGAATATAATATTCCAGTAATTTATCTGTTTCAGTTACTTGGTCTTGCCCAGGGGTTGAAGCCAGAAGAAGTAGGACTTCATACCCACAGAGTGAAGCCAGATAAAGTGTTGGTGAAAATACAATGAACACTATATTTATAAATTTGAAATTCAAATTTCAAATTTCAAAACAAATCACAATAACCCCGAATATTAATTATTACTGTTTAGAATTTAATTTTTGTTTGAGATTTGGAAATTGAGATTTGTTTGAAAAAGGAGGTGATTTAAATGCCGCACGATGAATTGAGAATCGGAGTCTTTGTCTGCGAGTGTGGAACCAATATCGCTGGCTCAGTCGATGTGGATACAGTGGTTGAAAAGTCAAAAGGACTTAAGGATGTAGTATATGTATTAAAAAACAGATATATGTGTTCAGAACCAGGACAGGCAGAAATAAAAAAGGCAATCACTGAACAAAAATTAAATCGGGTTGTAATCGCTGCATGTTCACCAAGAATGCATGAACAGACCTTTCGTAATTGTGTGCAGGCGGTGGGATTGAACAAATATCTCGTTGATATGGCTAATATTCGTGAGCACTGTTCTTGGGTCCATATGGAAGATAAAAATCAGGCAACAAAAAAGGCATTTGATATTCTTAAAGCGTATGTCGCACGGGCTAGGTACTTAGAGCCGCAAACTGAAAGAGAAATCCCGGTGACAAAATCGGCGTTAATAATCGGTGGTGGTGTAGCAGGTATGCAGTCTGCCCTTGACCTTGCGGATGCTGGAATTCAGGTTTATCTCGTAGAGAAAGAACCATCACTGGGCGGATTGATGGCGCAACTCGCAAAGACCTATCCGACACTGGATTGTGCGATATGAATACTTGGTCCAAAAATGATGGATGTCGGTCGACATCCCAATATAAAATTACTAACATATAGCGAAGTAGAATCCATTTCAGGTTATATCGGTAATTTTCAGGTAAGGGTACGTAAAAAAGCCCGTTATGTTGATGAAACCCAGTGTACTGCTTGTGGTGATTGTGCTAAGGTCTGTCCAGTAGCTGTGCCCGATGAATATCAATTAGGACTCTCACTACGTAAGGCAGTCTATATTCCTTTTCCTCAGGCCGTCCCCGCCTCATATCTTATTGATATGAAAAATTGTTTGGGTACAAATCCAATCGCCTGTGGTAAGTGTGCGGAGAAGTGTGATAAAAAGTGTATTAATTATGATATGCGCGATGAAATTATAGAATTTGATACTGGGGTGGTCATTGTTGCAACAGGTATGGATGTTTATGACCCAACGCCACTTGAAGAATATGGTTATACGAAATATGAAAATGTGATAACGAGTATGGAGTTTGAGAGACTGATTTCGGCTGGTGGGCCATCTGATGGGCATTTTATAAGACCCAGTGATAAAAAGCGGCCAAGAACCGTGGGCTTTATCCAATGTGTTGGTTCGCGGTCCGAGAAGAGAGGTAAACCATATTGTAGCAATATCTGCTGTATGAATACAGTGAAGGATACCCTACTTTTAAAAGACCACTACCCTGACATTGAGGCAAAGGTATTTTATATTGATATCCGTGCATTTGGCAAGGGCTTTGAAGACTTGTTCAAAAGAAGCAAAGAAGCGGGTGTTCGTTACATACGCGGGATTCCAGGTGAAATAGTTGAAGAACCTGCAACAAAAAATCTCAAGATTTTTGTAGAAGATACCACCACAAATCGAATTGAGGAACACGAACTTGATATGATTGTTCTATCAGTAGGTGTAACTCCTCGTTCAGACATGCCTGAGGTTCAGAAATTACTCACCCTATCAAAAACTTCAGATGGATTTTTCATGGAAGCACACCCTAAATTAAAACCGGTTGATGCACCAACAAGCGGAGTTTTCTTTGCTGGTTGTGCTGAGGCACCAAAGGATGTTAAAGATTCAGTTACCCAGGCATGTGCCGCATCATCTCGGGCACTAACGATTCTGACCGCGGAAAAATTGACAACCGAAGCAATAACATCAATTATCAACCCTGAACTATGCCGTTTCTGCACAATCTGTGCCCAGGCATGCCCTTACAAAGCAATCAAGGTTGAGCCGAAGAAGAAAACCATAGAACTGATTGAAGCGATGTGTAAGGGTTGCGGTACCTGCGGTGCTGAATGCAGGTTTGGCGCCATAAAAATGAGACATTTCACTGATGAACAAACCCTCGCCCAGATTGATGTTTACCTTGAAGAAGACCCCGGGGAAAAGATTATTGTTTTTGCCTGTAACTGGTGTTCTTATGCTGGTGCTGATACCTGTGGTGGTGCAAGATTACAGTACCCACCGAGTGCCCGATTGATTAGGACGATGTGTAGTGGAAGGGTTGATGAAGATTGGGTTTTGTATGCCTTTAAGAAAGGGGCACCAATTGTTGTCGTATCAGGTTGTCACTTTGTTGATTGTCATTATATTGATGCTAACCGCTGGACCCAAAAACGGGTTGAAAAACTCTGGGATAAACTTGAAAAGCTCGGGATACGACCTGACCGATTGTTCTTGGAATGGATCAGTGCTGCCGAAGGGCAGAGGTTCGCAAGAACAATGCAGGATATTGAAAGGCATCGTCAGCGTGTGACAAAAGAAGAGATTGAATATACTATCAAAATCTTGAGTGAACAGAAAGAATAGTGGTATTGTTGTATGGGCAAAAAACTCAAATCCAGAATAGTTTTTGGGTGTTTAGGATTTTTAAAATTTAGGTATTTTATATTATGGAGGTCTTATGCCTGATGAAGCAGACTTTAAATGTCTAAGATGCTCTGCGGAATTTAAATTACATTACATAAAGGGTGTAATAGAAGAACACACCTGCCCGCAATGTGGTTCAAATAGTGTAAGGTTGATTAAGAAAAAAGAATCTGCAGGTAAGCCCGAAAAATAAATAAAAACAATTTGATATTTTATGTCGGGTAGACCTTCTGCGTTGCTGTAAGTAATCCGCTCATATCTGGATTCATAAATTTTTGGCTTGAATCTAATCTAAAAAATGGCTAATCCTGAATGGCTTAATTATGTTGATGAAAAAAGACGGTTAAATTTCATAAAAATTCTTGCTGAGTTATCCAAATTGCAGGATAAGAATGATTTGAATTTTATTATCATTGGTGCTCTTGCATTATTGATGCGAGATTATCTAAATTATACTGCCTTCTGGGATATTGACCTTTTATTCAAGGACGCCAGTAAATTAAAAGAGTTTATGAACAAACCTAAATCTCACGGTTTGCAGATTGTCAATTACGATGATGAATTGATGATAAGTGAAAAAATAACAAGTTTCCATACCGCCTGGTCATTTACCCGGACCTGGATTAATGTTGATTATATTTTGCGAAAAGGTATCTTTGAGTTCTATACTGAAAATATTTCAAACCTGAAGCCCTACGCTACTTTAATTGAATTAAAGGATGGAAAATTTCCCATTGAGCTTTATTTAGCCCACCCCTATGATTTATTTGTAGAAAAAGTCCTCTCTCCTCGCCTTGAAAAAGACATTGATTTAAAAGTGGATTTGAGTATTGATATAAGGCATATATACCTAATTTATCTAAGGGAATTGACAAACGAGAAATTCTGGAAGCATATTCAACAAAAAATTATAAAGATAAATCGAGAAACGGAATTTAAAGATAGACTTCTTACAATTCTAAGACTGGCACCTGAGATTGGATATAGGAATATTGTGATTCCTGATTTTGTATCGAAAATTCTACACTATTAAATGAAAGATTTTTTAACAATCCTCTCTGAAAAGACACAAGATTTTGGAAATCATTATTCCAAGCAACTTCAGGCAGTGAAGCGATTCTACGAATCAATGCTGGAGAAAATTGAAATCGCAAAGAAACGCGAGATGCTCCATTTCTTGCATCCTTCAAGCAATTTTCCAGAAGAATTAACAATTGTGGCAGGTGTTGCTGAATCAACTGAAGAAAAGTTTAATTTTATCGGCGCTTATTTTGCCCTTCATTTATTATGGATGAATCGACATTTGATTGACACATTAAAGAGAGAATTACTTTTCGCTAATATTGATAGAATGCAGATTTATAAACAATTTATGCGTCAGGCAGGCAATCAATTCCGCTATCTCACCGCTGCTTATATCGAAGAATTGCTAAAGATATTAGAAAAAACAGGAAAATTTCCGAAATTTGTTATTATGGGTGTAGGAACAAAATCTGACCAGGACGATATTGATATAGGAATCATTGATGATGGTTCAAATAATCGTGAATTTTTTAATCAGGCAATTGCAAGAATGAGTAAAGAGATGTTAAAATATGCAGTATCATTGCACTTTCACTTATCTGAACATATCGGAGGGAAACATTATTCGGCATCAATATATGAATTCAAGGAATCTTTAAAAGAGGAATTAAGGGATTTTGTAATTATAAATGAAATGCTCGGGGCTGCTGTCATTGTTGGTGATAACGAATTGTTTAAACAATTTCAAGATGAGGTTATTGCGCGCTATTTTTATCATCCCGACGGTGAGAAAAAATATCACGAAGGTTATCTACGCGGTATTCTCGGTGAGGTACGGGCACTTTTAGCCCGACCTATCAGCAAGTCCTGTATAAATTTCAAAGAAGATGGATTGAGACCGATAAAAAGTATTATTTCCGCGAAGAAAACAGTTTTCAATATCTGGAAGGTAAACGCCTGGGATATCATTGACGAATTGACACGAGTTGACCCTAAAAGAGCAGATGAATATGCCCTACTTGAAAAATCATTAACTTTTATTGAAATATTTCGTTATCTTTATCAAATGTTTGTTACCCAGGATGAAGACATAGTAATAGATGAGATCGCCCTCAAAAATATTAGAAAGATTGCCCTACTGCTTGGATATAATGATATTGGACTATGCCGAGCTGAAGACCATCTTCTCGTGCATTATTATGAGCATATCCAAAATATTCGTAGAGTTATACCGCGTTTGTTGAATGATTTGAAATATCATCTGAAAAAAAATTCAATATTTATCAATTTGTTTGAAAGTGACTATCAGGGGAATTTAGTTTGCGACTTTATTGAAAAATTCAAATTTTTTAGAGGAACTTCTTACTGGGATGATATACTTGACGATTTTGGAAGGGTGAAAGTGCTGAACCGTTTCTCAAGTGATTTTAACAGATTAAATCCCGAGAAACAAAATGCGGTTGTAAAAGAATATATTGAATGGTTGAGATTTGATTTTTATACCCTTTTTACTTTTCTCACCACCCTGGGGGGAAATAAGTGTTCTACCGGTATCTACCAAATGTTGAATAGAGAATTTCTAAATTATATAGATTTAATCCCGGATACAGTCAGAAACATCACATTTGTTTTTTCAAGATACCCTGAAGTATTGAACAAGTTGTTCTCTTTCGAAAAACCCGAGAATCTCAAACGGTATATTCAGACATTACAAATAAAGCGATATGAAGATGAAGTTGCTACAATGATTGATGAAATGAGGAATTTGATTGAAATCTATCTCTTATCCAGCCATTTTCTCAAAAGGTTTTTTGTAAGAATAACAAATAGATATCCTGAATGTCTGAGGTTCTTGAGGGACCCTGACTTCTTAAAAGAATTTGCCGACGGTATTTACAGTGATATAAATTCAATGCGCACATTTAGCGAAAAAAAGGAGAAACTTGGTGACTATTATGATTTTGAGATGGTCAGGGTTTCTCTTGCTACTTTGAGGGGTGGTTCAATTCATTTAACAAATACCGAATATATTGAGTTTGCTGATCAGTATATTAGAACGCTCTATGATATATGTCGTGAGGAAACCGATGCTGAATTGAATAAAAGAATTATCACCGAAGATGTTCTTGCAATATTTGCTGCAGGCGGTCATGCAAGGGAACAGGCTTATGATGATGATTACGATTTAATTGTTTTATTAAATTCCGATGACCCTGATTTGCTCTCTTATTCTAATAAAGTTATTAGTAAAATGAATGCGGCAATAATAAAACGTGGAGCTATCCCTCATCATAGGTTTGCTGAATATTTTGGACGATTTATAATAACTCTGAACGAAATTAAGCAATTGCTCGCTGAAGATAGACCGGATATATTCATTGAACAATCCCAGATCCTTGGTGCAAGATTGATTGCTGGTTCACACCGTTTTGAAAGGGAGTTCTTAAAGTCAGTCATTCACCCCTATATTTTTAAAAATAAAGAGACTTACATAAAACGAATGATAAATGAAATGAATTCACGCCGTTTGGAAAAAGAATATATCAACTCAGGAATAGATATCAAAGAATGTCCTGGTGGCTTACGTGATATCGAAATGATAATGCTTATTTTAAAGACACATTTAGAGATAACTGAACCAGTAAATTCAAAGTTGTTTGAGATTTTTTCCCAGAAAATACCGGAGTATCGGAGTACGTTTGTTTTTTTGTCGAATAGTTTTGATTTTCTTAAAAGAATCAGGGACATCTATCGTTTAACAGTTGGTGCAACCGATGTAATAACAAAAGAAGGTTTGAGAAATGTTGCGTTAATAATGAATTTTGATAATGAAGTAGCGTTATACAAAAAATTTTCTGAAATACGAGCAGGTGTTGCCGAGACAATTAAACAGCTGATAAGACCTATTTCTCGTATGGAGGTTTAGTTGAAAAATGTATGGCGCACCTATAGGACTATTTTCCTACCAAATTTTTCCCATCTTTGAATCCTTTTTCATAAAATACAGCTAATGGTCAACGATTAAACAGTGTGATAATGTGTTTTGTGCAAATTTCCCAAATGAGCAAGAAATTTTTACTCGCTTTTTTTGACGCTGGGCGCTAAAGTAAAGCATCGGGTTTAATTGTTGAAATTATTTTGTTCAAATAATCCGCTACACTGATTGACGAATAGATTAATTTTGATTTACATAGTTGAGGTGGTCGGACACATGGTATCCACTTGGTTCGCCTTTTGTAGACCTACGAT
>CAZLGA010000081.1:0-8503 GCA_964559225.1 uncultured bacterium | reverse complement strand
TTTAATCTAAAATCAAGAGATGTCAACAATAACTTTGCAGGATTCGGATAAAGTAGGAACAAGCATCCGTTGTCATGCTGAAATTGTTTCAGCATCTCATAAAATCGATGGTTTTTGAGATCCTGAAATAAATTCAGGGTGACAGTGTAATAGTAACGCTAAAGAATCAGTTAGAGAAGGCTCTAACTCTTTCAACAAGAATAACGAAATTGTATAACGATAAATGAGATTTTCTAAAGAATTATTTTACTTCTGTCTTTGCCTTGGGGCTTGCCTTAGTGTAAACATACTCTGCCTTTAAGTCCCACCTGCTCAAGACAGCAAGTTCAAATTCGGTATCTAATTTGATTGCGTCTACAGGACAGGATTCAGCACATTGTTCACAATGGACACAGCGGTCATTATGGATGACCATCTTATACTTCTTTTCTGCATCATTTACAGTCGTTATCTCAATTGCCTCAGCCGGGCAATCTCGCTGGCACGCATAGCAGACAATACACTTTTCTGGAATCAAAATCGGCGTTCCTCTAAAGCCTTTTGGTATTTCAAGTTTTTCAAATGGATATTTTACGGTCGCAGGTTTCTTAAAGATATGACGAATCAATTCTGGTAAAAAGGCAGCAAGTTTCATAATATTAGTCCTTTCAAAATAATCACAATCAAAATCTGTAATACCGCAAGCGGTGCCAGATAGCGCCAGGAAAATGATACAACCTGGTCAATACGAATCCGGGCACAGACCGCACGAATCGCTGAAAGCAGAAGAATCACAATTAGGGTCTTGATAATAAATAATATAAATCCTCGAATCAATCCACCCGGAAATCCACCAAGAAACACCGCTGCAATCAAACCCGCACCCACCACCATCTCAATATCGGATAGGAGCCTGAAAAAGGCGAGTTTCTTGCCTGAATATTCAGTAAATGTTCCACCCACAATCTCGGTTTCAGCATGTGGAACATCAAAGGGCACGCGTTCAAGCTTTGCCTGCAGGGCAATGAGCGCAACAAAAAAGCCAATGATATTCACCAATAACAGCCAGGGATTTTCCTGAAAAAACCAGGTTATCTCAATAATCCGCCAGGAACCAGCAAGAATCGCTGGACTCAATACTGCCAAGAATAAAGGAACCTCATAACCGAATAACATCGTAAGGACACGGACACCACCCACAATAGAAAACAAATTCGTTGAATGCCAGCCTGCAAGGAAGAAGGCGAGGGTAGGCAAACTCAATAAGAACAATACTACAATCAAATCGCCTGGAAATGAATTGAAAGTAGGCCAGGTTTCATAATGCCAGACTGGCAAATACATTGCTGCAGTAGCAACCGCCGCAAGAGAGAATACAGGAAGCGCAGAAAACATCACTTTATCCGCTTTTTCCGGAACGATATCTTCTTTTGCCATAAGTTTGATAAAATCCGCAATCGGCTGAAGCATTCCACGATGACCAGTATGCAATGGGCCAATTCTGTTCTGCAAGCGGGCATAAAATTTTCTATCCACCCACTCGGCAAAGGTGGAATACAAGAATAGAAACAGGAAACCAGGATAGACTAAAAGATATAATAAAGTCTTTAGAACGGCCATATCACTTCCTTTTTTGGCGGATTCTTTTTATAAAATTCTACCGACCACTTACGAAGTTCTCCCATAGTCATTATTCTGGTCTTTTTTGTCTTTATATCATCCAGTTGAATCACCCGCTCTGCACAACAGATACAGGGGTCAATTGCCGCAAAAATCAATGGTATATCCGCAATAAAGCCACTCTTTAACATATATAGCGTTGCAGGATAATTAGCCAGTGTTGGTGCCCGAACCTTTAAGCGTTCAGGCTTATCAGTCCCATTTGATTTGATATAATGAATGTTCTCGCCCCTGGGTGCCTCATATCTGCTCACGACTTCGCCCGGCTTTACTTTTCTCGGTGCCTTTACTTTTATATCACCTTGTGGCAGATTCCTTAGGATATATTCACACATTTTATAAGATTCGAACAATTCTTTCACCCGCACAATCACCCTGCCGAGCACATCACAGGTATCCGCGGTGCAGACCTCAAAGGGAATCTCACCATAAGCAGCATGAGGGTCATCCTTGCGCACATCCCGTGGAATATCTGAGGCACGGAGTGTAGGACCAACTGCACAGAGTTCTAATGCCTTTTCCTTAGGTAGTTTACCTACGCCCGCAAGCCTTGCCACAAAAGTTGGTTCATTCGTTCCGATATTGGCATAGTATTCAGTCCGTTTCTTAAGAACTTCAAGGATATCAAGGCACTTTTTTATCTGCAACTCGTCCAAATCACGACGCACACCACCAAAGGTATTCATTGCATAATGGACCCTATTACCTGAAATAATTTCAAGAATATCCATCACCAGTTCACGGTCGCGCCAGGTATACATAAAAAATGTATCAAAACCAGCCTCATGTCCAGCAACACCAAGCCAGAGCAAATGACTATGGATACGCTCAAGCTCACAGACCAGTGTCCTGATATAAATACCACGCTTTGCCGGCTCAATCTCCATCAATCTCTCAACACCCTGAACAAAACAGGTCGTGTGTGAATGGGAACAGATTCCACAGATGCGCTCGCTTAAATAGATATTCTGGATATAGGTCCGTTCTTCTGCAAGTTTTTCAATACCCCGATGATTATATCCAAGCCGCAAATCTGCGTCCTTTATTATTTCACCCTCAAGGGTCATGCGCAGACTTATCGGCTCTTTTAATGCTGGATGCTGTGGCCCAATCGGAACCTTAAATTCCTGTGCCTCCATCATTCACCTCCCGGGATTTTTTCGGGTGGTCTTTCAAATTTCCAGTCCTTGCGCAAAGGATATTCGCCTTCGGGCCAGTCATCAGGTAAGACCAGTCGTTCTGGATTAGGATGCCCTTCAACCTTTATTCCAAACATATCTTGAATCTCCCTCTCATAAAGTGTAGCACCGGGGATAACTCCAGTGATTGTCGGAACCTTAGGGTCATTTCTCAGAGTCAATGTTCGCACGGTCAATGCACAATTTTCGTTTGCCAGATGGTATAATATTTCAAAATTTTCACCCAGATCAACACCTGAAATTGTGGATAAATGATAGAAATTGAAATTCTCTTTCAAAAATTTAACTACTTCAACAAGGTCTTTTTTATCAACCTTTAAAAAGATTCTTCGTGGCGCAGGATTGGTGAGTTCCAGCACCTTCTCTTTTAAACCCTGTTTTATTTTCTCAATAACTTCTGTTTCTTTCATACCTTTACCTTTACGAGACTAAAGTCTCTATCTCAAATGAATAAAGGATTTCAAGTCCTGAAATGAGATGCTGAAATAAATTCAGCATGACACAATTCATGACAGGCCCTGAGTCCCAGGAAAAATTTCTTCTATTGCCCTTAATTGCCTTGAATTGCCTTTTTTTCATAACGTTTTCAATAACTTCACCACACCATCAATTACTGCATCAGGACGGACCGGACAGCCAGGGATATAGGCGTGGACTGGAAGAACCTGGTCAATACCACCAAGCATATTGTAACACCCACGATACACACATCCGCTCATTGCACAGGCACCAACCGCAACAACAAATTTAGGTTCAGGAACCTGTTCATAAATTCTAACCATTCTATCCTTGCTCTGTCTTGTCATCGGACCCGTGCAGATTATAACATCTGCATGTCTTGGTGTTGCCTTTAGCAATACACCAAATCGTTCCAAATCAAATCTCGGCATCAATGCGGCAAGGATTTCAATATCACAGGCATTGCATGCCCCGGTATTCAAATGCAATACCCAGGGCGATTTTATCCTTGACCATCTCACAAGCCAGCTAAGCATCTTTTTACTCCATTCTCTTACCTGCCTGATAAATCAGGCAACTACAAAGTCTACAATTCACTTCTAACTTCCCACTTATCTGCTTATTATGGCTATTCACCTTAACTCCTCGTTATCAATGCTAAAACCGATAAGAATATCATAGCAAGATAGAATATACCGAACAGGGCAACCGCACCTTTGGGGATTGTTGCAACAACGAGTGTCGCAACATGCATAATTGTAAAGAATAAGGCAACATAGAAGAATAGTCTATACCCGAATTGAACCTTTGTCCCTGGAATATCTTCGCCACAGGCATAGGTTGCTACCTTACCCGGTGTCTTTTTAAATTTTGGTGCCATTAAACTACCAAGCCAGTAAATCAGATAGAAAATAACTAAGAAAATCAAAAATGCAATAGGTGGAGAAAGTAGAATATCAATCATAGGTCATCCTTTCAACTTTGTAAGTTTCTTCACATCAAGACTACCAGTATGGCGATATACATTGATAATGAGTGCAAGGGCAACTGCCACAACACAGACTTCAATCACAATGAAAGTAATCACCAGACTTTGTCCGGTGAGAATAAACCCTTTAACCATGCTGGCTGAAATCAAGGCAAGGGTTACACCTTTCGCAATCACCTCAATTCCGATAAGCAGTTTAATCAAATTACGCATTGATAAAAGACAATATAAACCAATGAGGAATAGAATCAAAGCAAATGCCATATTTAAGTAGAAATCATTAGGTAGATTAATCATTTTTGTCCCTCTTTCGGAATAATGCAAGGACTGAAAAAACACCCGCAAAGATTATTCCAATTTGAGCCAGAAGGTCAAGTGTTCTACTTTGCCAGAATGTATCTCCAAGTGTTCCGGATTCAAGCCGCCATTTTGTCAAAAGAGGCATCTTGTTCAATAACAACAACATAATCAATATATCAATGATAATAAACCAGATAAAGAATAGCGGAAAGATATAGACCGGCAATTTGCTTTCTTTAAAGTCATCACCCCGTGTTAAACCAATTGTAGATACAAATAACACGGTTATCAAACCTGCAACGACTGAAATCTCAAATACACCTGCATAATATGCCTTCATATAGAAGAGCACAATCGCCAAAAATACACTCGCTATCATAAGGCTCAATGCTGCCTTGAGCAGGTCTTTTAATAACACCGCAAGGATTGAGAAGAGGACTAAAGCACATAGTGATATAAAATATAAAGTCTGCATAAGACTCCTATAACCTCAAATATTGTATTGCATACCTTATGCCAGATTCAAGGATATTGACCGCAGGTGTAAGCCATTTAGAGATAACAATTGGAAAACCAATTCCGATAATGATACAAACAAGAGCGATAAAGATGGTTGAAAAAGCCATCCAGAAAGGCACTTCTTTTACATTTTGCAGTGTTTCTTTCAATTTGCCGAAGAATGCACGGCGCTGGATTATAATATAATACCATAGTGTGATAATACTTGCCAGGACTGCCACAAAGGCAAATCCATAAGCCTTTGCCTGCAATAATCCAATTATAATAAACAACTTGCTCCAGAACCCATTGAGTGGTGGAACACCAGCAACTGAAAGTGAACCGACCACAGTCGTAGCTGCAGTAATTGGCATCTTCTTACCCAGACCACCCATTTGATTCAAATCCCTTGTTCCGGTTGAATGCTCAACCGAGCCTGAATTCAAAAACAACAATCCCTTGGCAAGGGCATGATTTAAGATATGGAATAAGGCACCCATTATAGCAAAACTTGTGCCTGCACCAAAGCCAAGGATAATATATCCGACCTGACTGATTGATGAATAGGCGAGCATACGCTTTATGTCATTCTGACCCAAAGCAATGATTGCTCCAACCAGAATAGAAATTATACCAAGATACATCAATACCGTTGAAATTGCAGGGGTAAGACCAAAGACATTCAAAAATATTCTGGTTAACGCATAGACACCAGAGACCTTTATCAATAATCCAGAAAGCATTGCGGAGATTGGTGCAGGTGCACTTGGATGGGCATCTGGTAACCAGGAATGGAATGGAACGAGCGCTGCCTTTAATCCAAAGCCGAAGACAAAAAATCCGGTGCACACATACAGAATAAATTTCACATCACCGTTCATAAATCTATCTGCAATATCACCAAGTTTCAAACTACCGGTGATGCCAAATATCAATGCAATACCCAATAGCAAGAATGCGGTTGCAACTGCTGATAACATTAGATATTTAAATGAAGCCTCAAGTTCATCATGCTTTAACCCATAGGCAACAAGCCCATAAGAAGAAATGGCAGCGACTTCAAGGAATACATAGATTGTAAACAAATCTGTTGTAAGGACAAGACCACTCATTCCACCAACCATAATCATAAATAATGCATAGAATATCCCTTTTGAGCCATAATGTTCCATATAATCAATTGAGAATAGCGTAACACCAAAGCTTACAAGATATATCGCAAAGAGCATAAAAAGACTGAAACCATCTAAGGCAAATGTAATGTTCAATTGTTCATTGAACCACTCTAATTGACGGATTCCAGTATTTGATGCAACAACCTGATGACCAAAGGTCATTGAATAAATCAATAAAAAGAGAATACCGGCATTGGTCAATAAATCAGGCAGCAATCTTTTTGATACCTTCTCAATCAATGGTAGGAACGCAGCAAGGACAAAGGGTATGATTATAAAGAGAGATACCATATCTGACTCCTCATTTAATCAAAGATAACAAAACATAGACAATAATAACAAGTCCTGCAATACACCAGGCAAGATAGTTGGCATAGTGTCCGTTGTGTGCATATTGGAGCAATTTCGTGAAGGCATTTCCCGTGATGATAACAGTCTTCTCATAGAAATAGTCTATCGGTCGGTCAATCGCAACATATAGAACATGGGCAAGTCCTTTTAGAAATTTTATTCCTTGCTCATACATATCAAATACCCTTTGTTCTGACCAGTCATAAAGCGTGCTTAAAATCGGTAGTCTATGTATGACTTCCGAAGCATAGGCTGCTTTTTTCTCTGCCTTGTTCCAGCCATACAAATGTATCACAAGTCCTATCAGAAGCATAAATATAGATACCGCAGCAACTGGATTGACTAAGTCAAGGGCATGGGTGGAAAAATCATAGTGATGGGCAATTTCTTGAGGATGCATTTCCAGTAGTGGTTCAAAGAAATATTTGAATGGCAGATAATTATACACACCAAACACAATACAGACAATCGCAAGAACAATCATTGGAATCAAGAACGGAGATTCTGCTTCTTTTGTTTTTGGTAGTTCTTTGTTCCGCGGACCCAAAAAGATTGAATGACCTGCCTTCAAGAATGAAACAAAAGTAAATATCGCACCAACCCATCCTGCGATAGCAAAAATTACAAATCCTGTCTCATAGGCACCGTGTATAACGAGTTCTTTTGATACAAATCCATTCAAGGGCCAGATTCCAGAGATTGCGGCGGCAAGGAAGAGATAACATAGCGCAGTGATGGGCATATCTTCTTTAAGCCCACCGAGTTTTTTCATTTCTGTGGTTCCGGTTCTATGTTCAACTGCACCCGCCACCATAAATAAGCCGGATTTGTATATCGCATTATTCAACATATGGAACAGCCCACCGATAATACCAATTGGCAATGCGGTGCCAATGCCCAAAACCATATACCCATACTGGCTTATTGCATGGAATGAAAGTAATTTCTTATAGTCTTTTTGTATCAATGCCATTAAAACTGCAAAGACAATCGTAATAGCGCCGATTATCATTAAAATAATTGATGCGGGTGTTCCCTTGATTGCAAATAATTCAAATGAAATTCTCGTCAACAAGAAAATACCTAAAAGTTTTTCAAGGGCACCAGGTAAGAATGCCATTACACTTACCGGTGCATCTATTGCTGCATCAGGAATCCAGGTATGGAAGGGCATTGAACCACCCTTACCTAATGCACCAATCATAATCATAATAAAACTCAACAATGCCAAGCCCTCGGGTTTGACTGGATGATGACTAATTTCAGAGAGACTTGCGGTGCCGGTAATATACCACAAAAGGGCAATGCCAAATATCATACAGAAATCACATAGGCCATTGATGATAAATGCCTTTGTGGCAGTACGCTGGGTATTCTCAGTATTGCCAAGTGAGATAAGGCCATAAAGAGTTAAGAGCAATCCTTCCCAGAAGAATAGCAAGACTAAAAAATTATCCGCAAGGATTGCCCCATTAGCAAAGGCAATTGTCAGATAGATATAGCAGTAATATTCATTTACACGCGGATGGTCCTTCATTTTGATAAATGAATATAGACTGATCAAAAATCCAAAGATATTTATCCAGAATAATGTAAATGCGGAAAAGTGGTATAACCGCAAATCAAAATTGAGCCAGCCAACCCAGTTTAATGTCAAAACCAGATTTTTATAATCAAATAAGAGCCAGGCAAAATAAATCAGAATTGCGCCACCAATTACTGCAATAAACTCGCGCAATCCTTTTATTGTTTTAGGAATCAATAGGACAATGAATGCTACAACTGCTGGCAACCAGATTGGAGTTAACAAAATCTGTGGATTCATAATCCTAACCTCAAAATCTGGGTTGTTGCAATATCAGCAAGTTTCATTG
>CAZLGA010000080.1:0-8720 GCA_964559225.1 uncultured bacterium | reverse complement strand
GATACCATGTCTTGAAACTCTGCACAGCACCCTTGACTTTATTTGAATTTTGTGTTATATTAATTGTTATGATATTATCTAAGACTTTGATTGAAACTTTAAGGGAAGACCCAAAGGATGCGGAACTGAAGAGCCACAAACTTCTTCTGCGTACAGGCTTTATTAAACAGCATGGCGCGGGTATTCACACCTATCTACCTTTAGCCTGGCGGGTGCTGCTTAAGATTGCAAATATAATTCGTGAAGAGATGGACAGCATTGGTTCACAGGAACTCTTGATGCCTGCTTTGTCTCCTAAAGAAATCTGGGAGGAATCAGGTAGATGGAAAGATTTTGGAGATGATATGTTCAGGCTAAAAGACAGAAAAGGCAGGGATTATTGCCTCTGCCCTACTCATGAAGAAATAATCACAGAGATTGCCCGTATCCATATCCGTTCATATAGAGATTTACCCCAGATATGGTATCAGATTCAAACAAAGTTCAGGGATGAACCAAGACCCAGGGGTGGAGTTATTCGTTCGCGACAATTCATTATGAAAGACTCATACAGCCTTGATATTGACGAAGAGGGGCTGGACAAAAGTTTCAATCTCCACAAAGAGGCATATTCAAGAATATTTAAAAGATGTGGGTTAAAATTCTTGATTGTTGATGCTTCGGGTGGATTGATGGGCACGGGTGAATCAAAAGAATTTATGGCGCTTGTAGAAGGCGGTGAAGATAGTATTGTGTTATGTCCGAAGTGTGAATATCGCTCAAACCTTGCAATTGCCGAAGGAATAGGTGAATATGTATCTTTTTCTGACACAATACTACAAAAAGTAGCGACGCCAAACAAAAGAACAGTTGAAGAAGTAAGCCAGTTTCTTGATGTTAAACCGTCAAATTTGATAAAAAATATGTTTATGACTGCGCAAGATAAGGAACCTGTTCTCATTCTGATCCGTGGTGATTACGAGATAAATGAAGAACGATTGAAAAAAATCATCGGAAATGACTATCAACCCGCCAGTGCCGAGGAAATCCAGAAGTATTTCGGTGCAGAACCCGGCTTTATCGGACCCGTAGGTATTTCAGACATTAAAATAATTGCTGACGATTTATTAAAAAATACGAAAGGAATGGTTACCGGTGCTAATGAGAATGATTATCACCTCAAGGGTGTAGATATTGAAAGGGATGTAAATGTAAAAAGTTATTATAACATCAGACAAATCAAACAGGGTGACCAATGCATAAAATGCGGTGAAAAATTACAAATTAAGAGTGCCCTTGAATTGGGGCATATATTTAAATTAGGGACAAAGTATTCTGCAAGTATGGGTGCGTATTTTCTTGACCCCCAAGGAAAGGAAAAACCAATTGTAATGGGAAGTTATGGAATAGGATTAGAAAGGATTATGGCATGTGCAGTTGAACAAAAGAGCGATGAAAAGGGGATTATCTGGCCTATGTCTATTACACCATTTGATATTTATCTTTTGATTCTGAATCCCCACGACGAAGGAATAAATAAAATTGGCGATGATGTAATTAACATTTTTAATAATGCCAATTTTTCAATGATTGTTGACGACCGAGATGTGTCTGCAGGCATTAAATTTAATGATGCCGACCTCATCGGTATTCCTTTGAGAGTGACGATTGGACCTAAGGGGTTAAAAAATAATAAATTTGATATATACATCAGAGAATCTGATGAAAAGATTGAATGTAGTAAAGAGCAAATCATGGAAGTCTGTTTAAAATTAAAAGAAAAATTGATGGCAGGTTTGAATGTATAATGTGGATTTAAAAAAAATTGAATCAGTATTAAAAGAAATAGTTGAACCAATGGATTTCAGAATCTATGACCTACAATTCAATGAAGTCTCAAGGACTTTAAAAATATTCATTGATCGTGAGCAGGGCAGTGTCACTATCAAAGATTGTGAAAAGGTCAGTAGTGCATTATCCGATATCCTGGACAATTCTGATATAATCGATTTTCAATACACCCTTGAAGTATCATCACCCGGAATAGAAAGACATTTGACCCGACCTGAACATTTCCAATGGGCAAGGGGTAAAATGGCAGTGATAACTTTAAAGAATAAAAAAATAAAAGGCTACATTAGAGCCGCAGATGAGCATGCTGTTAGGATTGCTCAAGGCGCAGAAGAAATGGTTATAAAATTTGATGAAATAATAAAAGCGAAGGTAACCGAGGAGATTGATTATGGCAAACGAAGATAATCTGATAATCGAAAATATCAAAACCATTGCCCGTATTCGCGGGGTTAAATTTGATTATGTAATTGATTCCCTTGCCGAAGCAATAAAAGCGGGTGTAAAAAGAAAGTTTGGCAAAGGGGTTGAATCAGAAGTGAATGTAAATAAATCAACAGGTGAAATAAGGATTAATCTTGTAAAAAAAGTGGTAGAAAAAGTAAATGAACCAGATAAAGAAATTTCGTTTGAAGATGCTCGGACGATTAAAGAATGTAATATAGGCGATGAGATAAGAATACCCATCCCCATAAGTGAACTCGGCAGAACTGCAATTGAATCCGTAAAACAGGCATTGACCCAGCGCATCAGCGACGCAGAACGAAACCGCATTATGACTGAATACGAGAAGAAAATTGGTGAAATAGTGAAAGGCATTGTAAAAGTTGTAAGCCGCAATGAAGTCCTGGTCGATCTTGGTCCAATTGAGGCAAGCATTCCATCTTATGGGATGATGAGAAACGAACATTATCGACTTGATTCGCCAATCCGTGCTGTTGTCTTAAAAGTTGAACGTGCCCAGTGGGGACCAAAGATTATTTTATCAAGGACCGATCCAAAGTTTTTAGAAAGGTTGTTATTTTACGAAATACCAGAAATAAAAGATGGTATCATTCAGATAATAAAAATTGTGCGTGAACCAGGTGTGAGGGCTAAAGTCGCTGTCCAGACGCTCGACCCCAAGATAGATCCAATTGGTGCCTGTGTTGGTTACAAGGGAAGTAGGATACAGTCTATTGTAAAAGAATTATCCGAGGAAAAAATTGATGTTATACAATGGAGTAAGGATATTAATCTACTGGTCTCGCGCAGTCTTTCTCCAGCAAAAGTAAAAGAAATCAAGCAGATTGGCGAAGGAAGTGTTCTGGCAATCGTTCCTGACGAAGATTATTCAAAGGCTATTGGGAAAAATGGCGTGAATGTTGACCTGGCTTCAAAGCTTACCGGATTACATATTGAAATAAAGAAAATATCGGAATACGAAAAAGAACTGGAAGAAAAGAAATTAAAAGAAATGAAGATTGAAGATATTCCGGAATTGAGCAAAAAAATGAAGAAGATGTTGATTGACAAAGGGTATACAGATGTTTTGAGTGTCCTGAAAGCTACACCTGATGAATTAAAAACATTGCTTTCCTTAGATGATGAAGGTGTCAATGAATTATTAGAAAAATTGAAGCCAAAGAAAGAAGAAAAACCAAAGGGAGAGGAAAAGGAGATAAAAGATGCCCCAGAAAGTCCATGACTTGGCAAAAACTTTGGGATTGTCAAGCGATGCGCTGATAAAAATGTTAGATGAAATTGGCATTAAAGCAAAGGGGCATATGTCGGTACTTACAGACGAAGAAATAAAAAAGGTAAAAGATAAGATTGCTGAAGAAAGAAGGAGGCTTAAAAAAGAAGTAATCCGATTTAAAACCATCACCCATCCCAAGGAGAAAATAAAAAAAATAAATGAAAAGGAAGTACGAAAGACCGTTAAGGCAACACTTGCAAAAATAGAAAAGGGTGAATCAAAGAAACATTATAAAAAAGAAGAAACAGTAAAACAGGTTGAAACACCAAAAGAAAAAGTAATAGAAGTCGTTGAATTTATAACCGTGGCTGAGTTCGCACAGGCACTTGAGGTCCCGCCAAGCGAGGTTATTAAAAAATGCCTGAGCCTTGGAGTAATGGCAAGTCTGAATCAGCGACTCGACCTTGATACA
Organism: uncultured bacterium; assembly: GCA_964559225.1. Taxonomy (GTDB): domain Bacteria; phylum Hydrothermota; class Tepidihabitantia; order SM23-42; family JAOAFX01; genus JAOAFX01. The sequence goes on along the minus strand of CAZLGA010000080.1, from coordinate 4,740 downwards.
ATCGCTGTCCTCTGTGATGAATTCAAATGTAAAATGAAGATTGTAACATTGGAAGAGCAGATAAAGAAAGAAGAAAAAAAATTTCTAAAATTTGTAAAGAGGTCACCGGTCGTCACGGTAATGGGACATGTTGACCACGGTAAGACAACACTCCTTGACGCAATTACCAAACTCCGAGTTGCAGACTCAGAGTATGGCAAAATAACACAAAAAATTGGTGCCTATCAGATCTCCTATAATGATAAGATTATAACGTTCATTGATACACCTGGGCACAAAGATTTTACGACAATGCGGGCAAGGGGTGCGCAGGTCACAGATATAGTCGTCCTGGTTGTTGCAGCAGATGAAGGTGTAATGCCCCAGACAATCGAAGCAATTGATCATGCACGAGCTGCAAATGTTCCGATAATTGTAGCAATCAATAAGGTTGACCTTCCCAGGGCAAATGTGAATCTTGTAAAATCACAACTTGCTAAGGCAAATGTTATCGTTGAAGATTTTGGTGGAAAATCTATATGTGTTGAAACTTCTGCCCTGAAAAATATCGGAATAAATGACTTACTTGACGCCATTCTTGTAAAGGCAGAAGAAATGGACCTCAAAGCACCAATAAACACAAAGGCAAAGGGTGTTGTCCTTGAGGCAAATGTTGAACATGGCAGGGGTAATGTGTGTACAATACTTGTTCAAGAAGGAACATTAAGAAGAGGCGACGCTTTTGTATGCGGTTGTCAGGCCGGTAGAGTTAGAGAGCTTTTGAACGAAACGCGAAAAAGAATTGACGAAGCAGGACCATCCACTCCGGTCGTGGTGCTTGGATTTGATGGATTACCCCAGACCGGTGAAATTTTTATGGTCGTGGATGATGAACGTCAGGCAAGGGAAATCGCATATCAGCGTGAACTTATAGAAAGATCGAGAAAGATGAAGGCAAGAAAAGCAAAGATAACTTTGCTTGATTTGCAGGAAAAGATTAAAAAAGGTGAAACTAAAGAATTAAATATAATTCTTAAAGCAGATACCGCGGGGTCACTTGAAGTTCTGGACGAAAAATTACAAGAATTAAAGATGGAAGATTCCCAGGTTAACATTATTCACAAAAGTGTTGGTAAGATAAGTGTATCAGATGTCTTGCTTGCTGAGGTGACTGGTGCCATCTGCGTTGGTTTCCACGTGGGTCCTGATGCTGATGCACTTGAAGCAGCCGAGCGCGAAGGTGTAGAGATTCGCACCTACAGGTTGATATATGAAGCACTTGATGATCTGCGTTCAGCAATGGTAGGTCTGCTTGAACCAGAGGTTCGGGAGATACTCATTGGCGAAGGTGAAATCCGTGAAGTTTTTAGTATTCCAAAGATTGGACTGATTGCTGGATGCTATATAAAGGATGGTAAGGTTTTAAGAAATGCAATAGCAATTTTACTAAGGAACGGGAAGGAAATAGCAAAGACTAAAATTATTTCTTTAAAAAGATTTAAAGAAGATGTTAAAGAAGTTGCCGCCGGATATGAATGTGGGATTGGTCTTGAAAATGTAACCGATTTACAAAAGGGCGATGTGCTACAATTTTATAAAATAGAAGAAACAACAGAAATTGAAGCACAATAATTAAATGTCCAGGATAAATAAAAAAAACAGATTTTTTGTCGGTATATGTGACATTGACCTTCATATTGAAAATTGCCATTCGCTCAAAGAGAGAAGAAGTGTCTTATTGAGTCTTAAGGAAAAAATAAAGAATCGTATGAATGTGGCAATTTGCGAGTTTGGTGATTCTGATTTGTGGCAACGCTCACAACTGGCAATAGTAACCTGCAGTAATACAAAGACTGTCGTTGAGTCAACACTAAGAGAAGTTTTAGAGTTTATTGGACATTTTCCATCGGTAGTTGTTTTGAATTCTGAATCAAGGGTAATATAATATGCGTAGTGACCGTGTTGCATCCCTGATTGCACGAGAGATTTCACTCATCATAAACCAAGAAATAAGGGACCCAAGGTTGGGGATGGTTACCATAACAAAGGTCGCCCTTTCTTCTGATTTAAAAGATGCTCGGGTATATTTTACGACGATGGGAAATAGCACAAATGACCTCCATATTCTTGAAGGGGCAAAAGGTTTTATCCGTTCAACCCTTGCCCATCGTATCCGAATAAAATTTATTCCTGATTTAAAATTTATCATTGATGATAGTCAGCAATATGGAGAAAAGATTGATAGACTCCTTGAAGAGATTGATAAAGGCAATACAGACAAATAAAAAAATACTCATTGCAACGCATATTGACCCTGATTGTGACGGAATCTGTTCAGCATTACTGATGGTCCATTTTGTAAGCCATTTTAGAAAAACAAAACCCCATATTTTTTGCCATTCTCCCCCACCCAACAAATATCAATTCCTTTTGAAGAATTATAAATTCTCAAAAGATATTAAAAAATTTGATCTTTTGATTGCGGTGGATTCCGCTGATATTGATAGAATATTCCCGAAAGAAGAATATAATTTAAATTTTTTAAATGGTAAATTTATCATTAACATTGACCATCATCGCAGTAATAAACAATTCGGTGATATTGCCATCATTGATGAAAAGGCATCTTCTGCCTGTGAAATTATATATAGATTATTTAGAAAACTTAAAATAAATATTGATAAGCAACTTGCCGAAATTTTTTATGCGGGTATTTACAATGAAACCGGCGGTTTTGTCTACCCCAACACAACCTCTGAAGCCCTGCGGATATGTTCTGATTTGATAAATCTTGGAGTAGAACCTTCCGGGCTCGTTAAAAGATTGAATGCCAAAACAATAGCAGGAACAAAACTTTTGAGTGCGGTCCTCGCAACAATTCAAATAAAAAATGGCATTGGTGTTATGTACCTCACACAGAAAATCTTGAATAAATACAATGCACAAATATCTGAATCCGAAAATTTTATCTCCTTCTTGCAGGCAATAAAAGATGTGAGGGTTTCTGTTTTCTTTCGTGAAGAAAAAGATGGTATGAGAATAAGTCTACGCAGTGATGGCTTGCTTGATGTGAATAATTTTGCACGCAAATTCGGCGGTGGTGGGCATCGGCTTGCAGCAGGAATAAGGTTGAAAGAAAGTTTAAAATTCGCAAAAAGAAGAATTCTGAATGCCCTTATTGAAGAAGTCAGAAATGCGAATAATCTACGATAAGACTGACCCCCTTACATTTGAATCAATCTGTGCCCTCGGAAACTTTGATGGTGTCCATCGTGCCCATCAGGAAATAATAAATAAAATAAAAAAACTGTCAGCGGGTTTGAAAAAAACCGGTATCATCACCTTCAATCCCCCACCTGTATCAATACTTCATAAAGATGGAATTTTCTTTCTCACAACAAAAGAAGAAAAAGAAAAAATCCTGAATTCCCTCGGGATTGACTTTATTTATTATTTCAAATTTGACAGAGATTTTTCTCAGAAAACCCCTGAGGAATTTGTGAATTTGGTTTATAATTCAATAAAACCTGCAGCCATTATCGTTGGTGAAAATTTTCATTTTGGCAAAGGGCGTAAAGGAAGCGCAGAGTTATTAAAAGAATTTGCTCATAACAGATTTTGTATAGAAATAATTCCCCGGATAAAAGACCAGAATGGCGTAATCTCAAGCACAAGGATAAGAGAGCTTTTATTGCTTGGACATATTCCCGCAGCAAATCAACTTTTAGGCAGAGCATATTCAATCACTGGAAAAGTAGTAAAAGGCAAAGGCAAAGGTATTCAACTTGGTTTTCCAACAATAAATCTATCTATTGATAAAGAAAAATTATTACCCCTTGATGGTGTATATGAAGTGAGCCTGGATATTAAAAATAAATCTTATCAAGGTGCGATGTTTTTAAGTCATAGTGATATTGAAGTCCACATATTAAACTTTAGGGGAGATTTATACGATAATGAAGTAACAGTAAAACTCATCAGGCGCCTGCGTGGGGTCAAAAAATTTCCTGATGATGACGCATTAAAAAAGGCAATCAATGAAGATATAAAAAAGATAATTCCTAAAACCTAAATCCTTTTTCTCTGAATAATCTTACACACGCATCAACGACATTAGAATCGTAGAGTATGCCTTTATTGGTTATGATTTCATTAAGTGCTACATCAACACCCCAGGCAGGACGATAAGGTCTGTGGGTTATCATTGCCTCCACTACATCTGCAACTGCGAGTATTCTCGCTTCAAGCAGAATTTTATCCTTTTTTAAACCCATAGGATAACCAGAACCATCAATCCTTTCATGGTGGTGCAAAATAATTTGTGCAACAGGCCAGGGAAATTCTATCGGTTCAAGAATCTCGGCACCAATTTTAGGATGTTCCTTGACAATATAATATTCTGCATTTGTAAGCCTTGCTGGTTTGCTTAGAATCTCGGCAGGAACATATATCTTTCCAATATCGTGAAGAGTACTGCAATATTTAGACACTGAACAATATCTTCACTAAGTGATAATCCACGCGCGATTGCACAGGCCAGAATCGCAACCCTTTTTTGATGCCCTGCAGTATATGGATCTCTTTTTTCAACTGCTGAAGCAAGAGCATTGACGGTCCCTTCCAGAAATTTTTGTATCTTCTTATAATTCTCTAACAACTCCAATTCGGCATTATGTTTCTCGGTAATATTATACTTGAGACCCTTAGGGGCTGGCCCTTGTCTGCCATATCACAGGCAGGGATGACAATGTCTACCAAGCG
>CAZLGA010000079.1:0-8798 GCA_964559225.1 uncultured bacterium | reverse complement strand
ATCGTAGGTCTACAAAAGGCGAACCAAGTGGATACCATGTGTCCGACCACCTCAAAATAGTGTGCTGGGGAATATAAGGGAAAATCATGACGAAACTGAGATTGCCCTGAGTTCTCTCCACTTTTCGCTTGTTAAAATTAAAAATAATTTATTTGCCCCAAAAACTTACCTATAACACTTCGTAAGTGGAAATAGGGCATTTTTTGTTTGTTTCCAATAGAAGAACAAAAGTGGAGAGGACTCAGGAGATTGTCGGATTGACTTTATAAACAATTCTGATATAATTGCTTAATGCTTCAGCAATTGAATGAGTTTAAATATAATGCGGAAAACGGAAAGAGTTATATCGTATATTTTTTGAAGTTCTGGCGCGATGGTGATGATTATATAGTAAAATATCAAATAAGGAGCGAGGAAAAAGATTTTTTCTGGTTTGGAAGGATTTCAAAAGAAAGGGCTTTGATTGATTTAAAAATCAATCTAAAAGAGGACAACTTAATTCCTGAACAGAATTTAGAAAATAAGATAAAAGAACACCTGATGGTTTTATTTACAATGGTTATGAAGAAGGGACTTGATAAAGGATTTGAAGAACCAGATATTGAATTTGTATTTTATAAAGAGCCATTTGTAACAAAAAGAATTTGGACGTGGTGATGCATAAATCAGATTACTTTTTCCATTTTTTTTAAGATTATTTTGCATTTTTGTAGTTGTGATTAGAAAATAAGTCCTTGCATTCTTCTGAATGATAGATATAATATCCAGTGAAAAAAATCTTACTACTTGATGCCCACTCTTTGATATTCCGTGCCTATTTTGCATTTATCAAAAATCCGCTAAGAAATTCAAAAGGGCAGAACACATCAGGAATCTTTGGTTTTCTCAATTCATTGAAAAAGATAAAAACAAAATTTGCCAGTGAATGTATAGCTCTTGCATTTGATGCCCCGGGCGAGACCTTTAGAGACCAGATTTTTAAAGAATATAAAGCAACCCGCCCATCTGCCCCCAGAGATATACCATTTCAGATTGAAAAGGTAAAAGAGATAAGTCGTTATCTTGGCATTAAAAGTTTTGAGATACCTGGTTATGAGGCGGATGATATTCTGGCAACTTTAGCAAAAAAATTGAAAGATTATGGTGAAGTCTATGTAGTCAGTTCAGATAAAGACCTGATGCAACTCATCACGGATAATGTATTTATTTATGATGTTTTTAATGACATAGTCTATGATAGAGAAAGGGTCAAAGAAAAATTTGGTGTTGAACCTGAGCGCATCGGAGAATACCTTGCACTTTGTGGTGATTCAATTGATAATATTCCTGGTGTCCCAGGAATTGGTCCTCATCGGGCAGTAGAAATTTTAAAAAAATATCGGAATCTTGAATTAGCAATGGAAAACGAGCCAAAATTAAAAGAACATCGTGATGTTCTCATCCTTTCAAGAAGGCTTGTAGATCTTGAGACGAACACACCTATTGAAATAAAACTTGAAGATTTGGCAATTAGCAATTCCGATATTGAAAATCTTTTAAGGGTTCTTTCGGAACTTGAATTCCACTCTCTAATAAAAGAGTTTGCACCAAGATTTGATGCAAAGAATTTTAATAAAAAACCAAGAATATCAGATACCGAAATAAAAGAAGAGGTCGGTATTGCGTTTAATGGAGATAAAATTTTGTTGAGTTTTAAAGAGGGAGAAATAATTATTACATCATTTAAAGAAGTAGAGGAGATTATATCTGATAAAAGAATAACAAAAATAGGATTTGATTTAAAGGAACCTTGCAAATCAAATCCTCTGACACCTCCATTGTTTGATGTGAAAATTGCATCCTGGCTTATAGAACCGAATATAAAGAATGAACGATTTGAAGATATCTGTCTAAAATATCTTAATTGTTATGTTGAATCAACACCCGAGGTTATATCTAACCTCTCTTTGAAACTTTATCCTGTTTTAAAGAAAAAACTCGAAGAAATGGGTGAATTTGCACTCTATAAAGAGATCGAAGAACCATTAATAATTGTTCTGGCGAAAATGGAAAAAAGGGGAATTGGGATTGATGTCAATTTTTTAAAGGAGTTAAAGAAATGGCTCGAAAAGGATATTAGTCTTCTTGCAGATGAATGCTTTAAAATTGCGGGTTGTGTATTCAACATCAATTCTCCAAAGCAACTTGCTGAAGTATTATTTGAAAGATTAAAACTTACACCAGTGAAAAAAGGGAAATCGCACTTTTCTACAGATTTTGAGGTGCTCCAGCAACTGAGTATGAAACACGAATTGCCACGCAAAATCCTTGAGTACCGTGAACTGGCAAAGGTTGCAAGCACATATATTGACCCATTAATTGAATTGACAAGAAATGGCAGAATACACACTACATTCAATCAAACTGGAACTGCCACAGGTAGGCTTTCATCAAGCAGCCCAAACCTGCAGAATATTCCGGTTAGGAGTCATTGGGGTAATGAATTGAGAAAGGCATTCATTGCCCAGAACGGATTTGTGCTCATTTCTGCTGATTATTCGCAGATTGAATTGCGAATCCTTGCCCATATAACAAAAGATAAAAATCTCATTGATGCATTCAAATCTAGGCGTGATATCCATAATCATACTGCTTCCTTAATATTTAATACCACTGAAGAGAATGTTAATGAACATCAGCGGCGGATAGCAAAGATAGTAAATTATGGTTTAATCTATGGAATGAGTGATTATGGACTTGCCCAGGAATTGAGTATATCCCGCGAAGAAGCAAGTCAATTTATTCAGGCATACTACACATTGTATCCTGGCGTTGAAGACTGGAGGAAATCAGCAATAAAGAGTGTTGAAGAAAAAGGTTATACCGAGACAATATTTAGCAGAAAAAGGCCTATTCCTGAGATATATTCAGACAATTTCAATCTTAAGGAATTGGCAAAAAGACTGGCGATAAATACACCGATACAGGGGACTGCTGCAGATTTGATTAAGCTCGCAATGATTGAAGTTGAAAAAAGATTAACAAATGCACAATTTGAAGGCGGACTTGTATTATCAATTCATGATGAACTTTTATTTGAAATAGAACAGGAACGTGTTGAGGAAGCAAAAAAAATAATCAAAGAAGTAATGGAAAATGTATATAGGTTTGAAGTGCCGATTGAAGTTGAAATTGGTATAGGGAAAAATTGGAAAGAGGCACATTGATGCAAATCTTTTTTATACCACTAATAATTTACAGTCAGATTGTCAGTCTTGAGCGAAGACAATTTTATAGTTTTGATTCTCCACCGTATATAACGCCAACATCATCACCATCAACTTCGGTTATAATCAATTGGAATACAAAATTTTCAAAACCGAGCGTTATTGCCTTTGGAACTGATTTGTTATTAAAGGATACTATCTCAATAAATAGAACTACCAATTTTCATCATATACTTATCAATAATCTCACTCCCGGGACCCAATATTACTACAGAATATTGCCGGATGGAGACATAAATACATTTAAAACTTTCCCCTTGTTTGCGGATTCCTTTAATTTTGTTGTCATTGGTGATACACGGACTGATTCTGTCAGCCATCAAACAGTAATTGATAGAATTGTACAATATGATTTTGAATTTATTATTCATTCTGGAGATTTCGTTACCAGAGGTTATAGTACCGACGATTGGAGGAAATTTTTTAATATAGAAGGCAAAATCATATCAAAAAAATGCATTTTGCCGGCGATTGGCAATCATGAAGAACCCTTCTGGCAATATGATACACTCTTTCTCCTGCCTGGCGCAGAAGATTTTTACTGTGTGAGATTCGCTAATATTGGGATTATTTGTTTGAACACCGAAATGGAATTAGCCGGTTTGCAGCAGAAATGGCTGGTTAACGAATTGAAATTTCTTTCTACCGATACAACCATTGACTGGATATTTGTAAATTTCCACAGGCCACCCTATTCTTCAGGAAGCCACGGCAGCGATATGAAAGTGCGGAAAGTATGGTGCCCTATATTTGAAGAATATGGTGTGGATATTGTATTTTGTGGTCATGATCATTCTTATGAGAGGACAAAAGAAATAAATGGGGTGATTTATATTGTTTGTGCAGGTGGTGGCGCACCTCTTTATAATGTAGGAAAGAGTGAGTGGACCGTTTATTCCGAAAAGACCCATCATTTTTGTCTTGTTACTGTTAAACCAAAAGAGTTGTTATTAAAGGCAATAAAACCTGATGGAACGGTCTTTGATTCACTGAGGTTAAAAAAATGAATATACCTATCTTTGACCTCCATTGTGATACACCGTTGCATATAAAAAAGAAGAAATTCAAGCACCTTAAGCTCAGTCATTTAAATCCTAAGATATTTTATGGGGCAATATTTGCCCATTTTATCCATCCAAAAGAGAAAGATCCATTTGATGCAGGTATTAAACTCGTTTTGAACACGGTAAACTATCTGAAAAGCAGAAAAGAAATAAAGATTATTTACGAACTTAATAAAGTTGACATTAAAACAACAAATATCATATTGGGTGTAGAAGGAGGTCACATTTTCGATAAAAACTTTGCACAATTTGAAACATTTTATGAAATCGGGGTTCGGGTATTCACAATTACCTGGAATAATTCAAACCGATTCGCTCATTCTGCATTTGATGATGACAAAAAGGGATTAACAAGGATGGGTAAGGAATTTATTAAAATGCTTAAACATTATGACATAATAATTGACCTTTCCCACTCTTCAACCCGAACCGTGGTAGAGGTTTGTGGAATTTGTGAAAATCCAGTAATTGCTTCACATTCCTGCATCAGGAAATTAAATCCATTTATCAGAAATATCGATGACCGGGCAATAAGGGAAATTGTGAAGAGGGATGGCGTTATTGGTATAAACTTTTCTAAGAAACACCTTGGCGCCCACAATGTTGTTGACCACATCCAATATCTCTGTGAAAATTTTGGGATGGATAGCGCGGGACTGGGCAGTGACTTTGATGGAATTAGTGACCCGGTATTAAAGTGCCCTGATGGATACAGAAAAATTGAAAATATGCTGAGAGAAAAAGGTTATAAAGATAAGCAAATTGAGAAAATAAATTATAAAAATTTTCTGAGAATTTTGAGGCAATTGTAAATTATGGTGTTACATCCGTATAACGCACGATAAATGCCGAGCGTTCATAAATCTCATAAAGTTTGATATCTTTATCAATAAGAATTTTTTTTATTTCTGGTAGCCTTTCTTTTACGATTTGGACATGGGCTTTTAATAAATCACAATATTGTTTTGTCCTCAATTTTGTTCCGTAGAGAATTTGTATTGGACATCTTCCACCGCAATAAAAGTGAATCTTGCAATTATAACAATCGAGCAAATTTTTAAATGACAAAAGTTCATCTGGATTTCGTTTCAATTTTTTACCGATTTCAAATGGCAGGTCAACACAGGCAAGTATCTCTCCGCCAACAAGGTCGTAATTCGTTTTTAATTCTGCCCCACAAGCTGTATGTTGCCTTTGTTTTTTTGTAATTAGATATAGAATCAACTCATTGAGATGGGCAATAGGCAACAAAACATTGGTCTTCAATTTTTCAATGTAATAATCAACTATTATTTTGAAATCATTTATATAATTTGTGCGATATTCAGGAAAATTTTTAAAATCATCTTGGGTTTCAATCCAGTGCCAGAAAAAATGGTTAACAAGTCCCTCATTAAATAGTCTGATAAATTCTTCAAAACATTTTAATAGTGATTGACCTTCACGTAATGTTGACCACATTAATATATTGCCCCGATAAATTTTGTTCACAAATTTAAGGTTTTCTTTTATTCGTCTGAGGTCTGTTCCAATCCTTACTTGGTTATGCTGCTTTTCATCTCCGTCAATTGATACTGCATAAATCCAGATTTTTTTAGCAATCTCTAAATAGATTTTAAAAAATTTGGCAAGAAATTCTCCATTTGTATAAATCATAAATTTGATTCTTCTGTTGTCTTTGCTTTTCTGCAAATTTTCAATTATCGGCACAAAACGATGTGGTTCAAGCAGTGGTTCTCCGCCATAAAAACAAATTGTTGCCGGTAGGTCTTTATTTTTCTTGAGTATTTCTTTTATAATTTTTAAATCGCGCTTTATATCAATTTCTAATGCTTCTGGTTTTAACCCCGAATTATTTGTAATCGTTTGATTGATACACTCCTGACAACGGGCATTGCATTTGCTCGTTACAAAGAGATTTATAATTAAATCGTTGCTATCCTGAAAATCATAATGGACCAAGTATGCTCCTTCGTCAAGTTTGCATTAATTTAAATTTTGGAAGCAGCTTTTTTTATCTGCAATGGAGGTGAGCGGAGTCGAACCGCCGACCTATGCGTTGCAAACGCATTGCTCTCCCAGCTGAGCTACACCCCCTATCAGATGGTTTTTGGTTATTGGATTTGGAAGATAATTGAAATTTCCAAACCTAAAAACCTACATTCAGAATTTACCGTAATTTAAATCTAAACCAAAAGATTTGAAGAAAGTTGTTTCTTTATTAAAAAGTTTTTCCTGATTGAGATGAAAATCAAGATTGAATTCCCTTATGCGCAATCCAATGCCGGGCTCTACCGTCCATCCCTTAGGCACAAAATCTGAATTAAATTCTTCACGCGCACCCATTCTAAGATAAAAGGTCTTGTTCAATGGTAGTTCAAATCCAGCAAAAAAGTAGGCGTAGTCAGCTGTGATATCACCTTCACGCAATAAATATTCCAGACCCAATATAGCGAATCCATCATTAAGAATGAGTTTCTGGAGGGCAAGACCAATATTATGACTCTGATATTCATAGGGCGCAGATTTAATACTTAATGAATACCTGGGAATTAGAATATATTCAGCCTTTCGCTTCAGCACTCTTAGATTCACCCCATAACTTTCATTTACATTTATTTCGTTATAAATAATCCCGGAAAAATCAACCCTCATATCTATCGTTGCGTAACCCAATCCAATGCCAAGGCGATTACGCTCCTTGACCGGTGAACCCATGATGCCGAGTTCAAATTTTCTTACAGCAATGCCATAACCAATGTGAAAATTCTCATCCTGCCAGAAAGCGAGTCCACCATATTTTTCAATAGGCGTGATCACTATACCAAAATCGGTACTTGATGACATTATATCGCCATAGAAATTATTTGGAAATATATTTATGTGTTGTGGATAGATGCCGATATTCACCGGATCATCTATATAATCGCCAACCATCAAGGTATTCATCCTTGTCCAGTTTGCCCACAAAGGGCTGAGAATAAGAATTAATCCAATAAAAATTATTTTCTTCATAATGGAAATATTATATCCAAAACTTTTAATTAGTCAATGATTATTTATTTTTTGTGAGCAGTTTTTTTAGAATATATCCGGTCATCAACCGATTTAAATGCTCAAATCCTGCGCTGCCAATAAGGTCCGATGCCTTGATTTCTGTAGTATAACATTCATCACTATCAATATGTTTTTTTTCTACTTTTATAGGGTATTCAGCATCGAACGCAATCATAAATTCTTTTAAAGGGACATTAAATATGCCTTTTTCCGAATATTCAGCGATTAGACTTTCAATATCACGACGATTATGCGATAACCTTTCAATTTCCTTTTCAATTTCACCGCGGGCAGAAGTTATCTTACCAAAATAGAATTGTAATTCATCGGGATTTTGAATTTCTTTCAGCCTTTCGGTACCTTTTCTCAATGCGCCTTCAAGAATGGCTATTGCCCTTTGAATCTTATCCTGGGCGTCAAGAAGAAGAGAAAGGTAAGCCTCAACAATCTGAAAAGAAGGTATCTTCTCTAAATTATCATAGAATAATTGTCCAAATGGTTTGCAAAATGGCCCTTTTTCAGAGTTCTCCATATCGTTAAATATCATTCAATGCCTCCGTTTATCCTTTCTCAAGCGCCTTTGCATGTGCCACCGCAATCCTACCAAGTCTTCTATAGCCTGCCTTAAGATACCATTTTCTCATCCACTGGGCAATGACCTTTTTTACATCTTCAGGCATCTGGTCAAATTCCTCTTTAGCCTTCAGCGCTGCTTCGTCCATACTGGCAAGGACTGTTTCATTGATTTTTTCCTCTTTCATAATTCCTCCTTAAATGTGCTATAATATTATAATTATATATATGTATTTGTCAACAATGGAATTGGGATAGAAAATGAACATATATGGACAATTATAATATCATTTTTTTATTGTAAGAGGATGAGATAATGGAATGTGCTATGGAATCAGGTGAGGTCGTCGGACACATGGTATCCACTTGATTCACCTTTTGTAGACCTACGATATACAAAAGGCATAAGTTTAACATACTCAGACAAAAAGGCTTTTTGTTCCGTACCACCAGAAAATTTCTCAATGTCATAAACTTAGCTTCTATCCGAGCGTGAAAATTCTCCACCGCACCATTAAAACGAGGCGTCCGCACAGGAATCGTCCGATGAACCCCCTTAAATATCCGCTCCACTATCTCACTGAAACCACTATCCCTTTTCCCATACACCATCCCAATAAACTCTGAAACCTTGCTCGGTCTGGATAATAACCTCCCTGGTATCCACACCAAAAAACTCTAAATGACATAACAATCGCCAAATAAAGCGCAGGGAATTGATTAACGAAAACTCCTCTATTCCGTAATTGCACGCCGTTTCTGCCATTTCTTCTTGTGGGGTTTAATTAAATTGTGTTTATGTAAAACCCGATTGATCGTAGAAGCGGATGATTTTCCT
>CAZLGA010000078.1:0-8941 GCA_964559225.1 uncultured bacterium | reverse complement strand
TTGAACTCGGACATTTAGAATCTAAAATGCGTTGGTGATAGTTTTCAATGACTGTTATAATTGTACTCCTAATTTTATCAATTGTTTGTTAAGCATTTATTATTTTAATAATTTTTTTATTTTTTCAACCCAGAATATTCTCTTAGGGTGGATACCATGTCTTGAAACTCTGCATAGTGCTATTGACATTGGTAATAAATTAACTATAATTCAGCGTGTTTGATATTTATTTATTCAAAATAGTCTATACTAACCAGTGCTTTGTAACTATATCAGGAGGTATATATGTTTAACATGGTGAATCTTAAATTTGATGAGTTGCCAACCAGATGGTACAATATTCTACCTGATTTACCTGAACCCCTTCCGCCTCCGCAGGACCCGGAAGAAGGACCTTCACGCATAAAAAATTTGCCTAATCTCCTTGTTGGTGAATGTTTGAGTCAGGAATTCTCTTCAGAAAGATGGATTGATATACCCGGAGGTATTCTTGACCTTTTTGCAAAGGCAGGTAGACCCAGGCCGTTGTTTCGCGCCACAAACCTTGAAAAGAAACTTGATACGCCAGCAAAATTATACTATAAAGGCGAATTTTTCAGTCCAACAGGCAGTCATAAGGTCAATACTGCCCTTGCCCAGTGCTGGTATGCCAAAAAACAAGGCTATGAAAGAGTTACAACAGAAACTGGAGCAGGACAATGGGGGACTGCCCTTGCGTATGCCGCTGCAGTAACTGGGCTAAAATGTACAGTCTATTGGGTAAGGAGTGTTTATAACTGGAAAAAAGACCGGCTCAGTTTTATGAAGATGTTGGGCGCGGATGTCTATGCTTCACCAAGTCCGATGACCGATTTCGGAAAATCCCTTTACGAGAAAAATCCGGAGCATGTTGGTTCCTTAGGAATTGCAATTTCTGAAGGGCTTGAAGATGCCAACAAGGATCCCAAAGCAGTCTATTGTCTTGGTTCAGTCTTGAACCATGTGCTTATGCACCAGACAATCATAGGACTTGAGGCACAAAAACAATTCGAGATATTTGGTGATTATCCTGATATTGTTATCTCCTGTCTGGGTGGTGGCTCTAATTTCGGTGGTTTTGCTATTCCATTTATTGGCGATGTTTTGACAAAAGGTAAGAAGATAAAATTTATCGCTGCCCAGAGTCAATCTGCACCCAATCTCCAGGGAGAATATAAATATGATTTTGCTGATTATGCAGAGATGACACCATTATTAAAAATGTATACACTTGGACATAAAATAGATATGGTGCCGATAAAAGGCGATGGTTTGCGTTATCATGGTTGTTCACCCATCATCAGCTTGCTGAGACATAAGGGTTATATAGATACGGTTGCCTACCCTGCTGACGAGAAGTATGTCTTTGAGCGGGCAAAGATATTTATGGAAACCGAAGGTTGGTTGCCGGCTCCTGAATCTTCTTATTCTATTTGTGCAGCAATTGATGAAGCAATTAAGTGCCGGGAGTCCGGGGAAAAGAAAGTCATTGCCTTTAATGTAAGTGGGCATGGATTCCTGGATATTCCAGGATTCCGTGATGTGCTCGGCTTGCGATAGGAGGCTTAGTGATAAAAGCGCGAGACTTCATTGAGAAGATTAAACCGTATAAACCAGGTAAACCGATTGAAGAAGTTATTCGAGAATTAAATCTCAAGGGCGAGGTTATCAAGTTAGCCTCCAATGAAAATCCATTGGGAACCTCACCATTGGCGATAAAAGCAATGCGTAGTGCGTTAAAAGAATCATTTCTCTATCCTGATGATAATTGCTTTTATTTGAAAAATGTTTTGGCAAAGAAATTTAATGTCAATAGTGATGAAATAATTGTAGGGAATGGTTCAGTAGAGATTCTTCCGCTTGTTACCCTTGCTTATCTTAATCCTGAAGATAGCGCCGTGATAGGGAAAGGTGCGTTCATCTGGTACAAAATTGCAGTCAGTATTGCTGGAGCACAAATAATAGAAACTCCAATGAAGAATTATACACATGATTTGAAATCAATGCTGGGTGCAATTCAGAAAAATACGAAATTGGTCTTTATTGATAATCCCAATAATCCCACAGGGACGATGGTGACCAAAAAAGAAGTGGAAGATTTCTTTGCTAACATCCCTGAAAATATACTTGTGGTAATGGATGAGGCGTACCGTGAATATATTGATGATCCTGAATATCCTGATTCCTTTAAAATCTTTAGAGAAAGAAAAAAGAATATTCTCATACTTCATACCTTCTCAAAAATTTATGGTCTTGCTGGTGCCCGGCTGGGTTATGGCATAGCCCACAAGGATGTGATAACAAATCTAATGAAACTTAGAATATCATTCAATGTTAACCGCATTTCCCAGATTGCTGGTATTGCTGCACTTGAAGATAAGGAATTCGTTCAAAAAACAATCAAGGTTAATAACGAAGGAAAGGAATATCTCTATGATGCCTTCAAAAGATTAGGGCTTTTTTACTGCCCCACACATGGCAATTTTATCTTTGTTGAATTTCCCAAAGACAGTCAGATAATTTTTGAAGCATTGCAGAGACAGGGAATTATAACCAGAACCATTAAGGAATATGGTTTTCCCAATGCCTTGCGCATTACAATCGGCACTGAAAAACAAAACCGCCGATTGATTAAAGCTCTGGAAAAAATATTGTAATGAAAATAATCTCTATAGTTTTTTCTTAAGGAGGCAAAATGCTTTTTAAACTAAAAGATGGAAGAGAAATCCCGGTGGAATTATATAAAACCAGGGTTATACAAAAAATAAATCTAACACCTGCCCGCCAGCGACTAAAGGCAATGGAAGAAGCAGGTTATAATACTTTTCAGCTAAAGACAAAAGATATTTTTCTTGACATGCTGACGGATAGCGGGGTTAACGCAATGAGCGACCAGCAGTGGGCGGGCTGGATAACGACTGATGACGCCTATGCCGGGAGTATGACTTTTTATGAATTTGCTGACGCGGTAAAAGAGATTCTCGGGTTTAATTATGTTATGAATGTCCATCAGGGAAGGGCAGCAGAACATCTTTTGTCCAAAGTTTTTTGCAAACCTGATGGTGTAGTTATTACAAATTATCATTTTACTACAACCCGGGCACATATTGAAGTTACCGGCACATCCGAATGTTTGGAACTATTCACCGATGAAGCATTGAACACCCAAAGTACCTGTCTATTTAAAGGGAATATAGATATTGATAAACTCAAAAAAGGAATACAGAAATACGGCAGAGAGAAAATTGGCTATGTCAGAATGGAGGCGACAACAAACCTTCTGGGCGGTCAGCCATTTTCTATGGAAAATCTGAAAGCAGTGAGAAAAGTTTGTGATGAAAATGGTCTGCTTTTAATACTTGATGGTAGTTTGATTTCTGAGAATGCCTATTTTATTTGGAAACGAGAACAGGGTTACGAGAATAAGACGATTGCAGAGATAATCAAGGAAATGTGTAGTATAGCGGATATTTTTTATTTGAGCGGAAGAAAAAATACCTGTGTGCGGGGTGGGTTTATTGCAACAAATAACAAAAAACTCTATGACCAGCTTGAACCCTGGCTTCCAGTGTATGAAGGGTTTTATACCTATGGTGGTATGTCCATGCGGGAGATTGGTGCGATGACCGTGGGTTTAAGAGAGATGGTCGACCCATCAGTTGCTGGTAGTTCCATTGAGCAGATCAAATATTTTGTAGAAAAACTTGATAAATTAGGCATTCCTGTGGTTACACCTCCTGGTGGCTTAGCCTGCCATATAGATGCACGAAAATTTCTACCCCATATTAAAAAGGAAGAATATATTGCCGGAGCACTCACTGCTGCGCTTTACATTGCCTCTGGTGTTCGGGCAATGGAAAGAGGAACTATTTCCACGGACCGTGCAAAGGATGGAACCGAACTCTATGCGGATTTAGAATTGACCCGTATTGCCATTCCGCGTCGGGTATATTCTATTTCTCACATTGAATATATAATTGAAAGACTGCAGTGGCTTTATGAACACAAAAATCTGATAAAAGGACTGAGGTTTATCTTTGAGCCACCGGTCCTGAGGTTCTTTAATGGAAAACTTGAGGCACTTGAAAATTGGGGCACGAAACTAACTGAGGCATTTGAAAAGGATTTTGGAAAGGAGTGGTAATTATTTCTCAATGATTCTGCTTTCTTGACTCTGTCCGTGCGGTTCTAACCTAAAAAAATAGCAATAGGGTGTTAGCTTTGTATGAACAAAATGGAGAACAGTGAAGAGCTTTCAAGAACTTCGTGATTTTGCAAAAAGCAAAGGCAGAAAAGTTTGTGTTGTTGTTAAGGCAGAAGATGAACCTGTGCTTGAAGGTATTAATCTGGCAATAGAACAGAATTTGCTTAAACACACATATCTTGTTGGGAATAAGAGTGCAATTACAGAGCTAAGTAGTAAGATAAAACTCAATCAAAAAACTGTTGAGATTATTGATATCAATGATGAACAAGAGGCATTGAGAATAGGTATTTCAATGGTAAAAGAGAATGGTGATTTCGTGATGAAGGGTATGATTTCAACAAGCACCTTTTTAAAAGGGGTACTGGATAAGGAATACGGATTAAGAACAGGAAAAATTCTAAGCCACATTGCGGTTCTTGAAATTCCGGGTTATCATAAACTTTTGTTTATGTCTGATGGCGGAATGAATCCAAAATTAGAATTGAAAACAAGGGTTGATATTATAAATAATGCAATCTGGTTGATGAATGGTTTGGGTATTAAAAAGCCAAAGATTGCACTTGTTGCTGCAAGTGAGGTAGTTCATCCAGATATGCCTGAGACTGTGGATGCCCAGAAGATTGTAGAAATGAATAAGAGGGGTGAAATTAAAGATGCAATGATTGAGGGACCTTTTGGTTTTGATGTGGCGGTTTCAAGGCAGGCAGCAGACCATAAAAAGATTAAGAGCGAGATTGCCGGTGATACCGATTTCATTTTGATGCCGAATATCTCAGCCGGCAATATCTGGGCAAAGGGATTGATGTATTTTGCAAAGGCAAAGGCAGCGGGGATTGTTGCGGGTGCAAGCAAACCTGTAGTACTGCTTTCCCGTGCTGACGACGCAGAAACAAAGTTAAATTCCATTGCCCTGGGCGTAGCAGTAGCATAATGCTTCCACATTCTAAACCTCTCCAACCCACTTTGTGAAAGCAGAAGTTGGGTTATTTTGCTAATTACAATATGTGATTACTCGGAAAACAAAGACAGGGCGAACTCTCATCCACCCTGTCTTCTCAAAGACTAATCCAATTATAGACCTACTTCATCAACAATAATTTCCTTACTGATGTAAAACTACCCGCTTGCAACTTGTAAAAATATACTCCACTGGAAAGATGCGATGCGTTAAATTGCACCTCGTACCTTCCTGCTTCTTTCCTCCCATTTACTAATCTTGCCACCTCTCTACCAAGGATATCATATACAGTTAAATCCACATGACTAGCAACGGGCAACTGATAACTTATGACAGAAATAGAAGTGAACGGATTGGGATAATTCTGGTAAAGCGCAAATCCCACGGGCATACTCATCAGTTTATCTTCCCTAATAGATATTGTCCCATCTTGAAAACTCGCTTTAGAAAAATAAACACGCCGTGTGGAACTTGTTCCATCTGTGCCACTCCAACAAATCCATATCGTATTCCCAGTAACATCTAATGCTGGCCTGATGTGCCCATAATATAATGTGCCAGGTAAACTATTTACTTTCTGATTCGTTAAAAATGATGAACCATTGTTCGTTGAACGAGCAAAATAGATATCAGGTGTGCTGTTATCATTTCTTCCATCTTGCCAAACAACATTTATAGCACCCGCAACATCAATAGCAACCCGTGGAAATCTCTGGTCGGTGTTATTGGTATTATCATTGACTTGAACACTATTACCAAAAATTGAACCACCGTTAGTAGAAATGGCACATCGGATATCATAATATATATTTCGCATATCTTCCCACACAACAGATATTAAAGAAGAACGAACGGCGATTGATGGATTTCCAACATCAAATAGAGGTGCGTCATCAACACGTAGATTGTTTGAGAATGTACTACCGCTGTCAATAGAATTTGCATACCATATCTGCCATTGCCAACCCAATCTACCTTGCCAGGCAATGTGTATTTTACCAACTTCATCAATGGCAATTGATGGATATCTATGACTACCACCGGTTCCATTTATCTGGACATCTGTCCCGAAAGTTGTCCCATCAATCGTTTTATCTAAAAGAACTTTATTATCATCACTCTGCCAAACGACATACATAATGTTTCCAAAAGATTTGATTTTAGGTCTAGTCAATACCGAAGCTGGTGCATCATTTATTTTCACAGCAGTACCAAATGTTGAGCCGCCATCAGTTGACCGTTTAAAATATACATTATATGCGGTTGGGTCGGATTGAAGCCAAACGATGCCAATGTTGCCGTCATTATCAATTGTAATGGATGGCACTGATCCACCTTCCCAGGTTGATTTTAAGAAGAAGATTTCACCACCATTCGTGGATTGGTATAAATAATTGTAGAAGACGCCGTCCATAACTATGTTGATTGTGTTTCGTGTTCTATCATATGCTATATCAGGAGTATAACCCTCAGAAATTGAAACTTGAGCAGAAAATGTGGTATTTGGGAGAACTTCTATTGATAATGCTTTTGTGGCTGTTTGTAATGAGGCATCGGTAACACACGCGGTAAATTCAAATGTGCCAATATGGGTAGGAATACCAGATATAATTCCCGTCAGTGAATCAATCTGCAACCCCTGCGGCAAACTCCCAGCGGTAATTGACCACTTGTAGGGTAGAGTTCCACCAGTTGCTTTTAGTGTATCGCTGTAAAAAGAACCCGCGACACCCTGGCGTAGTGTGGTTGTTGTAATTACTGGTCGAATCCATCCGTTTCGTAGGACATATGGAAAATTATCCTGGCTATATCCACCAGATATCTGATATGGGACATCAACAAAACCATCATCGTCTGCATCAGGAGAAGTCCAGTTACTCCAATGATTCCCACCTTCAGGTAATCCATTATCCCAGTAATCTGCTTCTGGTGATTCATCAACTGCTTGGGTTGTGTTTCCAATAAAATTATTGTTATAAATTCTATTACCGTAATTATTATTGCCCGGGTTATGCGTGCTTTGCATTCCCAATTGATTGTTTTCTATAGAATTATAACGAATAATACTATTACGCGTAGCTGACCCTATACCGATACCACAATTTCCATTATTTAATATTGTATTACGCTCAATAATATTGCCTGTTTGACCCAAACCCATCATTCCAATGCCGGCATCCAGATTGTTTTGGATAATATTATTACGAAAAACATTATTCGGAGCTGTGTCTATAAGAATTCCATGGTCGGAATTATAATGTTATTATTTTCAATATAACACCCAGTTGACCATCCAAGCTGGATACCTGTTGTATTGCCGTAAACTGTATTGTTTTTAATCTGCATATAATTTGAACCAGCATAAGCGATAATACCAGCGCGTGGATTATTAAAAATAGTATTGCCAACAATAATATTTGAAGAAGAAGATTGATCTCCTACATCAATTCCTGCGCCGGTTTCACTTCCAATTCCTAATGTATTCGAGATAATGTTCCCGATCACTTGATTACCATTCGAAGACGATTGGAACACCATTCCATTTTCAAGATTTAGATCTAGCTGGCAATTGATAATACTATTATTAGAAGCTGAAACTAATTGAATACCCCGAAAATTGTTAGTAATCTTACAGCTATCAATCTGCACACCTGTAACACTTTGCAATCGAACACCAGCGGCACCTGAACCAGTCGCATTTCTAACCGTAAGTTTCTTAACCGAAACATTGTTAGCAGTAACCGTAAAAACGCTTACGTTTGAATTGCTTGCCTGTACAATAGTAGAATCAATTCCAGCGCCCCTTATGGTAAGACTCTTGTTCACTGTTACATTTTCTGTTAAAATCCCAGATAAAACAACAAGCGTATGACCTGCTAAAGTTTGTGGCACATCAATTGCCGCTTGGATTGTTGTATAAGTTAGACCGGTGTTAATGTTTTGAACCATAGGTAAATGATTTCTAACATATGTTCTAATGTCATCTTGTGTTCTGGCAACTTTTGAAATCCTGAACTCATCAATTAAAAAAGAATTCATACCCCAGAATCCAAGATAAACATAAATCGGTGAGGAAGGCCATATCCTCGCCGTTGTGTCTGCAACTATTTCGCCATTAATAAAAATACGTGAACCAGTATTATCCCAAGTTATAGCTACATGACTCCACCAGTTCAGAGGAATGGAGGTATTGCTTGTAAGTCCGCCATCACCTTGACCATTCCAAACAGAGTATGTAATCCGACCCTCTGAGTTTATATGTATGTTAAATACGTAACCACTAGAAGGTGGCGAATTCGTATAATACCATTGCAAGCATAACAAATCAGTATTATATGCACTTGGGGAAATAAAAAATTCTATAGTCCCTGCGTTTTGAATTTGAGATAGTCCTGATGGTGTGTATCTAATCCAGGCACCCTGTGTTAATTGTGCGGCGCGATCAAGTCCTTGTAATGAAGTGACATAATTTACAGTGCCAAAAACTTCACCACCTTGTGCATTACCATCAAATGGGACGAGAAGAATAGTGTTTTCATCCCATTGATGTTGCGCTTCCGCAACCACTGTTAATACTCCTATGAGCAACACCACCCACAGGAGTTTTGTTGTGTTTGTAAATAAGTGTTTCATGGTAAAACTTCCTTTTTATTTATATGTTTTCAATTTTATTACAACTTCGTTCCACACTCACCACAAAACCTTGTTCCTGCAGGACTTTGTGTTCCGCATTTAGCACATTTTATTAAATTAAGCGG
>CAZLGA010000077.1:0-9110 GCA_964559225.1 uncultured bacterium | reverse complement strand
ATGGATCTAACGGATGCCTTTCAACTATTTTACCACACTTTCTGGTCATGAGCCAGAAAACTTTGATTTTATCGCTTTAAATAATCTTTGTCAGGATACCTACAAATCTGTCCAGTTCTTCTTTCGTTCTTTTTTCTGTTACTGCAATTAAAAGTTGATTTTGTAAATTATTATCAAATATTGATAAAGGGACGCCGGCAAAAATCTTGTATTCTAAGAGTTTATCAACAATCTCACGCGCATTTTTATCAGTATGAACAACAAACTCTTTAAAAAATTCTCTATTATAAACTGGTCTTATGCCTTTTGTTTCTTTTAAACAATTATAAAGATAATGGCTCTTTGCAAGACAGTGATTTCCGATATCTACAATACCCTGTTTACCAAGCGAGCATAAAAATATCAACGAACTCAATGCACATAATGCCTCATTTGTACAAATATTGGAAGTCGCCCTTTCTCTTTTTATATGTTGTTCCCGGGTCTGGAGTGTAAGAACGAATCCTCGTTTTCCTTCTACATCTACAGTCTCACCAACAACCCTTCCGGGCATAAAACGCACAAATTCCATCTTTGTGGCAAATATGCCCAGCAATGGTCCACCAAATCCTTGGGCGATACCCATTCCCTGTCCCTCACCGACCACAATATCTGCATTATAATCACCGGGCGGAGAGATAATACCAAGCGACAATGGGTCAACCACACTTATGAATAAAGCACCTTTTTTATGGACCAATTCAGATATTTCCTGCGGAGATTCAAGAATACCATAAAAATTTGGATGTTGTATTGCCACACAGGCTGTATTTTCGTCCACCAGAATTTTTAGGAAATCAATATCAGTAACACCATCTCTTTGTGGGGCGATGACTATCTCCACACCACATTCCTTGGTGTAAGTTCTTACAATCGTTTGATAAAATGGATGGATGAGCTCAGAAAGGATAATTTTCTTTTTGTTATTTATGGCGCAAGCCATATGGCAGGCTTCAGCAAGAGCCGACCCGCCATCATACATTGATGCATTCGCAACTTCCATCTTTGTCAATTCACATATGACACTCTGATATTCAAATATCGTCTGGAGTGTCCCCTGTGAGACTTCTGCCTGATAAGGGGTATAGGCAGTATAAAACTCACTTCTTGATATTATACTATCAACGATTGCCGGAATATAGTGGTCATATACACCAGCACCGAGGAAAGAAATAAAATCCAATGTATTGTAGTTCATACCTGCAAGAGAAGATAGTATCTTGCGGATTTCGATTTCAGATACTGCCGACGGTAAGCCAATTTTGCCTTTGAACTGTAGTTCAGAAGGAATGATTTTATCAATCAGCTCTGCAAAAGAATCAAACCCAAGCCGTTTCAATATTTTTTTCTCATCTTCGGGTGTTAATGGTAGGTAATGCATCAGTGCCCAGTAATCAATTCTTTATATTGTTCTGCGGAAAGAAGACTATTTAATTCCTCGGGATTATTTATCTTTATCTTGTATATCCAGCCCTCATTATACGGATCTCGGTTTATGATGGCAGGCTCTTTTAATACCTTTTCATTTACTTCTATTACTTCACCGCTGAGCGGAGCAAAAAGGTCGCTTACAGCCTTAACTGCCTCAATAGTTCCGATTGCTTCACCTACCTTTAACTGAGCTCCTACTTTTGGTGGTTCAACCATCACAATATCCGAGAGCTCAGACTGGGCATAATCAGTAATACCGGTGAGTGCAACATCACCTTCAATCCTTACCCATTCATGTTCTCTCGTATATTTTAATCCCTCAACGATATTTGCCATTCAACCTCCTTATTTATGTGTTCCTTTTTTGTAAAACGGCCCTTTTATTACTTCAACAGGGATAGGTTCTCTTGCCATAACAAAAAATTTCGTTCCGGGTTCAGTATATAATGTCTTAACATATCCCATTCCAATACCCTTTTTTAGCGATGGTGAAAATGTTCCAGATGTTACAAAACCTATTTCATTATCATCGGCATAAATCTTCTGATGGGGCCTGGGAATCCCTTTATCAATCACTTCAAATCCCACAAGTTTTCTTTTTAATCCCGATTCTTTAATTTTGAGTAATGCATCTTTACCAATGAAATCACCTTTGTCAAATTTGACAATCCATCCTAATCCTGCTTCAAGTGGATTCGTTGTCTTATCAATGTCATTTCCATAAAGACAGTACCTCATTTCAAATCGCAGGGTATCCCTCGCCCCGAGCCCGATCGGCTTTACATCCAATTCTTTTCCAGATTCAAACACAATATCCCAAATTTTTAATCCATCATTTGCTGATATATAAATTTCAAAACCATCTTCACCCGTATAACCGGTTCGGGAAAGCAAAACATCAATACCTTTAATCTTTGTTTCAACCGCCCAGTAATATTTCAATTCTGCAAGGTTAAAATCCACAATCTTCTGAAGTAATAATTCTGATTTTGGTCCCTGTATTGCGAGCTGTCCTATATCATCGCTCAAGTTTTTTATATCAACATCAAATTTTTTATTCTGCAAAATCCATTGATAATCCTTTTCAGTGTTTGCCGCATTCACAACGAGAAATACCCGGTCTTTGAGGTTATAAACCAAGAGATCATCCACAATTCCGGCATCCGGATATAACATTACTGAATACTGAACTTGATTCACAGCGAGTTTGGATACGTCATTAGTGGTAATATAATTCACAAACTGAATTCTATCAGGACCGGTAATTTCTATTTCACCCATATGAGAGACATCAAATACACCGACTCCGTTGCGCACAGTTTCGTGTTCAGCAACGATACCTTCAAACTGTATGGGCATAAAAAATCCAGCAAATTCAACAATTTTGCCATTATATTGCAAGTGTTTTTCATAAAAAGGACTTTTCTTAATCATCGCAGATTATATCTAAAAAACTTGGTATGTCAATAACAACTCTATAATTCGCTTCTTCCTTCAAATGCACGAAGGATTGTAGTCCCATCTGCAAGTCCTAAGTCGCTTCCGGTAGGTAGCCCCCGCGCAATCCTCGTGACCTTTATGTTTAGTGGTTTAAGTAATTTTGCAATATAGAGAGCGGTAACATCACCTTCGGTTGTAGGATTTGTAGCTATTATAATTTCGTTAACCTTCTGTTTTTGTATTCTTTCTAATAAATTTTTGATTCTCAAATTTTCAGGTCCAACATTGTCAATCGGTGATATCACACCATGCAAAATATGGTATAAACCGTTATACTCGCCAATCTTTTCTATAACCATCACATCGGCGGGTTGCTCAACAACACAAATTATTTCTCTATTACGATTCGGTGCCAAACATATCGCACAGGGATCCGTTTCACCCAGGTTATGACAGATTGAACACTCTTTTAATTCAAGTCTTGCTTTTAAGATTGCATTGGTCAATTCCTTAACACGGGTGACATCCATCTTCTGAAGGAAAAATGCAAGACGCTGGGCAGTCTTTTTTCCAATTCCAGGGAGCCACTGAAGTTTTTCAATCAAGTCATCTAATAAAGGCATATTCCATTTTAGCCAAAAATTTACCTTAGTCAATGTCCTGTTAATAATAAAAATGGGTTAAATAGTTATATTTAATAATGTGTTGAAATTGCAAAAAAAATGGATAGAATTGTAATTGTGAAATTACTTTTTATCGGCGATATAATCGGGGAACCGGGCAGAAAGAAGATTGCCCAGTCGCTACCCGAATTAATAAAAAAAGAAGGCATATTCTTCACCATAGCCCAAGGAGAAAATCTTGCAGGTGGGATAGGAATAACAGAGAAGACGTCAAAGGAAATTTTTAATTATGGTGTTGATTGTATTACAACTGGAAACCATATCTGGAAATACAAAGAAATATACAAATACCTCGATTCAGAAACAAGACTTTTAAGACCCGCAAATTATCCTGATGGTGTTCCGGGAAAAGGATATAATATTTTTGAAAAAATGGGAATCAAGATTGGCGTAATAAACCTTGAAGGGAGGGTGTTTATGAGGCCGCTTGAAGACCCATTCAAAACAGGTAAAACAATTATCGAAGAAATACAAAAACAAACAAAAAATATATTCATTGATTTCCACGCGGAAGCAACGAGTGAAAAACGGGCACTTGCACTCTATCTTTGCGATTATGTAACAGGTATAATCGGTACCCATACCCACATTCAAACTGCGGACGAACAGATTATTAATAAAAAGTGCGCTTATATAACTGATGTTGGTATGGTTGGCTCAGATGATTCCATAATCGGTGTGAGCAAAGAGGAAATAATAGACTTTTTTTTATACCAGATACCACAAAAGTTTAAGGTTGCAAAGGAGAATATATTAGCAAATGGAGTTATAATTGATTTTGACGAAACAACGGGAATTGCCCAAGAAATAAGACGCTTAAAGTTTTGATACCTCAAAATTCTAATTAAAATATCGAAAAAGATAAATATTATACTTTTGTGCAATATTACATAGAGATTGCGAGCAAAAAATCCTCAAATTACGAGACTTAAGTCTCGTATAGCAGGCACAAAAATTGCTTATTTATATTAATAGAGATAGGAGATAAAAATGAAAAAAATAACTTTATTAACTTCTCTGCCTCTTATTATTGCACTGGCAGGTAGGCTGGGAATTGGACTGAGTGGTTTTGGTGAATATGAACAGAATTACACCCTTAAAAATTATGAATCGTTAGATAAAATGCACTACTCGGCTGCATTCCACATATCCGCTGAAGCCCTTCCCTTTATGTTCATTGAACCCTGTGCTTCGGTGGTAAACGACGCATCAACAAATAAAATGGTTCCCGGTATTGGGCTCAGAATTAAT
The DNA here is from genome assembly GCA_964559225.1 of uncultured bacterium. GTDB lineage: Bacteria > Hydrothermota > Tepidihabitantia > SM23-42 > JAOAFX01 > JAOAFX01. The sequence continues at coordinate 4,266 of CAZLGA010000077.1, read as the reverse complement.
GTTGCCCCAAGACTTGGCAGATTCTTTCTTGCACCATTCTTCGGAGTAGAAGGAAATATTCTATTCTATAATCCAACAATGGAACTAAAAGACGCGGCATACAACCAGCGACTGGAAGAATATTTTGAAGGTTCATCACCAAGGGCAACCGGAACCGGATTTGGTGGTTTATCTATATTTTTTGGTAAATCTGTTTCGCTTGATTGCCATTACCGCTACCTTTATCTCGCAAAAGGGGTTGGAATTGAAATGGTTGGTGGTGGTTTGACTTACTACATCAACTGGTAAATGAACTGTTTTCCAGTCTTGATTTGCTCTGCATTTCTGCCTTCTTCAAATTCCCTTTTGTCAAAAATCCAAGGATTATTACAACAACTATTACGAGAAAGGCAAGAACCGTCTTTGTAAACAATAGAAAATTAAACAATCCATGTGTTAGAATTGCAAATAATATTCCAAGGAATATCAACTTTTTCTCTCTTAATTTGTCCAATTTTGCCCTTCCAATATAATATCCCATCAATGCACCAAAAAAGGTATGTCCAGGAACCGAAAGAAATGCCCTCAATACCCCTGTTCCCATCCCATATTCAAACACATAAAAAATATTTTCTATTGTAGCAAAACCAAGTGACGAGGAAACACAATAAACAATGCCATCCATAACCTCATCAAATTCCACATTTTTATAAATCCACAATTTAACAACTAAAAATTTTAGAAGTTCTTCAGTGGGTGCAATAAGAACAAATGCCATTAAAAAGGCGCTGAGAATTCTATGAGAAATTACATTGAATATAGGTGCCAACAATATCTCCATCAAAAACGCAGGAATAACCATTAAGGCACCTAAAAAATATATCCCGATGAGATACTTTTTAGGCTCAGGTTCATATTTATCACGGTGAAAAAAATACCAGAAAAGAAAAAGACAGGGTGCAACCGCAATAACTAAGAGTAACAGGAACACTACCAATATTATTAAGTATTTTGCCTGTGTCAATATTAAAATGATTAAAGTTGGACTTGACTTGGGCATATATTAGCATAAAATACCGAACTATGAAATTTAATAAAAAACTTTTTACAATCAAAGCAACACTCTTTGACCTTGATGGCGTATTGGTGGATACATATAAAGTCTGGTATAGACTTTTCAATCAGACATTAAAACATTTTGGATACAAGCCAATTGGTCTGAAGACATTTTCCCAAAACTGGGGGAAGAGCACCGAAGAAGATGTCAGAATATTTATGCCCGATGTAAAAATTAATGATGTTGTGAGATATTTTTCAAAAAACTTTTTGAAATTCATTAAATATATGAAAATCAATCCATACGCAAGGAGAACCCTACAGAATCTTAAAAATTTTGGATTAAAGATTGCCTGTATCACAAATTCGCATCGTGATATTACCAGATTTGAAATACAAAAATCTAACCTTGGAGAATTTTTAGATGTGGTTATAACCGCAGATGATGTCAAAAAGCCAAAACCTGACCCTGAAATGCTGTTTAAGGCGTGCAAAAGATTACAAGTAAAAATAAACGAAATAGTATTTATCGGTGATACACCAACTGATTTGATGACTGCACGCAGATCAAAATGTATCTTTATTGGTTATAGGATGAATACAGAACTGAGTATAACGAGCCTTACAGAGTTAATCCCCTTGATAAAGAAGGAATTTTTGATATAATCTAAAGGAAATGCCTGATAAATCAGGCAACTACAATTTTAGAGCAAAATTGGAAAGGAGTTTAAATGGGAAATTTTAAATCTAAAATAATTTTTTTCTTTGTCGGGATTGTTTTTCTGCTTTTTGGTCAGACCGATATTGAACAGGTGATGAACAGGACTGCCAGAACAGTAAAAATTTCAGTGGCAGATTTAAAGATTGAAAAAGAAGACCTTGAATTTTATGGGTATGGCAAATTCCGCACAAAGTTATTTGACAGATTGATTAGTAACCCTTTGGCTATAGACCCGTTTATAAGGACATTATCAAGCACTATTCTTAAAAACGCCGATTCGCTCTGGGCAATAAGTTATTTTCCCTGGGCACGAATTGACGAAGGGATTAGAAGGGGATTGATTGAAAGACAGGATGATTTATTAATGAAATCAATGCCTGAACAGGATGAACTTGATACCGCATTTTTAATGCTTTTACAAAATTTTTACGAGAGTGATATTGGTGTGGTCAATAAAATCCCTGAGACGATTAAGCAGGCTTTATTCCTGATACTCACTGAACTAAAAAATTCTATTGAATGGATTGAAAAAGGCAATAAACATTTATCAAAAGAAGATTGTGACAAAATAATTAACCAGTTAATTAGAACTGACGAAGATGGACTATCAAATAGGCACATAGAAGATTTGATTGAAAATAACGACCTTAAGGCACTTGCTGCTGGTGCTATGGACTTATCATATGTTCTCCAAACCGCAATCGACCTGATGAAAGACCAAGGATTTATGAAAACAACCCAAATTAAAACAAAATATGGTATGATAATTCTTGGGGGCATTGACGATGATATTTATAAACCTCTGCCCTACCTTCTTATCATTGATTTCGGTGGAAACGACGCATATGAATCAGGTGGTGTTTCCGATAAAAAACATCCGGTTTCCATTATCATAGATTATTATGGAGACGACAAATATAATGGAGAGATTGGTTGTGGTACCGGAATAGCAGGCTATGGATTCGTCGTTGATTTCAATGGTAACGACTTATATTGTGCAAACAAATTTGGGTTGGGAACCGGAATTTTCGGTCAGGGAATAATCTTAGATTTTGCTGGAGAAGATGAATATAACACAAATATCTATGGTATAGGTGCTGGACTATGTGGAACCGGAATTATAGCTGATATATCAGGAAATGATAAATATATTGGTTTCCAAAAATGCCAGGGATTTGGTTTCGTAAAAGGCGCTGGTTTGCTCATTGATAAAGAAGGAAACGACATATATATTGCCCGTGATGATACATTAATATATCCATCGCTCCAGGCACCAGAGCATAATGCGAGTTTAAGCCAGGGAACAGGATTCGGAATCAGGGCAGATTTTACTGATGGCCATTCACTTGCAGGTGGTATCGGAATGTTGATTGACGGTGCTGGTGACGACAAATACTCCTGCGGTGTATTCGGTCAGGGTTGTGGCTATTGGTTTGGCATGGGATTTTTAGTTGATTTTGTTGGAAATGATGAGTATAACGGCATATGGTATGTCCAGGGTGCAGGGGCACATTTTGCTATAGGTGCATTGTTTGATTCAACAGGAGACGATAAATATATCGGTAAAAAGAATATGGCGCAGGGTGCTGGTCATGATTTTACACTCGGTCTTCTTTTTGATTATGAAGGAGACGATTTCTATGATGCGCCAAATCTGAGTCTCGGTTCAGGCAATGCCAATGGGATGGGATTGTTTATTGACTTAAAAGGTGATGATAAATATATAACACACGGTGGCATAACAATTGGCAATGCAAGTACCGCAAGCCGCGGAACCATAAGGGATTATATGAAAACGATTGGAATTTTTATTGACTGCGCAGGGAAGGATATTTATTCAGAAAAAATTGCGGGTAATAAAAAAACCTGGCATCAAAAACCACCCTTAGAGCCACCATTAAAAACAGAAATAGGAATTGGGATTGATTTTTAATAGTTAGGCAATCAGATACATTGAATCCAGTTGATGAACTTTACCAAAAGAAAATTTCTCAACCGCACCATTAAAACGATGTGTCGGCACAGGGATTGTCCGATGACCCCTTAAATAGCAGTTCTGGTTCCACGCTAAAGAACTCTGAGCATAATAAAAATATAGTGTCAAATGTAGTGCCAGTCACCAGAAAGAAGGTCAGGTTTATCTGAAATAGTAAAAATATAAAGTTTTGCACTCCAGTTAGTAAGGGCGTTAATCCTGCGATAATTAAACTACAATAGAAATTCTGGTTTACTTCAGCTTTAATTCCTTGTTTCAAATCCCCTTTTTCCAAAATGGAGAAATAAGGAATTAGAACGAAATCATTACCGATAGAAGCGGCGAAATGTTATTACTAACGATTCCACAGGATTGGCTTTTTAGCTATAATCAAAATCGGAGTTAAAAAGCCCTGTCAGCCTTTTATCTCCGGAGTTAAGGCGTAAGCCTTTTATCAACCCAGAATATTCTCTTAGGGTGGATACCATGTCTTGAAACTCTGCACAGCACCCTTGACTTTATTTGAATTTTGTGT
>CAZLGA010000076.1:0-9381 GCA_964559225.1 uncultured bacterium | reverse complement strand
GTCTGAAAGGGGGTGAAGATTTTTGGCTAATGGCTAAGGAACCTAAAAGAAAAAACTTGTGGTTTATCGAATAAGGGGCACCGTGGAGTAATCCGCCACGCTGTATGGCTGAATGTGGAAGTAAGAGATTTAAGGCTCTGCTTTTTCCTGAAAGAAATTCAGAGGACTTTCTTCCACACAAAATAGATAAGAGGCAATAAAATTAAAGTAAAAGGAGGATTTATGAGAGGTCTTATGTTACTGTGTACTCTGTTTTGTGCTGTTTTTGCGAACAACAATCCATTATATCCAGTAACAGTTGGTTATTATGAGCCCGAACCACTTAAAGACGGAAATATTCTTTCTATTACCGACTATCATTTTGACCCCTGCACAGAAAAGCCTGATTTACCTGCAAATTTAGAGATTCAAGAGTATCCTGAAGGTGTGAATGGATATTACCTTGTTCAGTTGTATGGCCCAATCTATCAGGATAAACTTCAGCAGATTGAAGAAACCGGCGCAAAATTATTGGGCTGTCATTCTCGTTATAATTTTGTAGTAAGAATGGATACTCAAATCAAAAAATTGGTAGAAGGACTTCCTGTTGTAAGGAGTGTGCAAATATTTCAGCCCGCATACAAATTCTATCGTGATATCCTTAAGGGCAACAGATACGGAAAATTCCTTGTATATATTTTCTACACCGAGTCAATAGATGATATTGCCCGTGATTTAACTAACCTTGGTGTTCATATCTTGAGTTTTTCAGATACAGATGCAGTCAAGTTTTTCTGGATTGATTGTGAACGCTCAAAACTGATAGAGATTGCAAATATAATCGGTGTCTACTGGATTGAAGAATGGTTTCCTTCTGAGCCAGAGAATGACCAGGCACAATGGGTCAACCAAAAAGGCCTTCCGCCAACTGACACAACCCGTGCTATATGGCGTCAGGGAATATTTGGTATAGATGAGATTTTAGGTTATACAGATACTGGACTTGATGTTAACCATTATGCCTTCAGAGACCCGAGTATTGCAATTACGGATACGGGTGAATTTCCTAACCACAGAAAGGTTGTGGTATTCAAAAAATATCCACCGGCAAGTGGTGTGGGAGACCCGGATGGACATGGAACTCATGTTGGTGGCACTATCGCAGGTAATGATTCAGCAATGGGTGGGACTGATACAAGGGATGGACATTCAAAGGGTGCAAGGATTTCTCACCTATGCCCGATACCAACGTCTTCCTATAACTTTATAACAGTCTTTGATGTGCTAACCAATACATTGCGCAATCCTCAATTAAGAGCAAGAACTATCTCTAATTCGTGGTGGACAGGAACTATGGGACAGTATTCAGCAAAGAGTATGGAATTAGATTTGTTCTGCTGGCGGAACCGGGATGTCGTATTGATTAAATCCTGTGGTAATCAAGGACAATCTTCACAATATCGCATAACCGAGCCTGGAAATGCAAAATCAGTCCTTGCCGTTGCCAGCGTTCAAAATGGCACAAATGCTACTGTGCTATCTACATTTTCAAGTCGTGGTCCGGCACCTGATGGCAGGGTAAAACCCGATTGTGCAGCACCCGGAGAAGCTATCTTTTCTGCACAGAGAAATACTACAAATTCTTATGTCTCAATGTCTGGCACCTCAATGGCTGCACCATGCTGTAATGGTGCAGTGGGATTGATGAGGGAATATTTGAAAAAGGGTTGGTATCCGCGTGGTTACCGAAATCCGCCTGATAGTATGAGATATGTGAGTTCTGCTTTACTTAGAGCAATGGTTTATGTATCAACATCCCCCAATATCGGTAGTTATGTAGTTCCCAGTGAGTATATTGGTTGGGGAAGAATAACAGTAGATACCGTCCTTGCGTTTGCCCTTCCTACGCCTGATAGAAGAGAATTATTGCTTTATGATGATACAATTGGATTATCAACAGGTCAATTTGCTGAATATACTTTTACAATTATTGATTCGGTTCCTTCGCTTCGTGCGGTGGTTGCCTGGACCGATACTGCGGCTGCGGCAGGTGCGACAAGGGCTTTGATTAATAATTTGAATGCACGGTTGATATCACCCGCCTCAGATTCATTCAAAGGCAATGTTTATTCTAATGGTCAGTCTGTTCGAAATCCAACCGCACCTTATGATACTTTAAATCCTTACGAATGTTTCAATATCCCTGATCCACGACGGGGTCAGTGGAGATTAAGGGTGATGGCAGCGAATGTTGTTACCGCAAGACAGCCTTATGCAGTAGTTATAACTGGTAATTTCCTTGAAAGCCCGGTCGGAATTTATGAAGAGATTTCAGATATGAACACGCCCCATAAGATTACCTTGAAAATGGTAAATCCAAATCCGCAGAAAATTGGAAATGTGCGGTTTAAAGTCTATTTACCTCCAAATGATATGGATTATGCAGTCCGTATTTACAACCTATATGGTAGTTTGGTAAAAACCTTGTATAACGGAAAATCAAATAGGGATGACTGGCGGGTTTTAACCTGGAATTGTAGAGATGATAATGGCAAAGTTGTTCCACAGGGAATATATTTTATCCAGGTCACCGATGGCGAATCATTGATAACAAAGAAACTGATTCTACTTAAATAATCTTCAGAATTTGTAGGAAATCTTCTTCTATGTTTTAAGGCAAAAGGGGAGAAGCCAACCGCGATATAAAACAATTCTAAAAAGTAAATCTTAGATAATCATATCTTTGTGTAATACATACTGTTTAGCATTGATTTAAGATTAGAGGGACTTGATTATATAAATTTCTTGAGTATTATTATCCAATGGTAAACACTATTACTATAAAAAACCTTGTAAAGATTTTTAAGAAACATAATTCCGAAGTTCGGGCAGTCAATGGGGTAAATTTTGAGATAAGAGAAGGTGAATTATTTGGACTTTTAGGACCGAATGGCGCAGGAAAGACCACGCTTATAAAATGTATTTCCACACTATTGATACCGGATGAAGGGACTGCAATCGTTGGTGGATGTGATGTTTTAAAAGACCCATTGGGTGTCAGGAAAAAGATAGGGGTTCTTACTGGCGGTGAAAGGAGTTTATACTGGAAATTGAGTGCATTAGATAACCTAAGATATTTTGCCGCGCTATATGGTGTACCAAAAAATAAAGTAAACGAAAGAGTCAATTTTTTGCTTGAACTTATGGATTTAAAAGACAGGGCAAATGAGAATGTTGAAAAATTCTCCAGTGGGATGAAACAGAAACTGGCAATTGCCCGTGCACTTATCCATGACCCGCCAATATTATTGATTGATGAACCAACCCTTGGTTTAGACCCTTATTTTGCACGATTCATACGCAGGTTCATAAAAGAAGAACTATCAATGAAGTTGAAAAAGACAATTTTATTAACGACCCATTATATGGATGAGGCTGATGAATTATGTGATAGAGTTGCATTTATGAATAGAGGCAGGATTGATGCGCTTGATTCTCCTTCTGCCTTGAAAAAGGCAATGCCTCAGGAACAGATTCTGGAATTAAAGTGCCTGGGTGATTTGTATAAAGAGAATTTTGCTCAAGTAAAAGAGTCAGTAAGTTTAAATATTTCAAAACAGGATGGCTATTATTATGTCCGTATGAATACAGACAATCCGGAATTACTATTAAGCAAACTCGTTGAGTTGATTCGGGATAGGGCAAAGATATTATCGGTTCAGGTTACATCACCAACACTTGAAGATGTATTTGTATATCTGACCGGTGCGAGTTTAAAAGAAAGTCAGGATGAGTGATTTTAGGAATATGTATGTGGTTGTACGGTTTGGCTGCCCGTATCGTCCGTCGTCTAACGGTTTGGTAGAAAATTGTAGTGTCCGCGTTTACTCTGCAATGCAAAATATGTGCAAGATACGATTTACGAAACCATATAACGATACGAGTTTCGAAACCGAACAACGATAAACGAAATCAAATGAATATCATCCTTGCCGAAATAAAAAAGAGTTATAAAATCCTGCTTGCTTATCCGATTGAAATTGCATTCTGGATATTTTCACCACTCTTATGGGCAATCCCTTTAATCTTCCAAGGAAAGGCTTTGATTGGTGGATTGAGCAGTGAAAACTTTGGCACAGTTGCAGGCACGACCGAATTTATACCTTATGTTCTGATTGGTGCAATTGTCAGCACCTATATGGCATCATCGGTCTGGAGTATGGGGTTTGCAATGCGGGATGAGACATATTATGGCACGCTTGAACACATCCTTTCTGCACCGGTAAAATCTGTATACATCCTATTAGGTAAAGCAATATTTAATTCTCTACTTGCCACAACTTATGTGATTATCCAGCTGGGCATATGTGTGATAATCTTTGGTTTGGAGGTTACGCTTTATAAAATCCTGCCGATTGTCTTCTTTTTAATTCTTTTGATTGCTGGTCTTTACGGCATCGGCTTTGCCGCCGCAGGATTGACACTGCTTGTAAAGGAGGCACACGGTTTGCTACATTTATTTGAATATGTATTATTCCTCTTTTCACCGATTCGTTATCCAGTTGAGATAAATCCTATAACAAGAACTATAAGTATATTCATCCCGCTGACCTACGCACTTATTGCATTACGCGGACTTTTGCTCAACATAAAATTTGATTTCTGGAAAAATAGTCTGATTCTCATCGGTATTGATTTAATAATAATTCCGCTCGGTATTTATATCTTCAACTGGGTGGATAGACATACGAGACAGAAAGGGACATTGGCGGAGTATTGAGATGAGTAAATTTTTGCATTACTTAAGGGCGATAAATGCTGAGAATATTAAAGAATGGAAGATTGAATTGAGATATAAGCCTGATTTTATCAGAGGTTTTTTTGAACCATTTGTCTATTTGTTTCCGTATTTTCTTTATGGATTTGCACTTTTGGGAGGACGAAATTCTGAGCATCTAAAATCCATTACTGGAATAAGTGATATTTTTGCCTATACATTTGTTGGTTATCTTATTATGGGATTTTTGAACACTGCATGCTGGGCAATGGGTGCGTCATTAAGAAAAGAGCAGTGGTATGGAACTCTTGAGACGATTTTTGTTGCACCTGTTCCAAGATGGGTATATGTTGCAGGAATGGCATTGCATTCAACACTCCATCAGGGTTTGATAATGCTCATTGAGGCACTGGTTGTAGTATTTATTTTTAGGATATTTTTTAATATGAGTGGAATGCTTCCGGGTTTGATTTTGTTGCTCCTTATGATTTCTGCACTTTATGGGCTGGGTATTCTTGTTGCAGGACTCACAATCGGCCTTAAACAATGGTGGGTGATTAGTGACGCAGTATCTACATTGATGAATATAATTACACCTATTGCATACCCTTTGGCAATCCTGCCTTTATTTTTGCAGAAGATTGCCCTTGTCCTTCCCACGACCTACGGAGTAATGGGAATAAGGCATTTCTTGATTGGCGAGCATCTTACTATGAGTATGCCAACGATATTTTTACGCCTGGGAATAATGCTTGTCATCTGGATAAGTTTTGGTCTTGGTATTTTCTTACTTATGGATAGATATGGCAGGAAAAAAGGCGTGCTTTCAATTTATTGAACCTATTTTTTTCTCTTCTATAACTCCATCTTCGCTCTTATCTTAACAGGATTATCTTTTCTAAGATCTTGTAGTCTTCTTTCTCCAAGCCAATGAAATAGACGCCTGCAGGCAAACGCCGACCTGAATCATCGTCACCAGACCAGATGATACTGGATACTTGGTTCCGGATACTTGATGCTGGATTAAAGGATTTGACCAACCGACCCGTAGCATCAAATATCTTTATACTTGCTACTTCTGAATTAGTCTCGGATGGCGGATGCGGGGCGAATTGGAATTTAATCACACAGTGATTCTGGAATGGGTTAGGATAAACCTCAAAGGACGATTTTCCTGAACCTATCCCCATCGTCTGTTTATCCTGTGGACCACCTTTGGACTTGACTCTTTCATACTCATACAACACAAAACTCCCGGTGATTACAGGACTACCAGAAGCCTTTATCCGAATCACACTATCCGCATAAAAAGTTGCTGGCAGTAAATGCCGACGAATTATCAATGTATCCTGTGGAATATTTACTGCACCAACAGTCACACCATCAATCTTCAACGATAAGGACAGGTTATTATACCCATGCTGATATACACAAACCGCAATGGCATAATCTTTCTGAGGATTCAAATTCTCAAACCGATACTCAAGATACTGATTGTCATAATCCACTCTCTTATAAGATTCATTACCATACTCAACATATCCTCCACGCCTTGTATTGAATGGCGATTTTTCCTCTTCACCACCTTTAGCAATGTATAATGGCAGACCACTCAATGCGTCAGGTGCACTACCACCCCCACCAATCGTTATCTTCTCAAACCTGATAGCAAAGGGCGGCTGGGAATTCTCAGTCCAGATAAAGTATATGTCTGTTCCCTGCGGGGTCTGCTTGTGGGCAAGATGAGAAAAGACTGAAATCTTATCAGGACTATTACTCAGTTTCGTCTGGTCCCTCCAGGTCCATAACATCGGGTCATAACGGGCATAATAGATTTCATAATCTGTGCCTTCCTGTTCAACCCAGGAACAGAAAAATCCTGTGGTCAAGACCGGATAACGGGAAGGATTTGTTGTATTACATACCGGCCATATCCACGACCATTCAGCACCACCCTCAATATATGTGAGATGGCGCCAGAAGATATTTCGGTAATTATCTAAAACTCCATTCCAGACCACATAGACCACACTACCTTCAACAACTAAGGATGGATGATGGCAATCAGTAAGGGTAATATATTGGTCATCTGAGACAACCTCCCTTGTCCAGTCATTTTGACCACGCCGTGCTGAATAATAAATAACCCCATCGTCTTCTATGACACAATGGATTTGTGGGTATTCCTGGGTCAGCATAAAACCAATACAGGGATTTATTCCTGAACCGATAGTTTCGGTTATCGGATTACCAGGATTATACACATAGAAACTTGTATAATAAGAATTGCTTCCATCAGAATAGGCAAGATGACCGATGTTGTAATCACCAATCACAAATGAAGGTGGAGAAAAATCAATCTCGGGTTGCGATACCACAATTGGCACAGGGGCAGACCATTTATTCCCACCGATATATTTGGCAAAATAAATCGTATCTCGTATCTCGCCATTTGCCCGCCAGACAACAAAGGGTGGATAATCAGGCACATCACGGATGGCAAGTGCAGGCGTATACCCTTCACCAATCTCCATCTTCCTTGACCAGGTCTTGCCCGCATCTGTAGAATGGACTGCATAGATAACACCGCCTGATTCATAACAAGCCCATAATTCATTGGTCGCATAGACATGTAATAACTTCCTGCCATTGTTGGCAAAAGTCGCCTCAATAGAACTACTTACCAGGTGTTTATTGAATGGTGGGGTGTATGAATATAACCCTTTTTCCGTGGTCACATAAACCGTCATAGGATAATGACGGTCGATCTCTAAGTCATAACACTTGTCTGGTAAACCGTCGCTCACTAAAAATGCGCGCTGTCCCCGATCCACGGTACACACAACATAATCCCGAATATCCAATTTAGAAATTGCATAGACTATCGTGGGTTCTTCTGGGTCAATCTCAATATCACTGACATGCCCGTCAAACCCCAAATTTGGTAAGTTGAACCAATTCCCACCATAATCAATGCTTTTAAATGCACCATTAACTGTCCCTGCATAGATGATTTCTGATTTGACCGGGTCAACTGCAATGGCACTAATTTCAACTGCAGGTAGACCATTGCTGTAAAAATTCCAATTTGCACCACCATCCATAGATTTTGCAACTCCATAACGAATATCACCAAGATAAATTGCTTGCAGCTCAGTGTTGCTAATATCAATAGAGTAAAATAAAGGAATTTCATTACCATGATATATCGTGTGTAATTCCCAGTGTTGGCCATCATCAGTACTCTTTACAAATTGCGGAGACGTTTCACCCACAATGTATACCGTAGTATTATCAACGGGATTCAATGCCAAAGACTTACGATTCAATAACAACTGCTGTGGTGTAACATTTTCCCAGGTCCAACCACCATCTGTACTCCGGCAAATGTAATCAGTATCAACACCTATTCTAATCTCAGAAGTTACATATACCCTTGAAGGAACTACGTCGTTAACCAAAACATCACCGTTTTGGCCAGCAAATGAAGGTGGTGGCACAAATGTACTTGGAGGATAGGTAAAGCGCAATGTCCATGTATTGTTTTCCAATTTCCATGTGCTCGTGCCCTCCCAACTTGCAAAGACAGCATCCGGTAGAGCAAGTGATAAATCAAAAGCTTTATCCGTTAGCTTGAAACCTCTGGTTTTTTCCTCCCAAGTATTACCTCCGTCAGTACTCTTATATAAACATTCCTCGGTCCCCACATATAGGATATTTTGATTGCCGGGGTGAATTAACATGCATCTACTGATTGGGTCACAAAAATGATAATTTATCTGTGTCCAGGAAGAACCGTTATCAGTAGAACGAAAGATATAATCATATGCGGTAGCACAACAAATATAATGCGGTAGGCTTTGTTGAATTACAATATCAACAGGATAATGCGGTGAATTCTCTAAAGGACTCCAATTTGCTCCGGTGCCATCAACACTTCGATATATCCCACCGTGATATATTTTTTGAGCAGCATAAAAAATTCGTGTTCCTGATGTATTAATATAATTTTCAATAGTGCAAAAATCACCTGCCTGGCGTAAATACCAATTCAGACCGGCATCTGTAGAAAGATAAATGCCCGCTGATGTAGCAAGAAAGATTGATTCCGCTTGAGCTGGTTCATGAATAACAAGAATATCATTAACATCCACATTGAAATTACCCCGGCCATACCAGTTTGTGCCACCATTGCTACTGAAAAACAGTGAATAATTGTCAGTGGATGAACCACAACCAAGATAGATACGATTTGCAGACTGGGGGTCCATACAGAAGCAAAGCGGATTGGAGTTGGTGATGCCGGTGCTCTTTTCTGTCCATTGTCTACCACCATCTTCAGACTTATAAACTGGCGTTGAATAATTCCTGCCGATATACACAACCTGGGCATTCTGCGGCTCACAAATCACGCAGACGGGATTGACTACATCCTCGTGCGTGTATATCGAATCCCAATACTCCCCCTCATTCGTTGACTTATACAACTTATGCGTCTGGTCAGCCGCATAGATGACCCAGGCAGGGATATATGGGTCATATCCCATTGATATATCATCCGCCCTTCCCACAGGCGGACCATTTAGACTTTGCCACTCGGCTCCAATAACCAAAAGCGGCAGAGC
>CAZLGA010000075.1:0-9601 GCA_964559225.1 uncultured bacterium | reverse complement strand
ATTCATAATCCTAACCTCAAAATCTGGGTTGTTGCAATATCAGCAAGTTTCATTGGGTAAGCAATAAATATTCCAGCAAGGACCGAAAGAATTGCCAGCACAATCACCACAAAGAGCATAGAATTCGTCCCTTCTTTTGCCGAAACCCTCTGTTCACCGAGAAATACCATATTAAAGACTCTGAATAGATAGAATGCCGTCATCACCGCGGTAAATAACGCCAATCCCGCAAGCCAGAGATTCCCGGATTTTATCGTCCCTAAGATTACCAAAAACTTTGAAAAGAATCCACCCAGTGGTGGAATACCAATCACTGAGAATGTAGATATCAAAAAGACGATTGCGGTTATGGGCATTGTCTTTATCAAACCACCAAGTTGTCTGATATCCTTTGTATGGGTATTATGCTCAATAATTCCTGCACACAAAAACAATCCTGCCTTGGCAAGGCCATGCATTAAAAGATATAAAATTGCACCCAAGACTGCGGTTGGTTCCATCACGCTCAAACCTAAGAATATATATCCAATCTGACTCACTGTTGAATAGGCAAGGATTCTTTTCAAATCATTTTCAACTGTTGCAGCCCCAGCTGCAACTAAACTTGAAACCACTGCCAGATCTGATTTTCATCGTGAGAAATATAACCAACCGAATATAAAACAATCAGCATTCCAATAAATGAAGAGACAATGGACATAAATACTGATAGACCATCAACAACAAGATAAAAATCAAGACCCATAACAAGAGGTCTGCCAAAGATATGCTGGGCTCCATTAAAGACAAATGGTAATAAGAATAAAGGAAGGATTGCAGTCGCTAATGCAATAAGAACTGACCAGAATGACCTGAAGCTCTTGGATATGAGACCTGCCACTGGAACGGTCAGGGAACCAATTACAGGGATAAAAACCGTCAGAATGGTAATCGTCTCAATATTCATAAAGATTGGCAATTATATTTTATGAAAAATGTGAATAGCAAAAATCAGTTTTCATTTTCTTGACTTTGGTGAATAACAAACTATAATATTCCATGTCCATTGTGTGGTTCGATATCTTGAGTAGAGAAATAAGAAACGCCCCAAGAATATGCATTTTGGGAGTAGGAAACATCCAGAAAGGAGATGATGGTGCAGGGTCGAGAGTGATAAAATTTTTGGAAAAAAAAATCGAAAAAGTAAAATTACATAACATCAAACTTATTGATTGTGGAGAAACTCCGGAGAATTTTACTGGCGAGATAAGAAAATTCATGCCTGATTTAACAATCATAATTGATGCCTGTATAAGTGGTAAAAAACCAGGTGAAATATTTATTGTCAATTTGGAAAACATTGCAAATCAAGATATCTCCACCCACCGCCTACCTTTATCAATGTTTGTAAAATTTCTTGAAGAGACAGTTCCCACAAAGGTGATAGTAATTGGTATTGAACCGAAAAATTTAGATTTTGGAGATGATATCTCTGCAGAAGTAAGTCAGGCGATTGAAAAGATGGCTCTGTTATTAGCTGAACCTCTGAACAATTAGCCTCTTTTCATTTATTTTATTTTGTGCAATATTTAAATATCAGCGATTTACATTTTACTATAAAACCTAAATTCTATATGTCCAGCGTAAATTTTAACTATTGGCGTATTTTTTATATATTTAAAGAAAACTCAGTGGTAGTTTTTTCTGTTTTAATGCCTTTTTGTCAGGTATTATTGATTCCAAATTATTTCGTCTTAGAAATTCAAAAGCCTCGTCTTTTCTCTTCTTAGCAAGTAAGTAAAGAAAATACTCATGGTAGAATTGTTTTTCCCTGCCCTCTATTAGTTTTTCAAATTCATGTAAATTCCCATAATAAAGATGGAACATATAAACATGGCTTGCAGACAGATTTGCCATTTTTTCAATCTCGTCAGACTTGCGTGCAAACCAGAGTGCCCTTTGCCTTTTGTTAACCAGGACATAGAGATTAGCGAGAGCATCTAATACCAGAGCTTCCCAGTATGGAAAGTCAATAACCTGAAAGTTTTTAAGACTTTTTTTGAGATAATTCAAGGAAATTTCAAAATTCTGTTTTAACATTTCTATCTGTCCGAGACGCAATAATACTGTCCCCTCACCAAATAAATCACCTTCTTTAACATATTTGAGCGATTGGAGGAAATATTTTTCAGCCTTTGGATACTCGCATTGTTTGAAAAAAATCCAGCTAACATTGTAATAACTCATAAACAGGTATTGTATATAATTTTTTTGCCGGGCAAGATTCAGGACACTCTGATAGTTTTTAAGTGCCTCACGATTTTTGCCATTCATATCATAATAAATTCCCCATAACTCAAGTCTTGATAAATTTTCTCTGATAGACATTGGATAGTTTTCCAGTTTTTTGAGTATTTTTACCATCTTTGGATATTGGGTACTCCAGTCATACAATCCAGCAAGCTGGAATAAAACCTCTTTTTTAATTGGTTTTATCTTCTCTAATCGTAAAAGAATTTGTTCTGCATCATAATAGTCTGAAACCTTTATTAAATAAAGGGCATTGATAAAGGCACTGAGATTTTTGATTTTCACATCTTCATAATTACCTAAATTTTGTATTATTTTTGCAATTTCAGAATGCAATCCCTGAGCGCACAACTCATAAAAAGTTACAGACCAATAAGGTAATGCCTTGTAAGCTTCACCGCCATCAGTGAGATACCGGGCAATTTCATAAGGACCCCTGTTTTCTTTTATAAAGACCTCGCCAAGCATCTTTTCATATTCTTTTCTTTTAGATTCAAGCTGTGAGTCTAATATTGCCTCACGGAACAAAGAATGCTTAAACTGATAGATACCACCAGTTTTTAATAATATTTGACTATCAATGATTGGCTTGAAGTCAATTGTTCTATCTCCGAAAAACCTTTTTATTGTATTTTCAGAAAATTCCATACCAATGCAGGCAGCAATATAATGATAAAATTTTTTCTGCAAATCTCTCATAATCTGTTCTAAATAGAAAGGATTCCCCTGGGTGTGTTCCACTAAAAATTTAAAAAGTTTTTTATCCGGGGGTGCACCTAAAAAAGTTTTAGATAGGTTCTTTAACGATTGAGGGGACAAATTGGATAAGAATATCTTTGTCATTCTGAGAATATCAGCAAATTTTTCGCCATCCTTCCTTGATGAGGCGATAATTAAAAAAGGCAGTGGTGTCAATTCTTTTATTAGCATAAACGAAGGCTCATCAATCCATTGCAGGTCTTCAATAAAAATGATCAAATTGGATTTTGCCTTGAAAAGTGTTTTCAATAGTTCCAGTATTCTGATTTGAGGCAACTGAATTGTACCATCAAAATAATTTTTCAAATCAGGAAATTCACCTTCAGGAAAATACTTAAAAATCTCTTTCAGTAAAAAGAGTGGTGGAGAAACTGGTAAGGGTGCTACTTCAATAAGATTTTTCTGTTTTATCTTTTTTCTCAGTTCAAAAAGCATCTGTGATTTGCCTGTTCCGCCATCACCAATAAAACATAAACTTTTATTTTTTCTTATCGTGTTCAATGCACTCGTAAATTCTCTGTCTCGGCCGGTAAATTTAAAATTGAACAGCGCTGGATTAAAGATATTGGAAACCTTTTCCTGAAGTCTATAAATTCTAATCCTATCTTCTTTGCCTTTTAACTTTATTGCACCTATATCAACAAAACTAAACCGACCTTTTAATGCTTTTTGAACTTCTTCAGAAAGATACAGGCTATTTTCAGGCGCAATCGAGCACAATCGGGCCGCAACATTTACCGAATCACCCAGCACCGAAAACTCATTGAATTTTTTTGTTTTAATTTCACCAGCAAACACAACTCCTGAGCTAACTCCCATTTTCAACTTATAATTCTTAAATTTAACTTTCAATCTATTGAATGTATCAATACAAATCTCTGCTTCCTTACCTGTGGATTCAGGGAAGCCTGCGATGATGAGTGCCTTGAATGTATTTGTAGAAGGAATCCATTTCAGTAGTTTTATTTTGCCTTGTGCAAGCGGATAATTTATTTTATTTGAAATGCCGGGAAAATCTGGCAGGTGGGAGACCTTTATGAAATCCAGAGACAACATCCATTCTCCCTGCAGGAGTTTTTTCTTCTAACAAATTAAGGTCATAAATCGCCTTTCCATTAAGTAAATCCTGATAATTATCCGATACCTGAAACCAATCACCTCCAATAAGCCCTGATACTGCAACGAACCTGGTTTTGAGATTAGTTTTTTTCAAAATCTTTAGATTCAATAGCTCATTACCAAGTTGTTTAATATTTTGTATTTCTGTATTTACCGGGAATATTGCATAATAAGCGTCGCCTGCAAGTTTGAAAATTCTTCCGTTGCATTTTAGAATTCTATCTTCTGCTTCTTTAAAGAAATTTGCGATAATGGTGCACAGTTCTTCAGTTCCTCTTTTCCCTTTTTTTGCCATTTGTTCACTCAGGGAAGTAAAACCACCAATATCCTGAATTGCTATCCAGTAATTACCTTTGAACTTCATACCATAACAATTAAATTCAACACACTCCTGATATAGGTTGAGTTAATTTGAGCAAACTATTATATTTAAATGGTGTCGTAGAAGTTACTTCTTCTGCTATCTTACGGACTGTTTCCTTTTGATTATCTGCATCAAGGGGCTGTGTCAGAATTTCACAATCACCTTTCTATTGCAGCCACTACCATTTCTATAACTGTTTTGTCTTTAAGATTCTTGAGTTGGGATGCGCCACTTGGACAGGCAGCGCAGCAGGCACCACATCCCTGACACAATGCATCTATTACCTTCGCAATATTCTTCTCTTTATCCTTTTCCCTTGCTCCAAATGGACAGACCACAATACACATACCGCAACCAGAACAGAGATTTTCATCAACATAGGCAATTAAGGGTTCAAATGTAATCTTGGGTTGTGACAAAATTCCTATTGCCTTGCTTGCTGCGCCTGAGGCCTGGGCAACGGTTTCAGGAATATCCTTTGGTCCATGTGCTGCGCCTGCAATGTAAATTCCAAGGGTATTCGTTTCAACCGGCCTCAACTTTGGATGTGCCTCAGTCAAAAACGCATTGGCATCACATTGAATTTTTAATTTACGGACAAACTCTTCATTGTCTCGCGTGGGGACCATACCCATTGCCAGAACCACTAGATCTGCCTCAACCTCTATCTTTTTCCCAACAAGGGTATCAGCGCCAAGCACAATTAGTTTACCGTTTTCAGGATAGACCTTTGAGACCTTACCCCGTATATAAATTGCCCCTTCATCCGTTGCCCGATTGTAAAATTCTTCAAATCCCTTACCTGGTGTGCGCACATCAATATAGAAGATTATTGGTTCACCATCGTGTACACGATGTTTGTATAATATTGCATGCTTTGCTGTATACATACAACATATCTTTGAACAGTATTCAAGGTGATTCTCTTTATCCCTTGAGCCTGCACACTGGATAAAAACCACACGCTTGGGCACCTTTCCATCAGATGGGCGCCTCACCTCACCGGCGGTCGGGCCGGACGCTGATAAGATTCTTTCAAACTGCAAAGAAGTGATAATGTCTGGACTTGAACCATAGCCATACTCTTTTAATCTTTCTGGTTCATAAATATCATAGCCGGTTGCCACAACAATTGCACCAACATCAAATTCAAGGATTCTATCTTCAAGGTTATGATTTATCGCCTTTGGTTCACAAACCCTTTCACATTCCAAACACTCACTGCAGATTGCACAGTTTAAACATCTGTTTGCTTCATCTTTTGCAGCATTCTCATCAAAGCCGAGTTCCACTTCTTTAAACCCATTTCTTTCATCAAGCGCAATCTTGGGCATTTCAACCCGCGCCTTCTTTGGCAACAGTCTTATTTCTTCTATATCAGGACGGGCAACTGGCCATTTCTTATGTTTAAATTTTACTCCGGTAATAAATGAATCTATACCTTCCGCAGCTTTCTTTCCCATAGCAACAGCCTCAATCACTGTTGCGGGACCGGAGACCAAATCACCACCCGCGAAAACCCCATTAACATTGGTCATCAGTGTCTCGGAGTCCACTTTTAATGTTCCCCATTTAGTCAATTCATATTCATCACCGAGCCAATCAACAACTGGTTTCTGGGAGATTGCAACGATAACTCCATCTATCGGAATTCTAAATTCACTACCAGGAATTGTTATGGGTCTTCTTCTACCTGTGGCATCAGGTGCGCCGAGTTCCATCCTAATACATTCAATCTCCTCTACTTTATCTTTGCCGATGATCTTGTTTGGTGCCACAAGGAATTCTATCTTAACGCCTTCTTTCAATGCCTCCTCAACCTCCCAGGAATTGGCAGGCATCTCTTTCCTTGAACGACGATAGAGAATCGTTACATCACTACCCAATCTCCTTGCAACCCTTGCAGAATCAATTGCAGCATTACCACCGCCAATTACCACGATCTTTTTCCCGATAGATACCTTTCTTCCTAAATTTACCTCTTTTAAGAAACTGACGCAATGAAAAACACCAGATAGATCTTCGCCTTCTATGTTCAACTTCAGTTCCTCAGGAGCACCTGTCGCAAGGAATACTGCTTTATACTCTTTCTGGAGTTGCTCAAGTGTGATATCTTTTCCAACCATCACCCTCGTTTTTATCTCAACTCCAAAAGATTTTATGTAGTCAATGTCCTTTTTGAGTTCATTCTTAGGCAGACGGAATTCTGGAATGCCCCAGTAAAGGAGTCCGCCTATTACATCCTCTGCCTCATAGACTGTGACACGATAATTCTTTCTTGCCAGAAAATACGCACAGGAAAGACCGGCTGGACCAGAACCCACAACTGCAATCTTTTCACCAGTTGGCTGTCTTTGGGTGAGTGGATAATCTCCAAAATCAGCAATGAATCTCTTTAATGAGGCGATTGAAATAGGTTCATCCGTATCTTTTCGAGCACATTCTGTTTCACAGGGATGGTTACATACCCTGCCGCAGACGCTGGCAAATGGGTTTGTGTCCCGTTCAAGTTCCAATGCCGCTTTATATTTCCCTGCACGAATTAATGCAATATATCCCTGTGCGTTCACACCGGCCGGGCACGCCGAACGACAGGGCGGCTGACCAAGTTTTGTAATAGTAAAACGATTAGGCACTGCTTGAGGGAAAGGACGATAGATAGCTGTGCGCTTACTGAGACCATCATCAAATTGATTAGGTAGTAAAACTGGACAGACCAAAGCACATTCCCCACAACCATTACATTTTTCCCAATCAACATATGGTGATTTTTGTCTAATCTTTACCTTGAAATTTCCGACTGTTCCGCTTACTTCTTCAATTTCAGAATAAGTTAGCAATTTGATGTTTTTATTCTGTATAACTTCCACCATCTTGGGCGTTAAAATACACTGGGAACAATCAAGGGTTGGAAATGTTTCGGAAAGTTGTGCCATCCGTCCACCAATTGAAGGAGAACGTTCAACCAAGATTGTCTCAATACCAGCATTGGCAATATCGAGTGCTGCCTGAATACCGGCAATGCCGGCACCAATTACAAGTGCCCGTTTCGTCACATCAACAAATATTGGTTCCAAAGACTCATTATATCTCGCTTTTTCAATCATCGTTTTAATAATCTCACCAGCCTTACGGGTGGCAACATCCTTTTCTTCATGTACCCAGCTGCATTGCTCGCGGATATTTGCCATCTCGCAGGTATAGCGGTTTAAACCGCCCCGTTCAGTTGCATTTCTAAAAGTATTTTCGTGTAAGGTTGGTGAGCAGGCAGCAACAACTATGGCATCAAGATTCTTTTGCTTTATTGCCTCTATTATAAGATTCTGTCCTGGGTCAGAGCACATATATTTGTAGTTTTCGGCATGGACAACTCCTGGATATTTTCTGATCCCCTCGGTCAAAGCCTCAACATCTACGGTTTTGGCAATATTTATTCCACAATGGCAGATAAAAACTCCGATTTTTTTCATAGTAGAGCTCCTTGTTATGTTATCAAATAGTATTATTATATTTAGAGGATAATAAAAGTCAATAGATTCGTGTTAAATCTAAACAAGTATTTGGTTTTAAAATAAATTTTTTATTGAGCCAGATTGACAGAATACCAGTCTTTTATCCTTTCATCTCCACCATCCAGGGTTATACCCTTAAATTTCGTGGTATTGCCCGATGGAACAACCGAAAAGATAAATGCACCGTATCCAAATTCACCCCAATATATTTTCAGACAATAATCGCCTATGGGGAAAGGCTCGCCACCGTAGTAAATCTGTATTCCGTAATTATTTGCCCCTGAGTTTATAGTTTCAGCGAAATCAAGAACATTCTGACCGTTGAAAAAGAACCTGTGGTCTAAAGAGAATGAGCGTGGGAATGGATCAGTAAATTCAATACCGATAACAACGGCAATTAAATGTCCGCTATATGGATCATACACAGGGCTACCCCAGGTATAACAAGGCGTTGGGGTAGAGAATGCCTTGTTTGTAACATCAAATTGATTTGTTCTCTGCCTTTCTGAACAATGGCAAAAAAATAAGAACATAATAGATATAATCGTTAATCTTTCACGCATACTTCCCCCTATAATTTTTTCTCAAATCCCAAAATGATTTTATTATTCTCGGCATATCTGAAATCCAAATCTGGCATCAATCTTCCTACCTTTGTTTGTTTTACATTTTTTATCTGGTAATATACAGCTCGAGCGAAAAATACAGCCGAACTCGCGCCTAAGATGATTGTCAATCTGTCGTATAATACAACTCTGTTCCATTGCTCTACCGTTTTTTTCATTGTGCTGGCACTCTTATATGCATCATATGCTTTATCTGCAGTACTTTTGCAGTAGTATGCACCCAATCCAAGACCCAAACCAATACCTCCATTAATGATTACATTTTTTGTATAATTTTTCTTTACTACTACCTGCTCAGGTATTGGACTTTCACTGGGCATTTGTAGTAAAGAAATTATTAAAATAACATAACACATCATACCTCCTTTTGTGTCACATTATACATAGATTAATACAAAAGTCAATAAGTTGAAGCAAATGTTAACACACATCGTTACCAGTTAAAAGATGTTAAGAAGTTATTTAAAATAGTAGGCCTCCCTGGTTATATTAATGAGTTGGTAAAACGCTTATGAATAAATATATAAGTTTTTGTCCACACAACATTCGGTTCCAGGGCATATGCAAATACCCACGATATAATTACTACACAGGCATGTACCCTTGACACGATATTTTTTTGCTCCAATGTCAACGAAGCAATTTCAAACAAACCTTACAAACTCCACATAGAAAAAGCCCAAAGAATCTCTGTTAAAATCGGCAATAAGAAAATGACGATGATTATTTTCTGGTGGTAAATAAGATAAGACATACTCAATTCTATATAATAGTTTAATTGTTTGTGATAAAAAGTCACGGTGTAAAAACACATGTATGGCTACCTCCTTTTTACAATATAACTTCTGAATCATAAAAGCCTTACGCCTTAACTCCATAGATAAAAGGCTGACGCCTTAACTTAAAAGAGATAAAAGGCTGACGCCTTAACT
>CAZLGA010000074.1:0-10279 GCA_964559225.1 uncultured bacterium | reverse complement strand
CAAATACACACAAACATATACGCAACCACCACTAAAATCAATTTCTCCATCTTAATAACACCCTTTAAACCAACCACCCCAATCTTTGCCCATAAGTACAAAGGCACTAAACTGATGAATGCCTTCAGACACTCCTGCTCAATGGTATTCTGCCCAGAATCATCAACAAGATAATCAGCGACATGCCAAAAGAGGTGATTACTCGTTATCACCCCCACCTTTTTCTTCCCCCATCAAAGGATAGGAAAAAATGAGGAGGACTTAGCCACATTAGCTCTTGACAAGATAAATCTCTTGATTAAAATATATCAGGGAGTATTTATGTATAGATTATACGTGCTTTTTTTATTATTATCTATAGTATCAGTTTTTGCCAATCCATTGCTTACCGGTGTTATTAATGAGTTCCAGACTGACACCATCATCGGACAGAAATTTGAATTTCATCCAATAAATTACGGCTGGGAAATTCCGCTGTTCGGCACAACGGTGTATACACCTAATGGTTCAGCCTATATTGATACCAATATTTCTAATCCGCCTTACGGTTACACTGCAATTGATACTTCAATTTTGAATGGAACATTTCATCTAAACCATCAAAATGGATATATAAAAGTTTACAAATCAGATTATTTCATGGATGTTATTTTTTATGCTGATACTTTTCACTCTCCGATTCTTTCACCACCCCCTGGTGCCTCTGCCTCAAGATTTGTGTTTAATTTATTATATAATAATTATCCTACGCCTGTGGCGGATTGGTATATTGATTACACACCAACATTAGGGAATGAGAATGATGACTATCCAGGATGCATCATCAGTGGTTATGTGTATTTAAATAATGGACCGCTTGAAAACGCAAGAGTTACAGCCAGTATCATTGATTCCATCTTGACACCAGGACCTTTTTACAAATCCTGCACAACATTCACAAATAGCAACGGCTTTTACTCTTTTGACAGTCTCTGGGCTGTTCGTTACTGGATGACTGTCTCGTTTGGAAGCCATCCACCAATAGGTGAATTATCACCACCCCTTTGTGCGTTATGGGAGAGAAACTTGAACTTTTATTTTGTAGGAAAAGAAGAACAACTCAACAATAATCTATCTGCAAAAAACGCCCTAAACCTCTATCCAAATCCATTCAGAGAAAAAACAGAAATCAGATACGCGATGCCACAGATTTCAAATTATCCCCTATACCATATCTCATATTTCCCGGCTACTTTGAAAATCTATGGTGCAACAGGCAGATTGGTCAAATCATTTAACCATTTATCATCCCATCAGCATAACGGAAATTACCAATCGTCAGTCATCTGGTCTGGTGATGATGATTTGGGACGCACATTGCCTTCTGGTGTATATTTTGTCAGTTTGGAGACAGAGGATTTCAAGAAGGTAGAAAAGGCGATACTGTTGAGATAAGTTACAAGAATAAAGGAACAGAGGTAATAAATTTTTGATAAACTCCAATCAAAAATAAGTATTGATTTTCTCGCAAAATTAAATATAATTTTTAAAAGACGCGCGTGAAATCGGTATAAAGAAATTCTTCCGGGGCGTAGCGCAGCGGCTTAGCGCACTTGGTTTGGGACCAAGGGGTCGTGGGTTCAAATCCCTCCGCCCCGAATATAGAATGATGGAACTTATATGAAAAAAATTTTACTCTTTTTATTTATCTCAAGTATTATATATGCCGCAGACTACGGAAAAATTCCATTATTGCGATGGGCAGGTCCTGAAGGTTCAAGACCAGAAACTTACGAAGAATGGATAGCCCAGAATCCCTATTCAGAATTTTTCTGCTCACTCGATACGATTGTGTATGGAGATGGAAGGGCTAGAAATGTTGCTATATTAACCCAGCAAAGCATTGCGGGTGCACTTACAAACTCAATAAATCAGTTGATTAACAATCTACAATCAGAAGGATATACTATAATGAGTTATCAAATCTCTGGTGGCACACCGGAAACCTTAAGAACATTCCTGCGAAATCTCTATAATAATAACAGCATTGAAGGTGCTCTTTTGATTGGTAATTTACCCGTTGCCTGGTTTGAAATCGCCAATGATTTTGGTCAATACGGATATGCCCAGTTCCCAATAGACCTCTTCTATATGGATTTGAATGGAACATGGCTTGATACAATGAACACAGGCAATGGAAAATATGACGGTCATACCGGAAACATAAATCCTGAAATATATATTGGCAGACTTACACCCACTGGGATTGGTGTTGATACCATTGTATTGAAAAATTATTTTCGTAAAAACAATGCCTATCGTTATGATACACTCGCCTTGCAGCGCCGTGCATTGGTATTCTGCGATGACGACTGGATTCCTTGGGCACCATACTGGGCAGCGAATATTGCATTATTATATCCTGATACAATGAACTACTGGCATGCTGAAACGACAAGGGCATCAATATATAGAACAAAATTGAATACGCCCAAAGCATGGGTTTCAGTATTTGCCCATTCTTCACCAAGCCTACATCAATTCGTATACAACAACGGAAGTTCTTATGATTATTACTATGCAAATGAATATATGACTCAAAACCCACCGGCAAATTTCTATAATCATTTTGCCTGTTCTTTTGCCCGCTACACGACAAATGGATATGGTGGTGGACAATCAATCTTCAATCAGAGTTATGGCCTGGGTGGAATAGGTTCAACAAAAACAGGCAGTATGCTTAATTTTGAATATTTTTATGGACCCTTGGGTCAGAATAAAAATCTGGGTCAGGCTTTTAAAGACTGGTTTACTTATATTACCTCAAATGGTGTAACTTTTGATGAACTCTGCTGGCATTATGGAATGACCCTACTTGGAGACCCCTGGTTAAAACCAATCGGGCATAATTTCTTTATTGCCGAACATAGAAAAAACATTATTGAAAATTCACCAATCAAAATTGCTGGAAATCCTTCTAAAGAACGAGTAATTATACAATTGACGATTCCACCTTTCTCTGTTGTAAATTTAGAAATCTATGATTGCCTTGGTAAAAAAGTTAAGAAATTAATTGATAGACAATATATGTATCAAAATAGTTATAAAATTATATGGCATTTTGATGATGATTCTAACAGGCAATTACCAGCAGGGGTTTATAGTGTCAAAGCAGAAATTTCAGGTAAAACATTTAATGTAAAATTAGTCCATCTGAAATAGACATTCATCTTGACACTGCGAAATAATTAAATATAATCAATTGTGAGCAAAGGCAAAAAAGTCATAATTGTGGAATCTCCGACAAAAGCCAAGACGATAAGATCATTTCTTGGCAGAGAATATACAATAGCATCATCAAAGGGACATATAAAGGATTTGCCAAAATCAGATCTTGGTGTAAAAATAGAAAATAACTTTGAACCAAGATATATAAAAATAAAGGGAAAGGCAAAAATAATTAACGAAATCAAGAACGTTTGTAAGAATTCAGCAAAAATTTACATAGCGTCAGACCCGGACCGCGAAGGTGAAGCAATAGCCCAGCATATCGCTGAAGAATTAAATTCAAGTGCATCAATTATAAAGAGGGCACTATTCCATGAAATCACACCTGAATATGTAAAAAAAGCGCTACAAAACCCGGTTCCAATAGACCCCAATCTGGTTGATGCACATAAGGCACGCCGGGTTCTTGACCGCATTGTAGGTTATTTTACAAGTCCATTTTTATGGAAGGTCATAAAATCAGGACTCTCAGCAGGAAGGGTGCAGAGTGTTGCCTTAAGACTGATATGCGAAAGGGAAAAAGAAATTGAATCTTTCCAGCCAACACCTTACTGGAATATTTCAGGAACATTTGAAACAAACGCAAACGAATCTTTCAATGCAAACCTGATAAAAATAGAAGGCGTTCAAAGAAAAGTACTCTCTGAAGCAGAGCTCAATAATATCAAAAATATTTTGAAACCAAATACAAAATTTACAGTAACAATTTATAGAATAACAACCCCGGAAAAGATTCCAGCCCCGCCATTTATCACATCCACGCTTCAACAGGAGGCTTCAAGACAATTAAACATCACTCCCAAAAAAACAATGCAGATCGCCCAGAGTTTGTACGAAGGAATACGCCTTCCGCAAGGAACAATCGGTTTGATTACTTATATGAGAACCGATTCCACACGGGTAAATGACCAAGCAATTGAGTCAGTAAGAGAATACATTGATGGTAAGTTTGGAAGTGAATACCTTCCCAAAGAACCGAGGAAGTTCAAAGATAAAAAAAGTGCCCAGTCTGGCCATGAGGCAATCAGACCAACAAGAATAAGCATTGAACCTGATTCTATAATTGATTATCTTACCCCTGATCAATATAAGATATATAAATTGATATTCGACCGGTTTGTTGCCTCGCAGATGGCAAACGCCCGATATGAATTGAAAGAAGCCTTTTTTGAATATATGGGGCTTGAATTCAAAGCAGAAGAAACAAAACCTTTATTCCTTGGTTATCAATTGTTAACTGGTGAAACAACCCAAAGAGGTTTTGTGCCAAAACTCAAGGTCGGTGAAACAGTATTCTTGAAGCAAATCAATATTGAAGAAAAACAAACCGAACCCCTGCCCAGATTTACCGAAGCGACATTAATCAAAAAATTAGAAGAAAATGGCATTGGCAGACCTTCTACCTATGCCCATATAATACAAACGCTATTTGACCGGAGATATGTAATCAAAAACAATGGGAAACTCATTCCAACTGATCTGGGCAGAGAAGTATATAATATAATCATCCCCAGATTCAACAATATCTTTGAAATACCATTCACTGCCCGAATGGAAGAAGAGCTTGACCTCGTTGAAACAGGAAAGAAAAAATGGCAGGAAGTTATAAAGGAATTTTACGAACCCTTTGCGAAAGTTGTAAATCAGGCAAATGCAGACGCAGAAAGTATAAAAAAGAATATCCAGCAGACAATTGATAAAATTTGCCCACAATGCAGAAGGCCTATGGTAATTAGATGGGGTAAATACGGCAAATTCTTTGCCTGCTCAGGATTTCCTGAGTGTAAATATTCAGAAAATTTTGAAGTCCAGACCACAAATAAAACCTGTCCAAAATGCGGTAAAGTGCTTGTGATCAAAAAAGGAAAATTTGGTGAATTCCTTGCCTGCAGTGGTTATCCTGAATGCAAGTATACGGAAAACCTTACCCACGATGTTCCCTGTCCTGTTTGCAGTGGAACGGTTATCATCTTATCTGGTAAAAGGGGTCGGATATATAAATGTAAGGAATGTGGTTTCAGCACTTTTTATCCGCCAACGGAACAAAAATGCCTGCAATGTGGTAACAATATGGTATTAAAGAAAAACAAACCCTTCTGTCTCAGCTGCAAAAAATAAATTTTTATCCTTAATGAAACTGGGGTTCCATATTTCAATTGCTGGGGGCTTTAAATATGTTTACAAAAGGGCTAAAGAAACCAACTCTGATTCAATCCAAATTTTTTCCCGAAATCCACGCAGCTGGCAATATAAAAGTATTGATGAAGAAGATTGCATAATATTTAAAAAACAGATAAAAGAAAATGGAATCGCACCGGTCTTTATCCATCTTCCTTATTTGAATAACCTCGGCTCAAGCGATGATGACCTGTTCAATCGATCGGTTGCTTCATTAATTGAAGATTTAAAAAGGGCAGAAAAATTGAATGCAGAATATTTAATCACCCATAGTGGTTCTAATCCGGATTTAAAATCAGGGATTAAACAAATGATTGAAGCAATTGTTAAGGCATTGTCGGATGTCAATAATAATGTCATAATACTCGTGGAAAATACAGCAGGAAGCGGCAATGAGTTTGGATACGATTTTGGGCAATTAGGTGAAATATTAAAGGGAGTGAATTCTAAAAGGGTGGGCATTGTATTTGACACTGCCCATGCATTTGCTGCGGGATACGAATTGAGGACTGAAAAAGGTGTTAATAAAACAATAAAAACCATAGAAAACTATATCGGATTGGAGCGTGTTCACCTTATTCACTTCAATGACTCACTGGCAAAATTGGGTTCAAAAAAGGATAGGCACTGGCACATCGGTAAAGGAGAAATTGGAAAAGGTATGGAATTTATTATAAACCATCCTGAACTCAAAGATCTACCTTTTATTATGGAGACACCGAGGACCGGAATCAAGGAAGACCTTATGAATATGGCAGAGGCAAGAAGAATGATAAGAAATTCTTGACCTTTGTAAAAAAATATATATAATATATGTTCAAAGGAGGCTTCATTGGCGCATGCCTATACTCCAGGCTTGAAGGTTCTTGCTTATACTGTGGTTGAGAAACAGAGGCGTCTGCCTTTGCCAGGAGAGGTCCTTGTTAAGGAAGGTGATAAAATCAAGGCTGAACAGATTGTTGCAAAGACATCCCTTCCAGGGAGTGTCCAGACCGTCAATGTTGCTGGGCTATTGGGCATACTCCCTGAAGAAATTGACGAAGCAATGATAAAAAAAGCTGGAGACGATGTCCATAAAGATGAAATCATTGCCCAGAGCAAAGGGTTTTTCGGGCTATTCAAATCAACAGTCAAAAGCCCAATAACCGGTAAGGTAGAAAGCGTCTCAAAGATAACAGGACAGGTAATATTGAGAGAACCACCAATTCCGGTACAGGTGATTGCTTATATTGATGGTGAGGTTAGTAATGTTTTTCCTAATGAAGGAGTCTTAATAAAAACCAAAGGAAGTTTTATCCAGGGTATATTCGGCATAAGTGGCGAGACGATTGGCGAACTTGCTATTGCCACTGATAGTCCTGATAAGGTCCTTACTGAGCAAGATATAAACGAGTCATTTAAAAATAAGATAATAATTGGCGGTTCACTTGCGCCCTATGAAACACTAATCAAAGCACGCAATGTTGGTGCAAAAGGTATTATCGTCGGCGGTATTGAGGACCAGGATTTAAAAAAGTTTATGGGTTACGATATTGGTGTTGCTATTACCGGCTCAGAAAATGTTGGATTAACTATAATCGTCACCGAAGGTTTTGGCAGACTGAAAATGGCAGATAGAACTTTCAATCTTCTCAAATCACTCGTCGGTAAAAAGGCATCGATTAATGGTGCTACCCAGATCAGAGCAGGGGTTATGCGTCCTGAGGTTATAGTTCCCCTTGAAAAGGCCCCAGACAAAAAGATTGCCCATATCGCTACTGGTTCGGGTCTGGAGATTGGAATGGCAGTAAGAATCATAAGGGAACCCTTTTTTGGAATGATTGGAAAGGTCGTTGACCTCCCTGTTCCCTTAGAAAACATAGAAACAGAATCAAAGGTGCGTGTCCTTGAGGTAGAAATTGAAAATAATAAAAGGGTAAAACTACCCAGGGCAAATGTTGAAATAATTGAGGAATAAATGGCTCTATTATTTACATTAATTTGTTCCGCAGGAATAAACAGTCTTTTGATGCCCGCATCAGCAAAAGGTGTTATGACTTATTATTCTACTTCGAGCGGAAGCGAAGCAATATTTTATAATCCATCACTATTTGCTGCAAGGCAAGATGGATATAATTTAAGTCTTTTCTACACCCAAATATATGCCGGAATGAAAAATATGAATCTAAGTATTGGCAGGAGATTCAACGATTTTGACTTCGGCGTCAATATAATGAACTATGACTATGGAATGATTGAAGCAAGGCCTGATTACCCAACCGAAGACTCAACAGGTTTTTATACCGGCAGTGATTTCTATCTTGGTTTTTGTGTAGCGAAAAATGTCTCCACCAATGGCAGAATTGGTATAAAGTTGAAATACATCTACGAAAATCTGTATATATACTCAGATGCAACTTTGGGCTTTGATTTTTCGCTTGCCTACATAAACGACTTTGGCGGTCTGAGTGCCGGGGCAACGAATTTAGGTGGCACTATTAAAATCGCAAATGAAGAAGTGAATTTACCGGTAAAATTGAGCCTCGGATATTATCGGATGATTAAAAAATATATGGTGAGCTGTGATATACATTATCTTGTAAACACCGGCTCATTTGAATCTTCTATTGCTGGCGAAATAAAGTTAACGAGCAATTTAGAAACTGGAATCTCAATAAATTATCGTGGCCAATTTTACCCAGGATTTTATTTGGGCATTCATATCCGACATCTGGCAATTAAATATGGTGCATCGATTTATCCCTATAATTTAGGTATGATAAATACAATTGGAATAGGATTTTCATTTTAATAACCTATGAATGGCATTTACCTTGATTTTGAGAAACCAGTTATTGAACTGGAAAAAAAGATTGAAGAACTAAAGAAGCTCAGTGGAGTTGATGATGAAATTGAAAAACTCCAGCAACAGGCAGAGCGGTTAAAACGAAAAATTTATTCAAACCTGAGTCGGTGGCAGAGGGTCCAGATTGCCCGTCATCCGCGGAGGCCTTATGCGCTTGACATAATCAATGCCACAACCGTTGATTTTATTGAACTCCACGGCGACCGCAGATTCAGTGATGACCCAGCAATCGTTGCGGGTTTAGGTAAAATTGATAAATATTCAATTGCAATCATCGCCCAGCAAAAAGGTCGTGATACTAAAGAAAAGATAAAAAGAAACTTCGGAATGCCCCATCCCGAAGGATATCGCAAGGCACTCAGAATAGTAAAAATGGCAGAGAAATTCAGCATACCTGTGCTAAGCATTGTTGACACCCCTGGTGCCTATCCAGGTGTGGGAGCTGAGGAGCGAGGTCAATTTGAGGCAATTGCCTACAACCTTTTTGAATTTGCCATTCTGAAGGTTCCTATTATTGTCATTGTATTAGGTGAAGGCGGTTCTGGTGGCGCCCTTGCTATTGCCCAAGGGGATAGGATTCTAATGTTAGAAAACGCAATATATTCGGTAATATCACCAGAAGGATGTGCATCGATACTCTGGCGCGATGCATCAAAAAATAAGGATGCCGCTGAGGCATTAAAAATTACCGCTCAGGATTTACTACAATTCAAAATCATCGACGAAATTATTCCTGAACCACTCGGCGGTGCTCATATGGACTATCAAACGACTGTAGATAATATAAAATCAGCGGTATTAAAAAATCTTGAAGAATTGCTCAAAATTCCTGTTGATGAATTGATTGAAAAAAGAATTGAGAAATATAGAAAAATGGGGTTATATAAGGAATAATGGCATTAGAGGGAAACTTAGAAGATTTTGAATTAACCGATGTATTTCAGTTAATACAACTGGGGGCCAAAGACGGTAGTCTAAGAATTCAAACCCCAAGCGATGTTGGTGTTGTTTATTTTAGTAGCGGTATGGTCGTTCATGCAAAAACCAATAACTTAATAGGTGAACAGGCAATTGACTCAATATTACAGTGGCGCAAAGGAAGATTTGTTTTCAAACCAGGTGAAGAAACCCTTGAGAAGACTGTAGAACTTCCGATACAACAGGTAATACTTGATGCAGCACGACGCATTGATGAATTAAATAAAATTCAGCGGTTGATTCCTTCTTTTGATATGGTTCCAAAGATTGTTGAAGTGCCTGATGCAGGGATTGAAAAAATAAATCTTAGACCTGAAGAATGGAAAGTTCTGGCATTCGTAGATGGTTCTCTATCAATCAGAGAAATTTCACAAAGAGTAAAACTCTCGGAATTTGAAGCCGGAAGAATCCTCTATGGTCTAATTTCTTCAGGACTTGTTAAACTAATGCAAGAAAAATCAGAAGAAAAGCAGAAGATAGAATCAACGCCACCCGGTTCTGATGATGATAAAAAGGGTGGTATCTTTGGAATATTCAAGAAAAAATAACCTCCGCTTATCAGACATTAATTAGTATCAAACAACTTATGTCCGAAGACTTCTAA
Organism: uncultured bacterium; assembly: GCA_964559225.1. Taxonomy (GTDB): domain Bacteria; phylum Hydrothermota; class Tepidihabitantia; order SM23-42; family JAOAFX01; genus JAOAFX01. The sequence continues at coordinate 407 of CAZLGA010000074.1, read as the reverse complement.
ACCCAAAGGTTCAATCTCTATCTCAACAATACTGCCTTTTTCACTTTGGTGAAACGACCTGCTTCAAATTTGACAAAATAGACACCCGCAGGCAACCGACGACCCAAATCATCATCGCCAGACCAAATAAGGGTATTCTGTAGGCAGTTGTCAGTAGTCAGTGAAAAGGACTTTACCAAACGACCACAGATATCAAATATCTTGATACTGGCTGATTCTGTTCTTATCCCGTATCCTGTATCCTGTATGCTGTATCTAATATCCAACTTGTTTTTAAATGGATTCGGCATTAATACTATACAAACATTTCGGGTTTCCAATGATAATCTATCTTTTTCCTCAACACCAACCGTCGGTGGCCAGGTCGTATACTTCAACGCAAACTGAGGCGTAATCGGCACACCCCA
>CAZLGA010000073.1:0-10441 GCA_964559225.1 uncultured bacterium | reverse complement strand
TCGTGAAGGTGGTAAGACTGTCGGTGCTGGCGTGGTAACACAGATAATTGAATAAGGTTGAATAATGAATAAATTAAGGATAAGATTAAAGTCTTACGACCACAGGATTCTTGACCAATCTGTGAAATCCATTGTGGAGACAGTGAAAAGATTTGGCATAAAGATATCAGGTCCGGTCCCCCTACCTACTGAACGCTCATTGTATACTGTACTCCGTTCACCGCATGTTGATAAAAAATCAAGAGAACAGTTTGAATTGAGAATTCACAAGCGTCTGATTGAATTGAACGATGTGACCCCTGATATCATCGATGCCCTTAACAAACTTGAAATTCCGGCTGGAGTTTATGTTGAGGTAAAAGCGATATGATAGGATTGATAGGTAAAAAGATAGGTATGTCTCAAATTTTTACTGAAGACGGAAAACTCATAGCGGTTACAAAAGTTGAGGCAGGACCCTGTCCTGTTATTCAGGTAAAAGACGAAAATAAAGATGGCTATAGAGCAATACAGATTGCATTTGGAACGAAAAAAAAGGTGAACAAACCACTTCTCGGGCACCTAAAAAAAGCGAATTTAAAATCAGCAAAGTGGCTCGCTGAGTTCAATACAAATAATATTGAAAAATACAAACCCGGGGATGTGATTGACTCCAAGGTCTTTGCTGTAGGTGATAAAATAAAGGTAACAGGTTTCACAAAAGGACGGGGTTTTTCTGGTGGAATAAAAAGATGGGGATGGAAAGGTGGTCCTGCATCCCATGGTTCAATGTCACATAGAAGAATCGGCTCTACTGGACATGGGCATTCTGATCCGGGTAGGATACTAAAAGGTAAAACAATGCCTGGGCATTATGGAAACGAACGGGTTTCAATAAAAAATCTCAAGATTGTAAAGATTGAAAACAACATAATCTATTTGCACGGAGCAGTACCGGGTCCAAAGAATGGACTATTATTATTGAGCAAGGAAGAATAGTCATGGATACAAAATTATATAATCAGAAGGGTGAAGAAATCGGTAAGTTAGAATTACCAAAAAAGGTCTTCGGTGCCCATATTAACAAAACATTGTTATGGGAAGCACTCACAATCATATTAAACAACCAGCGGAGCGGCACTGCCAAAACAAAGACGCGCGCTGAAGTCAGAGGGGGTGGTAGAAAACCATGGCGTCAGAAAGGCACAGGACTGGCAAGACATGGTAGTATTCGTTCTCCAATATGGCGCAAGGGCGGAGTTGTATTCGGTCCTAAACCAAGAGACTACTACAAAAAAATGCCCCAACAGAAAAAAATCAAGGCACTTCTTTCTGCACTCAGTGCCGCGGCAAAAGAAGACAGAATACGCATAATTGAAGATATGAATATTGAAAAACCAAGGACAAAAATTATAAATGAGTTATTAAAGAAAATAAATATTAATGGTACAAAGATTCTCATCAGCTCGGATAAGATCAATAAAAATCTTCTGCTATCGGTCAGAAATATTCCAAGAATAAATTTGAAACGTTCAGCAGACATAAATTGTTATGATGTGCTTTGGGCTGACTATGTATTGTTCACAAAAAATGGTTTATCCGAATTGGAGAAAAGATGCGACCAGATCAAATAATTATCAGACCAATAATTACAGAAAAGGCAGACCGTCTCAGGGAACTAAATTGCTATCAATTTTTAGTTTTAAAGAAGGCAAACAAACAGATGATTAAAGAGTCCATAGAAAAATTATTTGGTGTAAATGTCATTGAAGTGCACACCGCAAATTTCCGTGGTAAAATGCGCAGGCTCGGACGGTCAGAGGGTTATCGTCCTGGTTATAAAAAAGCATCAGTTTGGATTAAACCAGGACAGAAGATTGAAATAGTAGAAGGTGTATGATGGGTATTAAGGTTTATCGTCCTTTAACACCGGGTCGCCGTTTTTACACCGCAAATGTTCCGCCAATCACAAAGACTGACCCGGAAAAGAAACTCGTTATATCTGAGAAGAAGAGTGGTGGTAGAAATAACCTTGGAAGAATTACTGCCCGCCATCGTGGCGGTGGGCACCACAAGAAAATAAGAATCGTTGATTTCAAAAGAAACAAAGATAACATTCCTGCGTTAGTAAGTGCTATTGAATACGACCCGAATCGCAGTGCATTCATAGCCCTGCTCACATATAAAGACGGTGAAAAAAGATATATAATATGCCCGGAAGGTTTGAATGTAGGAGAAACTGTGGTTTCGGGCGATAATGTGCCAATAAAAATTGGCAACTGTCTTCCATTGAGTAATATTCCATTGGGTGTGGAGATACACAATGTTGAAATTTCGCCAAAGAAAGGCGGTGAACTTGTTCGTAGTGCGGGACTTTCCTGCCAGATTATGGCAAAAGAAGGAAAGTATGCCCATATCAAACTTCCCTCAGGTGAAGTAAGGTTGGTGGATTTGCGCTGCCGGGCAACTATTGGCAAGGTATCAAATGCACTACACTCCAGTGTATCAATTGGTAAGGCAGGAAGAACAAGACATATGGGTATCAGACCCTATGTGCGCGGCGTAGCAATGAATCCGATTGACCATCCATTAGGTGGTGGCGAAGGAAGGGCACACGGTGGCAGGCATCCTACATCACCCTGGGGTTGGTTGACAAAAGGCAAGAAAACAAGAAAAAGAAAAAAGACTTCAGATAAATTTATAGTAAAAAGGAGAAAGTGATGTCTCGTTCGTTGAAAAAAGGTCCTTATATAGATCAGAAGCTTCTAAAAAAAATAATGCACCTTATCGAAACCAAAGAAAAGAAAGTAATTAAAACCTGGGCAAGAAATTCTACTATTCCTCCTGAATTTGTCGGCTTTACAATTGCGGTGCATAATGGTAATCGTTTTATCCCAGTATATATCACAGAAAGAATGGTAGGACACAAACTCGGCGAGTTTGCACCAACAAGAACATTCCGTGCTCATTCGGGAACAAGAAAAGCCGAGAAGGAAAGAGAGTCAGAAAAATGATGACGCGTGCCGTTAAAAGATACGAAAGGGCATCGCCTTTAAAGGTAAGAAAAATTTTAAGAGAAATTAAAGGTAAAGCAGTTCCACAGGCACGGGCAATATTGACTCTGTATCATTCGCGAACAAAAATTCCTATTTTGAAAACGCTTAATTCAGCGGTCGCAAATTTAAAAAATAAGGTCGGTTCAGTAAGGATTGAAGATAAAGACCTGTATGTAAAAGAAGCCATTGCCAATGAAGGTCCACGGTTTAAACGTCTGCGCCCCGGTTTCAGAGGTAGTCCATCAATAATTAAAAGACCAACCTGCCATATCACAATTATTGTTGATTCTTACAAACCAATACAATCAAAGAAAGGAGAATGATGGGTCAAAAAACACATCCTATAGGATTTCGTCTCGGTGTAACAAAAGATTGGAAATCAAAATGGTTTGATGAAATTTCATATGCAAAATTAGTTATCGAAGATTTTAATATCCGTCGCTATTTAAATAAGCGTCTCGCAGACTGCATGGTCTCTAATATAGTCATAAAACGCGTATCAAACAAAGTGATTATCACAATCTATACTGCCCAGCCCGGTAAAATCATTGGCAAGGGTGGTGAGGAAATTAAAAAACTTCATGAAGAAATCAAAAGTCTAATAAAGAGTGAAGTTTCAATCAACATTGAAGAATTAAGGATTCCTGAACTTGATGCCAATCTCGTTGCCCAGAATATAGCCCGACAGATTGAGCAAAGGATTTCACATCGTAGGGCGATGAAACGTTCGGTAATCTCAGCAATGAAGATTGGAGCAAAAGGGATTAAGATAAGTTGCGGGGGCAGACTCGGTGGTGCTGAGATTGCGCGGAGTGAATGGTACCGTGAAGGTCGTGTTCCATTACAAACGATTAAGGCAGATATAGACTTTGCTCGTGCTACCGCATTTACAATCTATGGCACAGTTGGAGTAAAGGTCTGGATATATAGAGGAGATGTACAATAATGTTAGAACCTAAAAAGGTAAAATACCGTAAGCAGCAAAGAGGTAGAAGAAAAGGAAAGGCAACAAGTGGTAGTACAATTGCCTTTGGTGAATATGGACTTATGGCACTTGAACCCGCATGGATAACCGCACGTCAGATAGAAGCAGCAAGGGTTGCCATTACCCACAGTATGAGAAAAGGTGCCAAAGTCTGGATTAGAATATTTCCTGATAAACCAGTAACGAAAAAACCTGCAGAAACGAGAATGGGAAAAGGAAAAGGCACACCTGAGTTCTGGGTCAGTGTTGTAAAACCGGGGAGAATTATTTTTGAGATTGAAGGGGTTTCCAATGAAGAAGCACGAAAATTATTCCGTGTTGCTGGCAGTAAGTTACCAATCAAGACAAAATTTGTCCAAAGAGAAGAAGGACTAAAATATGAAGGCTTATGAACTTAGAGAAAAATCAAGAGAAGAATTGATTGAAATCTTAAACGGATTGTACCGTGAATTGTTAAATCTACGCATTCGCCACGCATCTCAGCAATTGCCCAATCCACTGAGATTACGAATGATTAAAAAGGATATCGCCAGAATAAAGACAATACTTCGCGAAGATGAATTGGGAAAAAGAAAATTAATACAGGCTAAACAAGTTCAGACCAGGACAAAAGCAAAGAAAGGAGAATAATGCGTAAAACAAGGATTGGTGTTGTGGTTAGTGATAAAATGCAGAAAACGGTTATCGTTGAGTTTCAAAGGTTTGTCAAACACCCTCTATATAAGAAGCATATTAAAAAGATAACGAAAGTGTATGCCCATGATGAAAAGAATGAATGTAAGGTTGGCGATAAGGTATTGATTGAAGAAACACGCCCTTTATCTAAATTGAAAAGGTGGCGGGTTTTAAAAAAAATAAGCTAAATAAAAATGTTAAATTTAACGATTGATCAAATGATAGTGAGGTTCAGGTGATTCAAATCTATTCAAGATTAAAGGTATGTGATAATACTGGTGCACGGGTGGCAATGTGCATGCATGTTACTGGAAGTTCGGGAAGGCGTTATGCCTATGTTGGTGATATTATAAATGTAACAATAAAAGATGCCTTGCCTCATGCCCCTATCAAAAAAGGTGATAAGGCAAAGGCAGTCATTGTCCGAACAAGAAAAGAAATTAGACGTCCTGATGGTTCTTATGTAAGATTTGATGATAATGCCTGTGTCTTGATCAATGAGCAGAAAGAACCAAAAGGAACACGGGTATTCGGTCCTGTAGCGCGTGAATTACGTGAAAAAGGATTTACAAAAATACTTTCTTTAGCGAGTGAAGTTGTATGAAAGAAATAAAAAAAATAAAATTCAATATCAAAAAGAATGACCTGGTTGAGGTCATTTTGGGTGAAGAAAAAGGTAGAAGAGGCAGGGTGCTTGAAGTGGACCGTGAAAAAGGAAAGGCAATAGTTGAAGGAGTCAATCTTGTAAAAAAACACCAGCGCGCCCGTTCTCGGACTCAACCATCAGGTATAATTACAAAACCAGCGCCAATTCATATTTCAAACATTGTCCTCATCTGCCCTAAATGTGGCAAAAAAACCAAAATAAAAAGAGAAAAAATTGAAAAAAGAAGAGTTAGAATTTGTAAAGAATGTGGGGAGATAATTGAATGAAAAAAAGTAACAAACCAAGACTAAAGATTTTTTACGAAGAAACATTGAGAAACTCATTATTAAAAAAATTAGGATATAAAAATATTTATCAAGTGCCGCAACTGAAAAAGATAGTTATCAATACAGGTGTAGGTGAGGCAGTCGCAGACCCCAAGATACTGGAAATAATAAAAGAGGACCTCGCAAGGATAACTGGACAGACTCCTGCTTATACGCGCGCGAAAAGACCCATTTCTAATTTTAAAATTCGCAAAGGTATGATAATAGGTTTAAAAGTGACACTGAGGGGTAACCGGATGTATGAATTCTTTGATAGATTTATTAATTTTGCAGCACCCCGCATAAGAGATTTCAAGGGATTCAAGAGAGATTCATTTGATGGTCGTGGTTCTTATAATCTTGGTTTGACTGAACAAACAATATTTCCTGAAATTGAATATGATAAGGTGAAAAAGGTTTTTGGGATGGATATCGCCCTTGTAACTTCAGCAAAAAAAGATGAGGATGCCCTTGCATTGCTTGAAGGACTGGGTATGCCTTTTGAGAGAAAAAAATAAAAGAGGAGGCTAATTGGCAAAGTTATGTTTGGTTATAAAGGCAAAAAGACCGCCAAAATTTTCAACCCGGAAGTATAACCGATGTCAGAGGTGCGGAAGGCCCAGAGGATTTTACAGAAAATTTGGGCTATGCCGTATTTGCTTCAGAGAACTCGCACTTCAGGGTGAACTTCCCGGGGTTAGAAAAGCAACCTGGTAAAAAAATTAAATTTCTTTTTTACTCAAACCCTCAATCTTTTTTTCTAACTCTTCAATCTTTGCCCTCAATTTCTCTTTTTCTGCCCGTGATATTTTTACCCGCACACGGATCAAAAGATAAATAGTAAACAAAATCACAATCACCTGGAAAATGCTTATCGGCAGAAATTTATGGATAATAGAAAAAATCAGGGAAATGAAAGAAAAAATTAAAATGATTATAAGAACTTCAACCATAAATCTCCTTTATATTACTTTGACTGCGTAACTTTTATTATCTGCCCGGACTTATCCGTCGTGACGAGCAGAATCTTATTCATTCGTATATTGTCCGCCATTTTAACTCTTTTCACAAACTTAAAACTGAATATGGTTTTTGTTTCTTCAGAAACTTCAAGGGAAAGTTTTTTATAAACCTGCCTCTGCGGTGGCATCTTTTTCTCATTGACCTCGGGTTTGACACCCTTAAATTCAGGAAACTTCTTCTCAACCTCCCTCTTTATTTTTTCTATTATTTTCTTATCAATCATTTGACTCCTTTGGACTTTCGTCCATTAAAATAATTTTAACAAAGGATCACCATATAGCACAAATTGTAGCAAGGTCTTCTGGTCGTCATCATCAAGAAACCCGTGGCGTCTTATCATCTTGCGGGCAAAATCAATCTTGGCATTTTTAAATGCCTCACCAACTGATAACCCCTGTTTTAAATATTCAAAAAGATATTTCACAAGAAGGTCTGCTTCACTTGAAGGAGGCATTGGAGGACCATAAGCAATGGTCGTTGAACCGCAGAATCCAATTACATTATTCTGTTCTAAAAATTTTAAGGACAACGCATTTTTTTCAGTCTTACTTATTATATAAGCACCATAACATGCCTCGGACGCAACAAAACCCGTCGCTGATACAATATTGGAGGGTCTCAATGCAACAGGATATTCACTACCCTGCTGTCCATACCAGTTTTCTGATATTGCACTACCATGTAAATTGAAGTATAAAAAATCCTTTTGCTTAAGCCATTCTGAATTAAAATTTTCAGATGTGGTAGGAGGCGAAATCTTAAGGTTTCTTACATCACCTATCTGTTTGTAAACATTTTTAGATGCCTCCCTCCAAACTTCAGCACTCATACCAAATGATTTATTATATTTAGTGAATGATTTATTTAATTGTTTGATTATAAAATCCATTCTATTATTATCTGGTATTCTGGCACAAACTCTTTCGGGAATTAAAAAATCATCATCCCTGGAAGCATAAGGATTATCAGATAAAACATTCACGTCATCATCATCGCAAGGATTCGGCAAACGATAGAATGGAACGACCCTATCTCCTCCAATGATTAAAATTGTCTGAATATTCCCCCATTTTTTTTCCAACTGATTTATAAATGCCCTTATGTCTTTTGGTTTTCTCTTTACAGGCTTGATGTTGAAAATGTTCTCTTCATCAAAAAAAACAAACTTTATCACATGAGTTTTGTATCGGTTTTTATATTTTGCTATCGCTTCTTCAAGTGGTTTTAAATCACCAACTTCTTTTTGCAATACATTCTTGCAACTCAAGATTAGCATCCGCATAATGGATTATAACAAAAAAAACCTAAAAGTCAATCCTGCGATTTAAATCACAAATAATCTTATCCGCTACACAAACCGACACCACCCTAAGTGTTATGTCTTTAGCGTCCAGCTCCAGAGGAAGGAAGAGATTATTCCATCCAAATAAGTCTGTACCCTACAATTTGGGAACAACTTACACAGCACCTCTAATGGTATCTCACAACAATACCTTGATGCATTTCCAGAAAATCATAAGTTTATCTTCGTGAGATTTTATTTTGATAAAAGATGCACTGCTTATGGTTGAGCTTTTTATTTTTGGTGGTCTTTAGTCCAATAACTTGAATGACTAATAGAAAGACATTCATTGTATATAATAATTCTTGGATATGTTGTTGCAATGTTGCACAAACGATGTTGCAAGTATGCAACAATTAAATATATTAAACGGTATTGAATATTCTCACCATTTATGGGAAGATTTTGAAGTTCTAATAAAATTTGGGTAACATAGAACGAAAAATATGTTGCAAAGTTGCAACATATTTAAGAATATCGTTTCCCTTTTAATTCTATTAGAAGAAAACTTTATGAAATTTCGGGAGTTTTTAAAAAATTTTAAAAGAATGGATGGGCACGAATTTTGCATATAAGTATATGGGGTAGAGTAAAATAGGGCGGAAAGTGGAGAGGGCTTTGTAGAAAAACTTAAGCACTTCCGCCCTCTGTTTGCTTTATTCCCAAAGGAGACAATGGACAATGAAAAGAAGAAATATCGAAGATATTCCAAATATAAATGACATAAAAACAAAGGCTGAACAGAAATATATCGTAACAATTTTGAATACAGTGAATTGGCATATGTCCGAAGCAGCACGTTTGATGGGTATAAATCGCTCAACGCTCTTTCGGAAGATAAAAAAATATGGAATAAGTAAAAAGAAACCAAATAAGCTTGTCTTTTAGTCTATTAATTCCAGATATTTTTTATTTTCTTTTAACTGGGTATAAGAAAAATATACAAAACCACCGAACGGTGTTTTCTTTATCATATCAATCTGTTTTTTTATTACATCTGGGTTTAGATTATAAATTCCAAGCCCAACCATAATTTTTTTATGATCTTTTACATTACCAAGGGTTTTATTTATTATTCCATCAATATTGTTTGAATATGCCATAAGACAAACAAAGTCAATATAATCATAGTTAACCCAGGTCAACCAATCTTGATAAAATTCGTTTTGGGCAATGGAATAATCAGGCTTAACTGCTGCCGAGAGTAAACAATCGGATTTTATAGATTTTATTCTTTTTTGTACTTGAATCACAAATTCAGTAAGGTCATTATTGATAAATTGCCACCATATTCTATTTAATTCATCATTACCTGTTATCCCCAGCCTCATTTTTAGTGATTCATTATTAAGTTCTAATGGGTCATAAAAATACATTCTTTGAAACTTTGTCCTTAAGTGTATATCATATACAAAATTCTCACCAGGATATCTTATGTAATCAAGATGGATACCATCAAAATCATACTTATTCATTATCTCTTCAATCACATTCAATAAATAAATCCTGACGCTTGGATTTGCTGGTGCAAGATAATAACCTTCTATGCGTAACTTTTTAAGTTCATCAATTGAATAATCATAGATTGACCTCTGATTTCTATCAAAAACATACCAATCAGATGCAAAATTGATGGGATGGCGACTATCATCTATTCTCGATCCATAACCCCAGGAATAAAAAACATTTATCCAAGCAGATACCTTAATACCTTTTGAATGTGCACGGTTAAGAAAATCTTTTAGCCATAAGTCATCTTTAATTTTCGATGGTGCAATCTCTGATGGATAGTATGCCTCTCCATTTCCAAATATCTGCAAAAATATATGATTGAACTTATTATCAATAATTTCAAATATTTTATGTTTATCCTGTATTGACCATCTGGGAATCCACAATCCCCTGAAATCAGAGGTATTGATGATAATCAATAATAATAACACATAAGAATTTAACCAAAAAAACCCGCAAGTCAAGTTTCTTTGACTGAGCCCTCCTCGCTTTTTCTTCCCCCTTTGATGGAGAGGAAAAAGGTGGGGGTGATAACGAGCAATCCCCTTCTTTTGGCGTGTGGCTGTTCATCTTGTTGATGATTCTGGGCAGAATACCATTGAGCAGGAGTGTCTGAAGGCATTCATCAGTTTAGTGCCTTTGTACTTATGGGCAAAGATTGTAGGGTGGTTGGTTTAAAGAGTGTTGTTAAGCAGTTTCTGGTTTAGAATTATTGGATAAGTTGGATTTATCCAGATACAGATGGCTTTTTCATTTCAACTTTACTTTTATTCTCCAACAGGAAACAGACAAATATCACATTTCCACTTACGAACTGGATACCTACCGCCGTTTCTCAATGGACTATTTCTTTCTGAACAATGTCATGCTGAACTCGTTTCAGCATCTCAATATGTT
>CAZLGA010000072.1:210-10443 GCA_964559225.1 uncultured bacterium | reverse complement strand
ATGTCATGCTGAACTCGTTTCAGCATCTCAATAGGTTGGGTAGGTTGTTAAACATTTTTTTAGATTCCGAAACAAGTTCGGAATGACAGTGAGTGATAGTTCGGAATGACAGCAAGGGATAATTCGGAATGACAGTGAGTGATGGTCCGGAATATCAATAAGCGATGGTTCGGAATGAAATGATAAAACGAAAAGTGAGGAGGACTCAGTTATTCCAGTTGGTTCTATAGACATCGTATCCAGGCATTACGGATATTAATCGGTTTGAATCGTGATTTTAACTTTAATACCAGCGAAACGAAGCCATAAAACAATCAAAATAGGAAGACCTATTATTTCAATTAGCTTTCTAAGATAATTTCTAAACTGGTAACGATTATGTATCCATTCGCAAATTCCTGTTGACAGGCTAAATAATGCAAATATAATTGTAAGTATGATATTTTACTTTCTTTTTGTTCAGATTATAAACCCCTTCCTCTCTGTAAATATTCTTGCCCCGGATGATTATACCGACAACTACTTTGGCACTATCTATTAGTTTGAAAGCGAATCGGCACTATGAGCATTCACCGAGATATATTTCTCTGAATACCTTTGGATTGGATTTTGTTTTGGGATTGAACAGGAGACAGGGAAAATGAAGAAAATGTTTTTTGTGATGATAGTTTCAGCACTCCTTTGGGCAGATGGTGCAATTATATCACTGATGTATCATGAGATTTACGGAGCTGATCAGGTTGCTCTAATTAAAGTCCTGCCCGATTCTGGATTATTATCAATCCGTGCGCAAGGAGAACCCTACTGGTATCTGAGATTTGCTAACAGTATGTTGTTACCCTTGATTACCCTTCTCGTGTTTATCGGTTTTGTGCGGATGATTAAAAGATCAGATTTCAAAAATAAATATACAGGATAAATCGGGTAATTATAGAGATTTAAAAATGTCTCTTCCACGAAAACCTGATTGGTTTAAAATAAAACTTCCTTCAGGAAACGAATTTAAAGAAGTTTTTGATACTCTTAAAAGATATAATCTTTCAACGGTGTGTCAGGAAGCACGCTGTCCCAACATCGCAGAATGCTGGGCTAAAAAGAGTGCAACAATTATGATTTTAGGAAAAATCTGCACCCGTGCCTGTAGGTTCTGTGCAGTAACCACAGGCAATCCTAAAGGATATTTAGACCCAGATGAACCTGAAAATGTTGCTGAAGTAATAAAAAAATTCGGGCTTCGTTATGTTGTGATAACTTCGGTTGACCGGGACGACCTTGAAGATTTAGGAAGTGGTCATTATGCAAAGACAGTCAAGGCAATAAAAGACAAAAATCCTGAGACAAAAATTGAAGTTTTGATTCCGGATTTTAATTGTCAGATAGAATTTTTGAAAAAAATCATAGATGCTGAACCATTTATCATCGGTCATAATCTTGAAACTGTAAGGAGATTGACACCTTATATAAGAGACAGAAGATGTAGTTATGACAAATCTTTAAATGTGTTGAAGATTACAAAAGAAATGAATCCGGAAATACCTACAAAAAGTGGTTTTATGCTCGGGCTCGGTGAAGAAGAAGGAGAAATAATAGAAATACTAAAAGATTTAAAAGATAAATCGGTTGATATTGTAACAATGGGACAATATCTACAACCAACAAAAAAGCATACACCTGTTAAAAAATACTACACGCCAGAAGAATTCAGTAAATTTAAAAAAATTGGTGAAGAAATGGGGATAAGATATGTCATCAGTGGTCCCCTTGTCCGTTCCTCATACCACGCTTCAGAAATCAGTTTTTAATAAATTCAATTAACTGGTGACACTATATTTATTTCTATATTCAGAATTTATCTACCTCAGTCTGGGTTGAATCAAACCCCACAACCTTGTAATAATAATAAAATGCCTCGGCGTATCTTGCCGAATTTTCATTAATATGCGCAAGAACCATTAGATTATAGATTCATTTTTTCCTGTAGTAATCATAACAAGATAAAATTCATTTTTACTTGTGGCAAAAAATTTATTATGGTTTTCAACCTTCACCTGGACAGCTGAAAACAACACTACTAAAAATATACATCTTTTGATTACCATGATACAATATAGACAAGTAAAATGAAATGTGAAGTATATTGAAATTTCAATTTTAATCCTAAAAAAAGACCTTAGTCCCAATGCTAAATTTCAATCACAGTAAAATCGTCTAATGGCTTAATTTTTTTATTTTTTCACAGGAAAAACTTCTATTCCCAGAATTTTGGCAAGGATATATGGTATTTCTGTATTTTCGCGGACCCCGGTAAACATCATCGCCTTTGGTCCAAAGGCAAACAATGGCACCATTAAAGCGGTATGGTCTCTACTCAACCACTTACAGTCCAATTTATCCCCATTAATCGTTCCCCCTACAATTCCCAATCCTCCTGTCTCGTGGTCAGCAGTCACTAACACAATTGTGTGGGAGTCATTCAAAGCAAAATCAAGTCCTACTTTTACTGCCTCATCAAACCTAAAAATCTGTTCAATCATACGGTCAATTTGATTTTCATGGCATTCCCAGTCAATCTGGCTGCCTTCAACCATTAAAAAGAATCCATTAGGGTTTTTATTGAGAATTTCAATTGCCTTTTTTGTCATTTCCGCAAGACTGGGTTCTGTTGTATCATTTTTTAGGTCTTCCATCTGAAAGAGTCCTAAGAGATAATTACCTTCAGCATTCATCAATCCGATTTTATCTTCAATTAGGGTATATCCCAGTCTTTCTGCTTCTTTAATTAGGTCACAATTATCTTTCCGTTTACTCCCTCTCACTTTCTTAGGCAGGAAGAATGCCCTACCTCCACCAAAAAGAATATTCACTTTATTACAAATCAACTGCTCGGCAATCTCTGGTTCTTCATCACGATTTGCTGTATGAGTCGCAAAGGTTGCAGGTGTCGCATGGGTTATTGAAGATGTAACGACAAGACCTGTTGATTTTCCCAAACTCTGGGATATTTCAAGAATTGTGCGATATGGAATACCTGAAGTATCAATACCAATGGCTCCATTATTGGTCTTTATACCTGATGCAAGGGCTGTTCCACCCGCACCCGAATCCGTAATCAATTTATCCGCAGCGCAAGTATTAACAAATCCGGTTACCGGCATCAATTCCATATTCAATCTGCCTGTAGCACCTCGGCTCTTTATTCTTGCAGATTGAATCTGGGCAATACCCATTCCATCACCAATAAAAAAAATAATATTTTTGACCTTAAGGTTTGATGGTAGTAGCGGATAACGATTAACTTCCTTTGCAAATATTAAACAGAAAGTTATGAAGAGAAAAATTATTTTTCTTCTAAACATTATGCCCCTTTCTTTTTATGTAACAAATTCTCCAATCAATTTTTATCTTAACAATAACTTGCATTCAAAATAAGTAATCTATTTGGAAGTTTATACGGATATTATCTTCATAGTTCACAAAGTCATCCACCCTTACCCATGGTAACTCAGGATAATAAATATCTGGATTGTTATGTAATCCATTGTGTTCAATCATTGTTTGCTTTTTACGAAATTTCAATTTCATTAATAGATTTCTGACCCTCTGAGATGTAACAACATAATATTTAATACCCCAGCCTGAAAGAAAGTCTACCCCCGTATCTTCAAATATCCACTGGCTCATTCCATCGGTCTTCCAAATGGCAAGCCCACCTTCAATAGAAAATCCTGTTAGAAAATTGTGTTCAAATGAAAAATTCAAAAATCCACCATTGAGTTCCATATCTTCATTTTCTGAGACGGTCATATAGACATTTCCATTCCGGTATTCCATGCTAAGATTATCAAAATTAGAAAGAAAAAATAAAACACGGATTGAGGTCTCAAAGGTCTGAGAAACGGTGGGGTGAATTAACCTCGGCATATATTTTCTGATATATTTTTCCGAATACCTTATTCGCACCGGGAAGATGGGCTGGAGCTCAAATTCAAAATAACCCCTTAAATTATTCAAATTATGACACACATTCTCAAACAGATCAAGATACGCACGTGTCAATATTATATTTCTTGTTAACTGATAACGGGTCTCAAGGAATATTCCTTTCTCTGGTTTTGGTGTAGGGTCATCATACATAGAAATAAATTCTGGATTAACAAGTGCATAAGGTCTTTCAAATGGTGTATCCTCAAATCGGCGATATTCCGAGAAACCCCGATTATAAGGATTGTCATAATCCGGACTGAAATATCTGTATAAAACATTCAAATAAAAATAATCATACTGTACTCTTGATTTGAATATATATGCGATTGCCTTATTATGCATTGTATCTTTTTGTATTACATATTCGCCGGAAAGGAAAAGATTCTTATATGGAATTGAAAATTCAGTCCCATAATAGTATCTCCTTGAACTCTTCGACAATCTGGTTATCTCTGGATAAAACCAGGGGTCATATTTATCAAGCGGTATATCAATCCATCTCGGGTCAGGATTTATTTTGTTTTCAGGATAATCAAGAATCATACCTTCAAGTGCAATATATGTTCCGGGATTAATCCTATCAAAGGGAGAAAATCTAAGATTCAAACCAAGTGTTTGTTCATTCAATTGACTCTTAAAATAAGGTTGATTGTAATAATTTAAGATGTTCCGCCATATCGTTCCATCAGGATTTAAAATTGCATCGCGCTGTGTATTAGAGTAAAAAACAGATGGTTTAACATTGCCTACATTTGCAGGCAGAGGCAAAAAGAAACTACCACCAGCACCGGCAAGCGCATAATTTATGTTATCAGTCAAATCACCATAAATTCCTGTTGACCTTGTAAATATTCTTGCGCGATATTCATCAGAATTGTCAATCATTATCCCTTCACCCCAGACGACCCGAAAATTTCCCAGATAAAATCTATAAATCGGTCCAACATCTCCCAGCCCGATATAACCCTTAGTAAAATTTTTGTTCGGTAGATGCAGAATTCCTAATCGCAACCTTCGTTCGTAATTTCCTTTCAATCTAATAGAATATTCTGGTTCGGCTCTCCGTCGTTTTAATAAAATAACCGAAGTATCGATCTGCCTTCTTAACCCCTCACACTCATCATCCTGCCAGCCATAATAATTTTTTAAGTTTACTATTGTATTATCAATCTCTGATTTTGCCTGCTCAAGATAAGAAATTCTCGTTGCAATATTCTCATCATCCTCACCTGTATCAAGACGATTATTATTTTCAAATCTGATCCTTGCTGAACCGTGAAGTCTTTTATCAATTGTATCTGTATATTGCACATATCTTCTCAATGATACATAACTATAATAACTTAGCCCCTGAACCCTTCTCAAATCTCTTGATGACTTTATGTCTTTTTGTGAAATCGTTTTCAAAACTGCCCGGGCATCTATCGGGGTCATACGGTCAATAATAATCAAATCATCATAGCGTGCCCGATTGATATTCATCGGTGAAAATAAAAGATCTTCCCATTCATCGATTGCACTCTTTGAAGGGGGTTCCTCACTGGCAAGTTTCTTCTGTTCGGCAATTATCGAACCCCATTCAGTCCTTGTAGGAAAAGGAACTGCAATCTTAACAAGTGGTTTAATCTTCTCAAATTTTTCTGCATCCATACCCGGCACATTGAGCAATTCATAGACCGATTTGAACTCTCCATAAATCTCCCGGTGATGGTAGATTGCCTTTGCCAAACTAGAATCTACCGGAAGTTTGTAAAATTCATCAATTTTTGCACGATTTATATCAATCTGAAAAGATGTGAAAAAGATAAAAATAAAAATCATCTTTAAAATTCAAAACTCAATGAAAGTGTATGGTTCAAAGGTAAATCAACGAGGTATTCACAGGCATAATCAATCTTTATGTTTTTATAAATTATCCCCAATCCTGCTGATAATGAATTAGGATTGGTCTTGAAACCGGTTCTCAAATTCAAAAAATCTATAATTGAAACTTGACCTGCAGTATGCAATCTTAGATTCTGGTCAGATATTGACAAATCAATCTCAGATGTAATGTCTTCAAATGGTTTGTATCCAATACCGGCCTGCAAAGATGGTAGCAATGTGCCAACTTCTGAATTTCCAAATTGCGGCTTATTGAGGTTGTGCCCGTAAACACCAAGAAACCATTTTTTTGATAGATTACCAATCATACCAACATTTAAACCATAAGATATACCTGTTCCTGTCCTTTTATTCTGTATCATATAGAGGTCAAAAGATGCACCTAAATAAAATTCTTTACTCAAACCAATGCCATATCCTGCAGTAATTCCTTGTTCTTTTTGCTCTTCAAAACCAAACTGGCTGACGCCGATACCCAGACCACCTTTGAAGATTGGTCTTGCAAAGCCAAAGAATATATTCTGCAACCCTTCAAGATGGGAAAAAGTATATTCATAACTCGTACCGATGATATTTTTGTTTAATAATACAAGCGATGCCGGATTTATTCTCACTGCATCAATGCCCTCAGCCGTAGCAACACATGCATAGGCTAAAGCCTGATTATTTGCGGATATTAGATATCGTTCAAATGACTGGAACAGACAAAAACTCAGTATAATTTCCAATTATCCTCCTCAGAACTCAGTTCCGATAACCGCAAGGGTTCTTTTAATCAATATTCTACCCTCAGGGGATTGTGCTTTGAGATTCAAGAGGTAGATACCAATCTTTAACTGTCTTCGTAAATCATCCTTGCCATTCCAATATAGCTCTTGGGGTCCACCTGCACCATTATATAGTTCTCTTACCATCCTGCCCGACATATCATATATTTTCAGATTCAGTTTATAATCTATGGGCGCATTTATCCTCAAATACAATTGCTCACCCCTTGCGGGTAAGAATGTCTTCGGTCCAATAATTTCGATTAATGGTTCACTGCTTGCGGAATCATAATCGGGTGATTTTATATCATCAGGAAATCTTAACAAAAGTTGATAACCGGTTGTATAAGGTAGTTCTGGGTCGTATTGTCCGACAATTCCAGTAAATACTTTTGTTTCATTTTTAATAATTGTAGCAGGATTGATACCACTGCCTGTAGTAAACCTTACCGAAATTCCATAATCTCCATTCAAAACTTCAAAATTATATCCCGCACCGGTCTGATAAGGTGTGGATTTGATAATCCCTTTTAACCTAATTAGACTTCCTTCCATTGTTTCATTTAAAAACCGATTCGGCTCAAGGAATTTTGGCAATGGAACAGTATCCATTCCCAAAAACCAGGCGTAACCATTTGCAATCTCGGTGAGTCCATTGTACTCAGTGACTTTTCCCAAAACCCTGAACCTTGCACCCAATGAATCTATATATTTATCAAACAAAGAATCACCCCTTGAATTATAGACATTTATTCCGCCACTATTATCCTGGATATAAAAACTCGGATTGCCCGAAGAAAAAACATAATTAGGTCCGGTGACAATCCCTTCAACAACCACCATACTATCAACATATTTTGATGAAACACCATCACTCCCAGGTGTTTGGCATATTGCGATCGTCTTTAATTGTGGCATAATAAACAAATGAGAAAAATCCGATGTATCCCTGGGCAGTATTTCATAACCATTATTGGGGATTGAACTCGTTGTATACTGGCTCTTTATTCCGATGAGGGTAAATGTATCAACAGGTGCGAGGTGCCCAGGAATATTTGTTCCTGCACTGATATAAACCTTAAAAGGGATATTCGCCATATCCCAAGCAGTATAAGATGTTGCTGAAAGCAGAAACCCGCCAAAATAAGAAACACGAATTTTAACCAGAGAACCTTCATATGCCTCGGTATTGGCAATATTTCCATTTATTTCAAAAGGAGCGGGAATTGCACATCCCTGTTTTAATATCTGATAGGTAAAATTTTTCATTTCATTCTTTCCCCGATACTGTGCAACCTTTCCTGTTACCAAAACACTGTCGCCGTAATTCAAGGGTATAGGAAAGTTTATTGAATATAAACACACACCCCCCGTATTATCCTGGATATATGCCTCCCAGTTTGAAAATAACCCATTGGGCACTGTAACAATCCCACTAATTGTGACCGTGGAATCAAGCAGATCAGGGATAAAGTTAGAATCCTGGTCTTTGAAGGCAATTGAAATAGGCCAGACATATTCAATCCCGTTATGTCTTCCCGGTGTTGGAAATGCATTATTTATCCAGTTATTGGTCCCATTGGGCAATCGGGCAATCGAAAAATCCGCAATGACATTATTGCTTGTATACCCTTTTTTATCAACCAGTCTATTAAGATTGTCGTAAAAATATACCGTATCACCCGCATTATCTAAATCAGCCCAGTTTCCAGCCCAGGTTGCAATCTGTAATGTATCACCATCACCGCTAATTACGAGTGCTTCTCCACTTGCATATAAAAGAAGATAACCATAGGCAGGGATTGAAAAATTCGGTATATTTAAAGTATGAAAACCAACAAAATCTCTTATTCTATAACCAGAAATATTAACGCTATAAAATGCCTTATTAAAAATCTCAATAAATTCTTCATCAAGGTCATTATAGTTGCCATTATTATTATGGTCAAATGTTTTTGGATCAGGAAGAAATTCATTTAATACAAGAAGACTCTCGATTGGTGTGTGGGTTGTACAGAAAGGGACATTTGAAATAAATGACCAATTTGAATCCTCATCTGCAGTCTTTAAGGCAAAATAATATTGAGTGCCGGATGCAAGACCAGAAATGACAAAAGAGTCTCTCTGTCCTGCATTCGATGGCGGTGGTTCTCCTAAACATGCATTAGCTGCATAAAAATTATTCTCTGTTATCAGGAAAGTCGCAAATCTTATATCATAATAACTTGCCCTGCCTGAATTTCCATCATCCCCAGGTGCGGTCCATTGCAACTCCACATGATTTGTTCCGATATCGGTTATTGCCAGATTATTTACCGGTGCTGGAGGGATTGAATCAGGTGCAAGGGCTGTTTGAAAATAGAAATAGTAAGTACCACCAGGAATGCCGTTATTATCTCCATCGAGCCTATTACCAAAAATATCTTTTATTGTATCATATACCCAGACATTGATTGTTTCACCAAAACTAAAATTATTATAAGGATTAAATTGAACCACAAAATTTATGGTATCGTACGTCAACATGCCCGAGTGCCCCCCTGATGCACTCCCTGCAATATTGAATGCAGAAGGGATTATCGTTGTAGGATTTATCGGTTCGTTAAAATAGAATAAAATATTGGAACCAATTCCGATATTCGTATCACCGTTTGCTGGAAATGTATTTAAAATTACCGGTGGAATTGTATCAATATAATACGAGATAACTTTGATTGAATCAAGCCAGAAATTACAATTTGATGCACCTAAAAAGCCATTCGGCTTATCTTCAAATCTAAACCGTATTCTTGCATTTGCAAAAGTATCATAACTGGCAAGGCTTATCCGGGCAATCATCCAGACATTGGTATCAGCAGATACATCTATCTTCAATAATCTCCACCAATTCACATCATTATTTGTTATTTCCACATAAAGGGTATCATCTGGGCCCATATTTTTATTTGCAAGCGAAAATCTATACCAGAAATAAAGAGTCTCAGGACCGTTATAGGCAGCCAGGTTTATAATTGGAGTCAATAATATTGACCAGCCGGTCCTGAGAGTGTCTGAGACATCATAAACACGCTGCCTTACTTGATAGGAATCAGGAATGGCTGTGCCATATGTAAATCGAAACCAGGTAGTCATATTTGGACCTGATTTTAAAGTATCCCAGCCTGCGGGTGGAAATTGAGGGGTGGTAAAACTCTCAATCAATATCGGTGTCTGGTTGAAGAAGAAAAACAATAGAAGTGTCACAATATATTATATTTTTAATCCGATAAAAGTCAAGAAGTTAGAAAATGACATCTTATATCAAAATTTATTTGTTCATAGCACAGAAAGAAATGGTCGGGTACCGTCTTTCATCAAAATAAAATCTTACTCAAATAAATTTATGATTTTCAGGATAACAATAGAAGTTCTGAGGATATTGGTCCGTTAGAAAAATAAAGATTTTAGGAAATGCTTGGGAAAAACTAAATAGATGCCATTATACCCTTTTTCGTTATTTAAGAATTTCCCTGGAGTTAAGGCGTGAGCCTTTTATCTCTTTTAAGTTAAGGCGTGAGCCTTTTATCTCTTTTAAGTTAAGGCGTGAGCCTTTTATCTC
>CAZLGA010000072.1:0-110 GCA_964559225.1 uncultured bacterium | reverse complement strand
TTTTAAATTAAGGCGTGAGCCTTTTATCTCTTTTAAGTTAAGGCGTGAGCCTTTTATCTCTGGAGTTAAGCCGTAAGGCTTTTATGATTTAATAGTTAGTATGATAAAAA
>CAZLGA010000071.1:0-10503 GCA_964559225.1 uncultured bacterium | reverse complement strand
CCGATTAACAAAGATAATTGTATGATTTTAGCCAACGAAGGAGGTCGTTTACGCTTTGCTCTTACAGATTGCCCATTTCATCAGTCAATTGATAGAAAAAGGCAGTCTGCTTAAAGTGCTCAAGAAGTCTTTGGGCAGTATCCGGAATATTGCGCGAAGACTATTAGAAGAATTAAGATGTTTTATTTTTACGCCTGAGGAAGCAACGCAGGCAATCACCAAGCGTTTCCAGATCCGCTTTGATACTTCCTGAGCAATTTCCAATGCTCTGGGTTTATCCCCCAAATTTAACTATTATGTTATTATAGCATAATAGCAGGACGTTGTCTATCCCTAAGATTAAGCCACCCTTAAAATGCAATTTTCAGAAATCTCTTTCTTAAAATCCTCCAAAATTAAAAAAGCATTCGGCAGAGCTGATTTCTGGCTTAAGTCCTTGACTTCAGGCAATTTTTCAATATAATATCTCCATAAACAGAAAGGCAGAGATAATTTTGATTAAATTTAATTTCAGCAAATTCCAAGAGAAAGCTGTTATATGCTCTCTCAAAAAAAATAAATTTACACAGGCATTTTCACCAATTAACGGATCTGCCATAAAATTGAGGAGGTATGATGCCTGAAATTAAGATTTTAGAAGAAGTCTGTAAGGGATGTGGTCTTTGCTGTGATAATGTTTGCCCGGTAAATATCTTAAGGCTCGCTCCTGACCGCATCAATTCAAGTGGTTATCATCCTGTCGAGGTCATTGATATGTCAAAATGCATTGGCTGCGGATATTGCTATATGATCTGTCCTGAACCAGCAATTGAGGTTTACAAATAAGGAGCAATTATGGCTGAAAAAGAATTGATGTATGGAAATCATGCTTTGGTTGAAGGGGTGATATATGCGGGTTGCAGGTTTTTTGCAGGCTATCCAATAACCCCGCAGAATGAAATACCCGAGTATATGTCGATAAGAATGAATGAAGTTGGCGGTGTATTCCTCCAGACCGAGAGTGAAATTGCCGCAATAAATATGCTCTTTGGTTCAGCCGCTGCCGGTGCAAGGGCAATGACATCGTCTAGTTCTCCAGGAATTAGTTTAATGCAGGAAGGACTTTCTTATATCGCAGGTGCTGATGTGCCAGTTCTTGTTGTTAATGTTGCGCGCGGTGGTCCTGGATTAGGAAATATAGCACCTGCCCAATCTGACTATTTCCAGTCGGTTAAAAGCGGTGGTCATGGAGATTATCATACAATTGTCCTTGCCCCGAATTCAGTTCAGGAATTATTTGAATTCCCCAAACTTGCATTTGAACTTGCGGAAAAATACAGAAACCCTGCACTGATTCTTACAGATGGTCTACTCGGACAGATGATGGAACCAGTGGAATTAAAAGGTGAACCTATTGACCCAAAATCATTTCCGGAACAGGATTGGTGGCTTACGGGTTGTAAAGGAAGAGAAAGAAGGGTTATTCGTTCTTATGATTTAAGACCGGGTAAGCTTGAGGAATGGAACTGGCGTCGCTGGGAGAAATATCAAATGATTATTAAAAATGAACAAAAATATGAAGGGATTAAAATTGATGATGCGGAGATAATGATAGTTGCTTATGGCACTTCATCGCGTGTGGCTGAAGCAGGAGTGAGGATTGCAAGAGAAAAAGGAATAAAAGTAGGGTTGTTAAGACCTATAACACTATGGCCATTTCCTGTAGATATATTAAGTGAACTATCAAAAAGAATTGAAAACTTCCTCGTTGTTGAAATGAGTCTTGGGCAGATGATTGAAGATGTAAAACTTGCAATTGAAGGGCGCTCAAAAGTTCATTTCATAGGTCATCCGGGTGGTGGTTTGCCGAATGCCCAGGAGGTCTATAATAAGATTCTTGAAATAAGGGGTAAGAAATGAAACTTCTATTTGGTAGACCTGCAGGATTGACTGAAATAAAACAACGCTATTGCCCGGGATGTGGCCACGGGATTGTTCATCGGATAATCGGTGAACTACTGGTTGAAATGAATATCCGGGAGAAAACCGTTGGTGTTGCACCTGTCGGCTGTTCAGTCTTTGCCGACGAGTATTTTAACTGTGATATGATACAAGTTCCCCATGGGAGGGCACCCGCGGTAGCAACTGGTATAAAAAGGACCAGACCTGAATGCATAGTCTTTACATACCAGGGTGACGGTGACCTTGCTGCCATTGGAACTGCCGAAACAATTCATGCCGCTGCAAGAAATGAAAATATAACGATATTCTTTATCAACAATGCAATCTATGGTATGACCGGCGGACAGCTTGCACCAACGACCCTACCTGGTATGTGGTCCACAACTTCGGTTAAAGGAAGGGATGTTGTAAAACAGGGGTATCCCATAAAAGTATGTGAACTTCTAAATGGACTTGATGGTCCTTTCTATCTTGAACGGGTTGCAGTTGATACGCCGAAGAATATCATAAAGACGAAAAGGGCGATAAAGACCGCATTCCAGTATCAGATTGATAATAAAGGATTTTCTTTGATTGAAGTACTTTCAATGTGCCCTACTGGCTGGGGTGTTACACCAATTCAGGCTAAGAAGTGGATTGCTGATGTGATGGCAAAGTATTATCCAATGGGTGAATTCCGAAATCGAGCAAAGGAGGCAAAGTGACAAAAGAGTTTATCATCGCTGGATTTGGGGGTCAAGGTATTGTATCATCCGGCATAATACTTGCATATGCTGCACTCTTAGACGATTTAAATGTTACATTTTTTCCGTCTTACGGGGCTGAAATGCGTGGTGGCACTGCCAATTGTCAGGTTGTAGTATCAAATGAAAAGATTGCCTCTCCGGTAGTTGTTAATCCCGACATCGCAATAATAATGAACGAACCATCGCTTTTGAAATTTGAACCGTTAGTTAAATCTGGCGGAATGTTATTTTTAAATCAGAGCCTTATCAAATCGTATCCCAAAAGAAGTGATATTGAAGTAATTCCCATAGAGGCGAATATAATCGCTGAAGAACTTGGGCAGGGTAGGATAGCTAATATGGTGATGCTCGGTGCCGTGATAAAAAAGACGAACATAGTGAGTATTGTGTCAATTAAGAAGGCACAGCGTAAGAGATTTGAACGTGCAAGTGAAGACCAACTGGCACTAAATGACCGTGCGATTGAAAAGGGCTACGCATTACTGTAAAAATTTTTGTAGAGGCTTTTCTGAAAAATAAAAAATTTGCAGTTGATTGATGTCTTTAAATATGTTAGATGAAATACTACCGCTTGTAAAAAGGCCTATCAGATATACGGGGGGAGAACTTAATATTACTATTAAAACCAACCCCAACATCTATGTTGGTATAGTATTTCCAGAGGTCTATGAGATTGGAATGTCAAACTTGGGAATAAAGATTATTTATCATATGTTTAACCAACATCCTTCAATCCAGTGTGAACGAATCTTTGCACCCTGGCCTGATTTCGGTGATTGGTTAAAGCAGCATAATAAACCCCTTTACGGTCTTGAGACAAAGAAACCGATAAATGAATTTGACCTTTTAGGATTTTCATTACAGAGTGAACTGAATTATACAAATGTACTCTATATCCTAAATATTGCGAAAATTCCCTATAGATCTACATACCGCAATGAAAAACACCCTATATTGATTGCGGGTGGACCATGTACATTAAATCCTGTGCCGATGAGTCCTATATTTGATGCCTTTGTGATTGGTGATGGCGAAAATGTAGTAAAAAAAATAAATGAGATTCTTATAAATATTTCAAAAGAAAAGAAAGACCAGAGAATAAAAGCATTGGCAGATATTGAAGGGGTATGGGTTCCTCAAATCCATGGAAAAGAAAAGACCATAAAAAAATTAGTTGCAAATGAATTATCTGAAGAAACCATTCCTTCTCCAACAATCCTTCCGATATGTGATATTACACATGACCGTCTGGCAATAGAAGTTATGAGGGGTTGCACTTATGGTTGTAGATTCTGTCAGGCAGGATACACAAATCGTCCCTTGAGGATAAGGTCGGAATCAGCAATAATAAAGGCAGTTGATAAGGGGATACGGGAGACCGGCTGGGAAGAAGTCTCTCTTTTGTCATTTTCTATTCTTGATTATCCCAATCTTCCCAATCTTATCAGGAAACTAAATGAATTGTTGAAAAAAAAGAATATCAGTGTATCATTACCGGCAATGCGTGGTGAGTTATTTACTGAAGAAATCGCCCATTTATTAAAACAAATAAAAAAGACCGGTTTGACATTTGCACCTGAGGCCGGTTCTGAAGGATTAAGAAAAAAAATTAACAAACCATTCTCTACAGAACATTTGATGAATGCAGTTAGGATAGCCTATGAACAGGGCTGGCGCCAGGTCAAATTATACTTTATGGTTGGTCTGCCATTTGAAAAACAAGAAGATGTCAATGAGATAAAGAGGCTGGTCAACGAGATTCTCAAAATGTGTCCAAAGGGTTTTATAAAGATATCTTTATCAGCATTTGTGCCAAAGCCACACACACCATTTGAATTTGTGCCTTTTCTCTCAATTGCTGAGTTAAATGAGCGGATTGGAATGGTTAAAAGATGGAAAAAAAATCGTGTTGATTTAAAATACCAGGCACCGGAGGTATCATTTATTGAGGCATTGCTATCAAGGGCTGATGAAAAAATATTTCCAGTTATTGAAGAAGCTTATAATAATGGTGCCCGATTTGAAGAATGGAGTGAATTCTTTGACTTTAATAGATGGGAAAAAGCATTTGAGAAGACAGGAGTGAACCCCGAAAATTACCTGAATGGCAACAATACCCATTCCTGGGATTTTATTGATATTGGAGTAAAAAAGGAATTTCTGAAGTCTGAATATGAACGGGCACAGAAAGGAGAAATAACTCCAAATTGCTATTATGAAAATTGTAGCAATTGTGGTGCCTGTAATGGTGATATTATAAAATATTCCAAAAGTGAAGAAAAATATCTTGGGTATGGAAGGTATCCAAAGAGAGTGCTCCAGCCTTTTGCCTATCGTGTAAAATATTCAATCGGTGAAGATTTTCGTTATGCATCACATCTTGATATAACGAGAACCATTTATCGCGCACTCAGAAGAAGTGACCTACCTTTAAATTTTACCTCGGGATTCTCACCCATTCCCAGGATTTCATTTGGTCCACCTAAGAATGTCGGGCAGATTTCTAAATCAGAATATTTTGATTTCTATCTTGATGGTGAATATTTTGGCAATATTCCCCGGGAATTGAACACACATTTTCCACCGGGGATAAGGATACTCGATGTCCGAGGTATTTCTCCCCATACCCCATCTCTATCAAGTTCAATAAATTTGATCTATTATGAAATTTCCATACCAGAGAGCGCAATCCGTAAACAACTTGAGATATTTAAAAACCAACCGGTGTATATTAGTTCAAAATCAAAGGTTAAGAATCTATCAGAATCCGTAGAATCAATCTCTTATAGTGAAAATATTTTAACCTGTGGATTATATTATGGTGAAAAATATGTCAATATATATGAATTTCTTTCATACCTTACCGAGATGCCGATAGAAGAAGTAAAGAAATATAAAGTTACAAGAACGTTAATGTTTATAAAGAAAAGTGGACTCCAGTGTACGCCGATGGAGGTAAGATGACAAGAAAGGATATATTTGTAAGTGTTGCGACGACTGAAACGAGGATTGCATTTCTGGAAAACGATGTTTTGACTGAATTCCATGTAGATCGTCCTGATCAGATTAGCCTTGTGGGGAATATATATAAGGCAAGAGTTCTAAATCTTATGACCGGTTTGAAGGCCGCATTTGTTGATATTGGTATGGAGAAGAATGGTTTTCTACCCCTCGATGAAATTCCATTTAAAGAATTTTCGGAATTGTTTGAAAGTGAGGATATTGAGATTGAAGAAGAGGTTAATACCAAAGATGTAAAATTGAAAGAAAATCAGGAGATAATCGTTCAAATCACAAAAGATTCTTATGGAGTAAAAGGTCCCCGCGTTACTTCTTATATTTCCATTCCAGGCAGGTATGTGGTACTGCTTTTAAATGCTAAAAATATTGGTGTATCAAGAAAAATTCATCATCGTCATGAAAGAGAACACCTTTCGCGCCTTGCAAAAGAAATAAAACCACAGGGTATGGGATTGATTATCAGAACCGCTGCAGCAACTGCCCGTCCTGAGGAGATTCAGCAAGAAGTCCATTATTTAAAATCTCTCTGGGAGAAAAGTTTAAGAATATCTGAAGAACAACCCGCACCGAGATTGATTTATGCCGAGCCAAGTACATTGATAAAGATTGTCCGCGACCTTTTTAATCAGGAAGTGAGAAATCTTTATGTTGATGATGAATTAAAATATCGTGAAATAATCCAATATTTAAGCAATGTATCTCCACGGATGCGCTCAAGGGTAAAATTATACCGAGACCCGGAGCCGCTATTTTTTAAATCGGGTATTGAAGAGCAATTGAAGATGATTTTTGAGAGAAAGGTATGGCTACCAAGTGGCGGATACATTGTCCTTGACCACACTGAGGCATTTCTGGCAATAGATGTAAATACAGGTAAATCCTCAAGGGAAAAACAGGCCGAGAAGCTTGCGCTTTCAACGAACCTTGAGGCAATAAAAGAGATTGCCAGGCAGTTGCGTTTACGCGATATTGGTGGACTTGTCGTTGTTGATCTCATTGATATGGAAAAAAAAGAGAGTATAGATAAGGTTGTGCGCGAGTTTAAATCATTGATACGAAGCGACCGTGCCCGTTACCGAATTGGTGAGGTAAGTGAATTTGGACTATTCCAGTTTACAAGAGAACGCTCGCGCACCAGTCTCACTTATTCATTAAGCGAAATCTGCCCGGTCTGTAAAGGCCGCGGTAGAATAATTTCAAAGATGAGTGTAATAAGTGATATTGAACGCTGGTTCTATAATAATACTAGGTCTATTAAGAATAAAATTGTAGAATTACAGGTCTCACCGCGTATTGCGGATTTCCTCACCTCGCGTGGTTCTGATATTCTGACGAAATTTTCCAAGGATTGTAATCTCATTTTAAAAATCAAACCAGATTACACAATTGCTGAAGATGATTTTAAGGTATCAGTGATATGAAGAAGATTAACTTTTTCAGTGAAATAAATGAACAAGTCTGGAAGGAGCTGAAAGAACTTTCAAGACTCTGCCGGGGTGATATTTTGAAGATGACGACAATCGCTGGGTCTGGCCATCCAGGCGGCTCGATGTCGTCGATTGACATTTATCTCACAATCCTCTATTTTGCAAATATCTCACCGGAAAATTATGACGCATTGGAGCGGGATAGAATCATTGTGAGCCATGGACATACCTCACCAGGATTTTACTCCGCCTTAGCAAGACTTGGATTCATTGACCTCAATGACCTATTAGTGAGTTTTAGACGGATACACAGTCCGTTTGAAGGTCATGTTGAAAAGCATATTCCTGGTATTGAATGGTCGACCGGCAATTTAGGACAGGGATTATCAGCAGGTTGTGGCTTTGCACTGGCTGCAAGATTAAAAAATTTAAATTATAATACATTCGTGGTGATGAGTGATGCGGAACAGGCAAAGGGGCAGGTGAGTGAGGCAAGGCGCTTTGCAAAAAAGTTTGGTCTGAATAATATATCGGTATTAATTGACTACAATCATTTTCAGATTTCAGGCCGCGTAGAGGATATAATGCCCGTCAATATAAAAGAAAATTATCTTGCTGATGGTTGGAAGGTTCTTGAAGTTTCAGGACATAGTCATAAAGAGATTTTTGAGGCGGTAAAAAAGGCTATTTCTGACCGAACAAGTCCATATGTAATAATTTGTGAGACTACAATTGGTAAGGGTGTATCATTTATGGAGAATAATGCGAAATATCATGGTCAGGCACTAACACGAGAAGAATGTAAAAATGCATTGAAAGAGTTAGGAATAGAAGATGATATAGATTCATTATTACAAAACAATAATAAAGAGATAAAATCGTACAAAAGATTAGAAATAGCTCAACCCGAGGTCAAAATTGGTAAACCGAGAATATATAAAGAGACTACTGACCTAAGGACAGTATTTGGAGAAATTCTTGAGGAAACTGCGAAATTAAATCCACCCAACACGATTGCAGTATTTGACTGCGACCTTATGGATTCTGTAAAGACAAATAAGTTTGCTAATATATTGCCCCAGAATTTCTTTGAAGCGGGTGTGAGCGAACATACCACAGCAACGATATCCGGTGCTTTATCAATAAATGGAATAACAACTATCTGGGCAGATTTTGGCGTTTTTGCAATCGATGAAGTTTTTAATCAACTTAGACTGAATGATATTAATAACACCAATTTGAAGATATTTGCAACACATTTAGGTTATAATGTTGGACCGGATGGCAAGACCCATCATTGTATTGATTATCTCGGACTTCTAAGAAATCTTTTTGGATTTAAAGTTGTCATTCCTGCAGACCCGAATCAGACCGACCATATAGTCCGTTATGTTTTGAATCAGTCCGGAAACTGGATGATTGGTGTGGGCAGAACAAAATTGCCGGTTATAAAAGATGTGAATGGTAAAATATATTTCAATGAAAATTATAAATTTGATTATGGGAAGGTAGATTTAATCAGGGAAGGTGGCTCCTGTGCGGTATTTACAATGGGACCTATGGTTTCAAAGGCGATTGAGGCGTATGAAGAGTTAAGTATAATGGGGATTAAAATTACAATATATAATGTATCATCACCCTTTGCGGTGGATAAAAATGTTATAAGAGAAGCAGCAAAAACAGGGTTAATCATTACCTATGAAGACCACATTATCTATTCAGGTATTGGAAGTATTATTGCCCAGATAATTGCGGAAGAAAAACTAAATATAGATTTTGTAAAAGTGGGGATTACAGAATATGGTGGCTCTGACGAGCCTGATGCATTATACAAAAAATATTCCCTTAATGCCCAGAGTCTTGTCAAAGTAATAAAAAATGCCTTAAAAATTGATAGTCACTTTTCTAGTTCATCCTGATAAAATTTTTATCATTTTATAAAGATATTCTTCAACGGGCTTCTTCATTGAGTAGGTCTGCTCAAATGATGTATAAACTATTTCGTGGTTTATTTCACCGACCATAATTCCAAACTTTTCATTCTCTATCGCCTCAACTGCATAGTAGCCCAATCTTGAGGCCAGGATTCTGTCGTTTGCGGTCGGTGTTCCGCCACGCTGGATATATCCAAGGACGGCAACGCGATAATCTTCACCGGTCAGCTTTTTAACTTTTCTTGCAATGGTGAGTGCATTCCCTGCCTCATCACCCTCGGTAATGATTATGATATTTGATTTTTTGCCTTTTTTAATATTGCTTTGGATTATTCGGGCAATCTCCTCAACATCAGTGGGTGTCTCGGGAATAATCACATCCTCAGCACCGCCCGCAAGCCCAACGGCAAGACCGATAAATCCTGCATGCCTTCCCATTACTTCAATAAAAAATACCCGTTCCAGCGAAGACGCAGTATCCCTTATGCGGTCAACTGCCTCAAGCGCACTATTCACTGCCGTATCAAATCCAATTGTATAATCAGTACCATAAAGATCATTATCAATCGTTCCGGGAAGTCCGATGAGATTCACTCCGAATTTTTCAGAAAATGCCTTTGCCCCGCGCATTGTCCCATCACCACCGATTACTATAACACAATCTATTTTATTCTGCTCAATATTTTTTTTTGCCTTCCTCATTCCTTTATCAGTCTCAAATTCATCACATCGGGCAGTTCCAATAATGGTACCACCCCGCTGTATAATATTCGCCACTGAATGGTGGTCCAATTTTATTATATCATTATTAATCAATCCCTTGTAACCATGTTTTATTCCCAGAACTTCATATCCTTTATAAAGAGCAGTGCGGACAATCGCTCTTATTGCTGCATTCATACCTGGTGCATCACCACCGCTAGTGAGAACACCAATTCGCTTTTTCATAGTGTATTATAACTTATTCATAGTAAATGTCAATAATATTTTCTGAGTCCTCCTCACTTTTCGCTTGTTAAAATTAGAAAATAAGGTTATATCCCCTTTATCATTCCAATAACATATTCTTTGTCATTCTGAACCATTCATCTTCTCATTTCATTTTATCATTTCATTCCGAACTATCACTTATTGCCATTTCGCGCCATCACTTATTGCCATTCCGAACTATCCCTTACTGTCATTCCGAACTTGTTTCGGAATCTAAAAAGGTGTTTAACAACCTACCCAACCTATTGAGATGCTGAAACAAGTTCAGCATGACATTGTTCAAGGGGACAGTTCAGTGAGAAGCAACATTAGGCATCCAGTTCGTAAGTGGAAATGTGGTATTTTTTGTCTGTTTCCTGTCGAAGAATAAAAGTAAAGTTGAGAGGAGTCAGGGAATTTAACATCGCTGATTCCTACTCATTTTTTAACTCTCGGTTGGACATA
>CAZLGA010000070.1:0-11604 GCA_964559225.1 uncultured bacterium | reverse complement strand
TACCACATTTCCACTTACGAACTGGATGCCTAATGTTGCTTCTCACTGAACTGTCTCCCCTGAACAATGTCATGCTGAACTCGTTTCAGCATCTCAATATGTTGGGTAGGTTGTTAAACACCTTTTTAGATTCCGAAACAAGTTCGGAATGACAGTGAGTGATAGTTCGGAATGGCAATAAGTGATGGCGCGGAATGGCAATAAGTGATGGTTCGGAATGGAATGATAAAATGAAATGAGAAGATGAATGATTCGGAATGGCAAAGAATATGGTATTGGAATGATAAAGGGGAATTCCATTTCCACTTACGAAGTGCTACGGGTATGCCGTAATAAACTTGGAGTTTGGGTGGAAATGAATTATTCCTAATTTTAACAAGCGAAAAGTGAGGAGGACTCAGAGAATCAAGCCGTTGACTTCTTTGTTCTTTTGATTAAAATAATAAAACGGAGATTTTATGAAAAAAACACATCTAATAATAATTATTGTCTTAACAGTAGCAGTTATACTGGGATTAATAATAGGATTAGCTTCAAGGGGTGCGATGTTTATTCCAACTGGTAGTATCGGTGTAATTGAGATTGAAGGTGTTATCTCATCCTCCAAGAGAACTGTTCGTGATATAAAGCGATTTGCGGAAGACCCAAACATCCAGGGCATTCTTGTCCGCGTAGATTCACCTGGTGGCGGTGTTGCTGCATCACAGGAAATATACGAAGAACTTAAAAAATGTCGTGAACAGAAAAAAGTAGTTGTTTCTATGGGCGCGCTTGCCGCATCTGGTGGTTATTATGTCTCACTACCTGCCGATTTAATCGTTGCCAATCCCGGCACAATCACAGGTTCCATTGGTGTTATCATGCAATTTCCGATTTTGGAGGAACTGATGAAAAAAATAGGAATTGATTATGAGGTTATTAAATCAAAAGAACATAAAGATATTGGCTCACCATTTCGCAAAATGGATGAAAAGGAAAAAAAGTTACTCCAGGATGTTGTCACTGATGTGTATGAACAGTTTGTCCAGGCAACCTGTGAAGCACGTAATCTACCAAGAGACAGCGTTTTGAAATTTGCTGATGGCAGAATAATTACTGGTAGTCAGGCAAAAAAAATAGGTTTGGTTGATACCCTCGGTTCATTTGAAGATGCAGTAAAACTTATTGGTGATATGCTTGGCATCGCAAAACCCAACCTGATATATCCCCCAAAACGGCTCAGCCTTATTGAAATATTGACCGAACCCGTGGAACAAATGCTCATCCCCAAATTATTTTATCTGTGGCAGTGAGTTTAAAAAAACTAAGTTTTTTTTTAATCATAATCCCTGCTCTTTTCTTCTACTGTAAGAAAGTTGAATACCATCCAAAACTTGTTGATTATTTAAAGGCAGAACGCGAAATGCGAAAGCACATTACCCAAAGCCAGGGTTTAGAGGACTCACTCTATGTACTACAAAAAAATTTTAAAATTGATGTTAAAAAAGAGTTGAAAAAAATAGAGAAAAATCCAGAGGCCTGGATAAAATTACTTAAAGCAATAGATGGAGAAAAATAGTAAAATCTTCGGAGTAGTTGAAGGGTTTTATGGTAAAACATACTCCTTTTATGAACGTTGTGATCTGATAAAATTCCTCTCTTCTTTAAAATTGAATACTTATGTATATGGTCCCAAATCCGACCCATTCCATAGAAAAGAATATTATAAATTATACCCGGCCGTTCAAATGGAAGAGTTTGAAACGCTAAATAACCTCGCCCGTAAGCATGGAATAAAATTTAACTATGCACTTTCTCCAGGTCCAAGACCTAACATCGGGTTGATTATTAAAAAAGTCAAATCAATGATGAAAATCGGGATTGAAAATTATAGTATATTCTATGATGATATAGAAATAAACTTAGATTCAAATACTGCATTAAAACAGACCACAACTGCGAATAAAGTATATGAATTGATAAAAGATAAATTCAAAAATCCCGACCTATTCTTCTGCCCTACCCAGTATCGTAGTTTTGAAAAAACAGAGTATATTTTAACCGTTGCAAAAACATTGCACAAAAATATCAAGATATTCTGGACTGGAAAAAATATAGTATCACGCAAGATAACTGAAAAGGATATTGACCTAATAACAGAAATTTTGGGCAGGGCACCATTGATCTGGGATAACATTTTTGCAAATGACTATATTCCCGGAATTATCATAAGATTTCCCTATCGTAATCGTGAGCCCGGTATAATAAAAAAAGTGTGCGGTATTTTACTTAATCCGATGAACCAGTATTTAAAATCAAAGCCGTTGATTTATAATGCTTCACAGTTTTTCAAAAACCCTTATAATTATAATCCGCGAAATTTCAAAATCAAATCCATAAAGTTTTATCGGCAGAAAATTCCCGAATAAAAAAGGCTCTTATTTTGGTCTGAAAGCCTGCCCAAGCCCAATACCTAACAAGATTGAGGCAAACCAGATTACAAATACAAGAATATATGCTTTCTCTTTTTTTAGATTATTGGTTAAACTAATTCCCATTGCCACGAGTATCATTTCCCAGATAATAAAAAAATCAAAGCTTGACAACAATCTGTAGGCAAATGAATTAACTGGAAGATTGGGAACAAAAAGGGCAAGGGAAGTAGTTACCTCTAAAGATTTTTTTATCATGATTAATATCCATCGGAGTAAATGTGCAGGAATTTTGACCAATGCCGCATATGATACAACCGAGAAAACAACTTTGTATGAACCTTCACCACCTGCCATTGGTATGAAAACGTTTAATAACAGGGCAAATATCAGTAGGATAATACTTACACTGATTATTGTTCCTATCACCGCAGAGACATAAATGAATGGTCCAGAAGTAAATTTCATTGCCTGTTCTATCTGTTCATCACTCATATTACGCTCTCTCATTGCCTCTATCTGTTGAGCAGTTATCAAATCATGTGTTGTTGAGATAGTTAATAGGGAAAGAATACACAATCCAACCAAGACAACAATCAAGGGCTTCAGCCAATCAGGTTTTTCTTTTATACCTCTAAAAACTGCAGAAGGATTGATGAAAATATCTATTAAATTTTTCATAATACAATTTTATACAACAAATAAATAAAGTCAATAATAAAAAAATCATAATTTCTATTTCTTATTATTGATTGACAAAACATTGATTTTAACTATAATTTGAAAGAATTAGAAACGAGCAACTATGTCTTAATAACCAATAACGAAATTATAGCCGGGGTGGCGGAAATGGGAGACGCACCAGGTTCAGGACCTGGCGCTGGCAACAGCATAGGGGTTCAAATCCCCTCTCCGGCATTTTGGATTGATATTAAATAGATTGTTTCGCACGAACATTCGGCTCTGAAGAAAAGGTTAGGCATTTCAGTGTGAAAGATAATAATGGATAGATTAAAATCATTCGTGTTTGCTGGCTTAATAATATATGTAGTATTTTATCTTATCCAGTCCTCAATTATAATTACATATCCCTACCAGGTTTCATATCCAGAAGGGTTGATTCTCAATCAGGTAAACCTCTTATTAGAAGGGAGGCAGATATATAAAGATATAAACGATTATCCCTTAATTGTCACGAATTATCCTCCTATCTATCTATTATTCTGTGCCGGGCTTGTAAAATTATTCGGTGTCTCACTTGCCTGGGGAAGATTGATTACATTTCTTGCCACGCTTTTTGTTGTTTTCTTAATATATAAAATTCTGCTCCCCAAAACTAAAAAAGAAATCGCCATCGTCTCTGCCTTATTATTTATCTCATCTTCTTATATTTACAAAGATACACCTTTTATGCGTGTTGATATGTTAGGATTATTATTTAGCCTGCTTGGATTTTACATTTTTCTCCACCTTGACCAGAGGAATAGCACACTCTGTTCAATACCTTTCTTTCTTTTATCATTATACACAAAACAGACATTTATTGCAGCACCCATTACTATTTCAATATGGTTATTTTTCACACAGAGAAAAAGGGCTATATCATTCATTTTTTCAATGATTATCTCCTATCTACTGATATTCATTCTGATAAATCACTTGACCCGTGGCGAATTCTTCCGACACAATATTTTATATAATTTGAATATCTTTGAGTTAAAACAGGCATTGAAATACTATGTTCGTTTTTTGCAGAACCATGCAATATTATTCCTATTTTCTATCGTATTTATCTTTGATACATTACGCAATAAAGAATTTTCTATTTGGAGCGTCTATTTTATTATTACTGCAATCACGGGAATTTCGGTGGGGAAAATCGGTGCGAACACAAATTATTTTTTTGAATTGATTGCCCTTAGTTGTATTCTTACCGGTCTTTCAATTGAAAGATTAAAAAATTGTATTGATGAAAAGAAATATTTTCTTTTTATAAACAATGCATTAGTTATCCAGTTGATATTATTTCTTCATATGCCTTTCTATAGTGAGCCAGCAATAACCAGATCTGACCGACAAAAGGCTGCAGAGCTTTCGCGGTTCGTATTAAATACAGATGGTAGCGTAATATCTGAAGATGGAGGAATAATTGTTCTTAATAAAAAACAAGTTCTGTTCCAACCCTTTGAATTCACCCAGCTTGCCAATCAAAAACTCTGGAATCAAGATAAGTTCGTGAATGACATTAAAAATAAACGTTTTTCACTCCTTGTCTTTAGTTTCAATATAGATTGTTTTTTTGATAAAGAGCGTCTAACACCTGAAATGGTAGATGCAATAAAAGAAAATTACCATATAGAAAGAATAATTGGCGATTATTTTCTTTATAAACCGATTTCTAAACAATAGGAGTATATCTGACCCACCTAAATAAATTATTTTCAAGAATTATGACGTCCGGCAAATTCTTTTATAAATATAGGGGTATTATTGGGGTTTTTGTATTCTTATTAATGTTTTATTTTAGCAAACCAAATTATGAAAATTTTTTATCTCATATTCTCATAATCTTTGGACTTTTGATAAGACTCTGGGGCGCAGGTTGTATTGGAGAAAAATCAAGAACGCAAGAATTAAGTGCACTTTACAGGATTATAAGCGGACCATATCGTATTTTGAGACATCCATTATACATTGGTAACTTTTTTCTCGTTATGGGCACGGTCTTTCTGTATAATCCTCCGAAATGTTTAAAAATACTTATAATAATGGCTTTCTTGATTGAATATTCAATAATAATTGCTGCTGAAGAAAAACATTTAAAGGGGTTACCTACCCGTATTATTAAATTTTCATTTAAAAATTTGAAATCCGAATTATCAACTATTTTAATAATGACCGCAATTTATTTAATCTATTTCTTGAGGCTGACATCGAGATGAACACCAAATTGTATTTATTCAAGAGGGCTGGAGAATGGCCCCAAATTGGAGAAAAAACACCCAGCCCCCTTGCCGGCAAGATATTTACAAAGCACAACATTATTTTTTAATAACCCTCCTCAAATATTCATCAGGAAGTTTTAGAAAAACATCTACAACATCGGGGTCAAACTGTTTACCCTTACATCCTTTAATCTCTGCTTTGGCATCCTTGGTACTGAGTGCTTTTTTATATGGTCGGTCAGAAATCATCGCTGAATATGAATCACAAACTGCAAGAACCCTTGCGCAGAATGGAATCTCATTTTGTTTTAAACCCTCTGGATAGCCTGTGCCATCATATTTTTCGTGGTGATAGAGTATCCATTGACCAATTTCCTTTAATCCATCGACTATTCTTATCATATCTGAACCATTTTTTGGATGTTGTTTCATTATATCCCATTCATACTCATTAAGTGAACCGGGTTTATTAAAAATCTCTTCAGGAATCATAATCTTTCCTATGTCATGCAATAAACCAGCGAATTTTATCAACATAAGTTCTTTTTCTGACAAACCAATAAATTTACCCATCACAAAAGCAATCTCAGCAACCTGAAAAGAATGATTTTTCGTATAAATATCGGTTGATTCCATCATTCTAATAAATGATAAAGCTGATTCCAAATTAATATTATGCATATCCTTCACATATGAGCATCTATCCATTATATAACTCCCTTATATCTTGAGACAAAACAAAAACCATAGTAGATACTTTCCTTTTTTCAAATGTTAAAATTTGATTATTTTATAACCATTTTATATATATACAAAAAACGTGCCTATTAAAAGATATGAAATTTCAGCTCTTTCAAGTGAACACATTCGTTATCAATGCGACAAATTGTCGCATTAACAAGGATTTCAAAATCTTACGAAATTATATAGGGTTTGTGGGATATTGATGCGACAAATTGTCGCATTTTTGGGGGTCTGTCGCATTGATTTTGAAGGTTTTTCAATAAAAAACTAATTTTTATCT
This sequence comes from uncultured bacterium, assembly GCA_964559225.1. Classification (GTDB taxonomy): domain Bacteria; phylum Hydrothermota; class Tepidihabitantia; order SM23-42; family JAOAFX01; genus JAOAFX01. The sequence continues at coordinate 5,224 of CAZLGA010000070.1, read as the reverse complement.
AAATTGAATTTCTTAATGTATCTCTCAATCGTCCTTCTGCTCACACCAAGAATCTTTGCACTCTCTTTTATGCTCCAATTTGTTGTATAAAGGGCGTTTCTTATCGCCTCTTTTGTAATTTCTCTAATTTGTGATATCTCTCGTGCCGTTTTAAAACCTATATCTCCCAAGCTGATTACTTTAGATTTTGCGAGAACCGCTGCCCGCTCAATAACATTCTGTAATTCTCTAATATTTCCGGGCCAGGGATATTCTTTCATTAGCTGCAAAACCTCCTCACTAAAACCATCTATTTTTTTATTTAATTCTTTGCATTTCAATTGTAAGAAAAAGTTTGCAAGCACCGGTATATCTTCAATTCGTTCCCTCAAACTCGGTACCTTAATAACAAAAACATTAATCCGATAATAAAGATCCCTTCTAAATCTTCCTTCTTCAACCTCAATTTCAATCTCTTTATTTGTAGCAAATAAAAACCGCACATCAATCGTCCTGGTCTGAGTCTCACCAAGGCGTCTTATAACCTTATCTTCGATCGCCTCAAGCATTTTTGACTGAAAAGCAGGACTTGTATTTGTAATCTCATCAAGAAAAACAGTGCCTCCATTCGCTTCTTCCAGAAGTCCTTTTTTATCAGTTACAGCACCCGTGAAGGCACCTTTCTTATATCCAAACAATTCAGATTCCAACAAGGTCTCTGGAATTGTGCCGCAATTTATGCTCACAAATTTCTTATCTTTTCGCCTGCTTTTAAAATGAATCAATCTGGCAATCATTCCCTTTCCTACCCCTGTTTCTCCAGTAATAAGCACAGGTGTATCTGTTGGTGCAACATCATTGATAAGATTATAAATCTTTTTCAAAACCCTTGATTTTCCCATAATGTATCCCTTTCCTATCTCAAGAACCGTGCCATCTCTTAATTGAGCGATTTCTTCGCGGAGATTTTTATATGACATTGACTTATCAATAACTGATGCAAGTATCTTTGATACAGTTGCCAAAAAGTCTCTATCTTTTTCACCAAACATTGAACCCACAAGCGTAGAGTCTAAATAAATTGCGCCAACAATGAGTTCTCCGATTACGAGCGGGATACATAATATTGTCCGAATTTGATTAAGCAAAACACTCTTTCTTGTATTGAATCTTGGATCCTGTATTGCATCTGGAACAAAAACAATACGATTTTTGTTGACTTCATTAATTGCTGTTTCTGACAGTTCACCTGCATCCCTGAGCGTTTTTTTATCCATATTCCTTCCAGCCGCCAGATGCATGCCTTTTTCCGTATTAATAAATATTGCTCCGCGTTCAGCATTTGTTGCAGTAATAACCAAATCAAGCATGTTTGCTATGAAGTCTTCATCACCAAGGTGAGAATGTATCAGTTCTGCAAGATTAGAGAAAGTATCTAAGTACTGCTCTGAAATCGTCCGTCTTGAATAATCCTTTAAAATCTGTGGATAGAATTCTAACATTAGTTTTTGGATTTTAGTAAGTTCGTATTTTGCACCTATTGTTTTCAAAATGTTCTCTGTTGCGTAGATATCCTCCGCGATATTCTTTGTCTCCTCTGGGTCAATTCCCCGTTCAAGCATTACTTCTATCTTCAATCTTTGTAAAATTGCATAATCATATAAATAACCTTTCTCCTTTAATTTGTTCAGTATGTGTTCTATATCGAGCTCATCAATCTGCTTAATCCTAAACTTAATAATCTTTACAAGTGCCAATGCAATATTTTTTTCCTTGCTCATAACTGGACTCAATTCCTCTGTCTTCAATGCATAAGTAAGGGCACGTTCGGAATCTCCGTTATCAAAATAATAATAAAAAGCGCTCAAGAAGAGTTCAATTTTAACTGACCGATTGGGTTTTTCTACTTCCATTTTATTTAATGCCTTTTCCATATAGTGTCCTGCAAGTTCTCGCTGCCCCAGCGCATTGTAAATTTTGCTCAGACCAACGAGGTAGATAACATCTTCATTTGTTTTTATCTGTTCTTCAAGGATTGCCTTTGCCTTATCAGTCTCACCAAGTTTATGGTAATTCATTGCGAGACCATAATAAGCATATACTGAATCAGGTTCAACGTTCAATGTCATATTGAAATATTCTATAGCACGGGCAAATTTACAGGTATCCTGATAAATTCCAGCGGCACCAATAAGAGCCACATACTGTATATGTTTAATATCTGACTTCTGAGCACCCTTTAAAGCAGTTTCAAAATCATTAATAGCTTCGGTGATCTGCCCTTTGTCAACATTGAGCATAGCCCTGTTATTTAAGGCAGATAAATAGGCGTTATATATCTGCTGCTCTTCAAATTCTTTGATTGCTATGTCAATATATTTCATACTCTCATTTATGTCACCAAATTGTGCATAAATGGAGCTCAGCATATTTGTCACATAGGCGCGCTGCTTTCTTAATTTATTTTGCTCACAGAATTCCAGCAAATCAATGCATATATCCCTTGCTTTTTTGTAATCTTCTCTGAACCACTCAAGGCTTGCGAGATAATAAAGAGTATTTGCCCGTGAGATATAATCTTTAATTCTGTCGCTTAAATTCAATAAATCATTTAAAATTTCTTCACTCTTTTCAAACTCTTTAAGATTCATATAGCAATAAGAAAGAAAATGCGCAATATCAATGTATTCACTTGTTTCCATATTTTTTGATGAATCAATTGCCTTATTAAGATAATTTATGGCATTAAAAAAATCTCCCATGTTTGTATATACTTTACCAAGTTCTGATAAACACCTGTTTTTAATCTCGGGAAAATCAAGTCCTAATTTATAATAATCAACTGCCTTTTGATTTTTCCCCTGATGTCCACACAATTTCCCTAATTTCAAAATAATATTTTGATATGCCGAAGGTTCTATATTCTGACAATAATTGATAATTTTCTCATAATAAAAAATAGCTGCATTAGCATCATTCAATTCCTCTGCTTTTTGGGCTGAAAGATTGAAATATTTGTAAGCACTTTCATATCTACCGACCTGTTCATACAATGCACCCAGCAACGGATAGTAATCAGTTGTATTCTCAGAAGATTCTATTGCCTTTATAAGATTCCAAGAAATCTCCTTGAATTCTACTTTATCTATCCTCTGTTCAATAACTACCTTAATTATCTGATTTGCCAGTGAGTACAATATTTCCCCCTGCGAAATCTCTAACTTTATAAAGCCATTAATCTTTAGAAATTCAGTCAAAGAATTAATATTTGCTGGTGCAAAATTGCATAAAATAGACAAAGGTAATGATTGATTCGCAATACTCAGCACTTTCAAAATGAGAATCTGATTATTATTTAAACAGGAAAGCCTTGATGATATTATATCTTCAACCTTTTCAGAAATTTTTAATTCTGTTAATGATTCCAAATCAATAATCCATTTATTTCCTTTATATGTTAGGATTTTCTGCTGGTGAAGAGTTTTGAGTGTCTCGGTTATGAATAACGGATTACCACCACAGTGTCTATGAAGCCACTGGGCAAAGGTAAGAATATTGTTGCTTTCTCCTGTATCAATTTCTAAAAATGTCTTTTCAATCAATAATTTCGTGTCGTTAACTGAAAAAGGATTTAAATCCATTATTTCGAAATTCAACTCTCTAATTTTTTGCGCAGGTTTAGCACTACCAATGAAGAGGCTATCACTATTTTCAATGCTATGACCGAGATAGCGCAATAATCCGAGTTCATAATCACCCAAGTTATCGACATCGTCAACGAGAATTGCAGATTTTTTATTCTTGGCGAAGTCCAGAAATTTTTCTGTTATATCCTTATAAATCTGTAATCGATCCTGCATTTTTTCAAAATTTGCCTCTTTAAAATTTATAAAATCACAAACTGCAGAATGGAAATATTTTTCCTGCGTAGGGGTATAAAGCAGAACATCATAATCTTTGAAAAGCAATTTATACTTTAATTCCTTTAATAACCTTGTTTTCCCCATGCCTGTTTCGCCAGTTATTATGGTGGCCTTACCCTTTAATTTAAGTAACTTATCGGTTATATCCGATGTTTCTATAAACACAGTCGGTGGAACATAAACTTGATAAGGAAGAATTTCAACTTTCTTATCCGACAAAAATTTACTAAAAATCGTAAAAAGCTCAGGGGCAGTGGGTCTCAAATTAGGTTCGTCTGCAAGGAGTCTGGAGATGGTGTTATTTATTTCTTCAGGGATATCTTTTATCGGTCGAAAAGGAATAACTGCCTTATTATGGGATAAAATCTTATATATAATCATCCCAAGAGAATATAAATCGCTTCGCTGGTCTGGACCAATCCCCTTAAATATCTCTGGTGCAATATACCCGATTGTTCCTGATGCCTTGATTTGCTGGGTCGTTATTCCTGCAAAACCAAAGTCGATGAGCACTGCCTTTTTTTGTGTAGCATTATAAATTATGTGCTCGGGTTTCAAATCACTATGCACAAATCCTTTGTTATGAAAAGCTGAAAGTGCATTGATTACCTGGATTATTGCTTCAATCAACTCGTTATTAAAGTGGTCAAAACACTCGTCTATAGGTTTGCCTTCTATATATTCCATCGTAAAAAAAGAAAAGCCATCCTTTGTTGTAGCGTATTCATAAACAGAAACGATATTCGGATGGTGAAATTGCGACAGGATTTGAAATTCTCGTGCAATCAATTGATTAAACTCAGGTATGTTTTCTTTCGCTATCTTCAGTATTATATTATTATCTTTCCCACTGGCTTTAAAAACCACTGCATAATTCCCAACCTCCAATCTTTCCAGTATCTCATAACCATTTATATCCTTTGGGGTATTCTCCATTTTGAATAGTCTATTTCTTTTTTAGATTTTGTCAACTGGTTTTTCATCTGAGTCCTCCTCACTTTTTCCTATCCTTTGATGGAGAGGAAAAAGGTGGGGGTGATAACGAGCAATCCCCCTCTTTTGGCGTGTGGCTGATTATCTTGTTGATGATTCTGAGCAAAATACCATTGAGCAGGAGTGTCTGAGAGCATTCATCAGTTTAGTGCCTTTGTACTTATGGGCAAAGATTGTGGTGGTTGGTTTAAAGGGTGTTATTAAAATGGAAAAATTGATTTTAGGGGTGGTTGCGTATATGTTTGTGTGTGTTTGGTGGGAGGAAAAAAGTCTTTGTTGATTTAGTTTTTGTGGAAGGTAAAAGAAAGTTGTTAAGCAGTTTCTGGTTT
>CAZLGA010000069.1:0-11740 GCA_964559225.1 uncultured bacterium | reverse complement strand
AGGACAAAGGCACTAAACTGATGAATGCTCTCAGACACTCCTGCTCAATGGTATTTTGCTCAGAATCATCAACAAGATAGTCAGCCACACACCAAAAGAAGGGGATTGCTCGTTATCACCCCCCCCTTTTTCCTCCTCCATCAAAGGATAGGAAAAAGTGAGGAGGACTCAGATACAAGGGGTTGATATTTCATAAAGAATTCATTGACAATGATTGCTAATTTATATATAATTCCACACGGCGCCATCGTCTAACTTGGTTCAGGACATCGCCCTCTCAAGGCGAAGACTACGGGTTCGAATCCCGTTGGCGCCAGTTTAGTTTTTTGCGATTTCAATTTTAATTATTTCGTAGATTTTATCTTCCAGTCTTACTTTATCACCAACCTTTTTTTCTAACAATATCTCTTTTGCCAGGGGAGATTCATAAGATATAATATTTTTTGAAAGATCAGAGTCCCAGGGACCGAGGATTGTATATTCAAGAATGCTATCTTCCTGAAGACTTCTTAGAGTCACTCTTGTTCCAATACCAACTCTGGATATATCAATATTATTAAAATCAATTATTTTTGCCCTCTGAAGTTCGGATTCAAGCATTCTTATTCTTTGATATAGCTGATCCTGCCTTTCTTTAGCTACCTTATACTCAAAATTTTCGCTCAGATCCCCGTATCCCCTTGCTCTGCTTATCTCTTTTTTGTTCGCCGGTATTTCAACGGTCAGCAAATGTTCAAGTTCGTTTTTTTTGCGAATAAGTGATTCCTGTGTCGTATATAAGTAATCTTCTTTTTTCTCAAATAGTTGAGGAAAATGGTAATTGATGATTCTTAAATAATCATTCTTTTCATAATCCTTGAGTGCAGTTGATCTTATCAAAGCATCTTTTATCTTCAAAACATCAGCAATTTCTCCGGTTTTTATTATTTCATCAAATTTTTCTAAGGTAAAACCTTTTATAAATATCTGTTTTGCTCCCTTGATATGTTCAAGGCTATTTATCAAACGAGGCAGATATTTTACGTCGGTGAATTCCTTAACCATGCCGTTTGCAATTTTCTTTAATAGAAATAAAAATGTTCCAGGAAATTTCTGGGGCATTAAAATTACTGATTTATAAAGATCGCCCAGTTCAAATCCTGAATTTGTCAATTGTTCTTCAATCACCTCAAGAAGCTTCGTATCATCAGAGACGGTGAGTATTTGTTGGAATATCTTTTGCCAGTCCTGTGGTTCACGCCTTTTGATTTCTTCAAGAAATTTTCTTTTATGCTCATAATTTTTCAAATTTAATAGTAATTCCTTAATCCCTTTAAATTGCAGTAGAGCATCAATTGTATAATTAAGTCCTGTTTTTCTATGTTCATCGCAGAGATAAAGAATATCAAGCGCCCTTGCTGGTTCTGTCCGGTATGTTTCATTCGCAAATGAAATAAGCAGGTCGAGCATTGCGCTAAATATTTCAGGACTTTCTCGGGCACATTTTTCAGTGAGTAAATACTTTTCATCAATATCTGCCTTTTTGAAAGATTCAATATAGGTCTCTTTTTTATCAAAATTCTCAATATATTGATAAATCTTCTGTCCCTTTTTTAATTCGATTTTTATATGCTCATTTTTCTCCAATTTTTTTCTCACCTTTTCCCAGAATTTATCAAGTTTGTTTTCTTCTACAACACCTGTTAAATAACTTTTGATTTCACTGGAACTCAAGGATGTTTTAAAACTTTTTAATAAATAAATAACCAGTCTCAAGGGGTCTTCATTTGCAAAGATTTTTAATTCTTCTATATTTTTGTATTTTTTATAAAGATAATGTCCCTCGGGTGCGGGTATTATTAGTTTATGGGCGACATCAAATTTTACAAAATAGCCCTTCTGTTTCTGAAAATCGACAACAAGTTCTCTCTTCTCTGGGTTCATCGCCACGACCTCTCCCAGTCCGTATTTTTCGAAATAAAATACCCTGCCAATGTCGTATTTTAAAAATTCTTCAAGACGTTCAAGACATTTGAAAAGATGCTCACCTGTTTCAATCCGAGATAATTCAATATATCTTTCAATCCGTTCATTATCGCCATATCTTTTTTTATATAAATCAACGAGTGCCTTTCTAACGATACTATCATCTTCGGTGAAATAGGCCATATGTTTATATGTTTCTATCGCCCCGTTAATATCATTCTGGTTGATAAGATGACAGGCAAGGATTTCAAGAAGCATAAATCCTCGGGATGTTTCCCTTATTGATTTTAAACCATCAGCAACACTTAAAAAATCCTTTATTGAAATACTTTTATCATCGAGCATCTCTATCCAGAGGTTTTCAAGTTCTGAAAAGTCTTTCGCTTCAATTAACCTTTTTGCTTTCTCAATCATCAGGATATTATATTGAAAAAATTAAAATGGGCAAGGGGATTTAATCTTTCCTTGACTAAATAGTTTATTTCTATATAATATTTTGATTTCTATGATAACCCGCAGAATAAGAAACTTTGAGATAAAGGAGCTCATTGCTACCGGTGGGATGGCGGCAATTTATAAGGCAAATCAGACAACCCTTGATCGGATTGTTGCTGTGAAAATTCTTCATGGCCATCTTGCCCAGGATAAAGATTTTATCATCCGCTTTGAAAGAGAGGCAAAGGCTGCGGCAAACCTACAACATGAGAACATTGTAAATATCATTGACTTTGGACAAGAAGAAGAAGTCTATTTCATTGCAATGGAGTATGTGGATGGCAAGAGTCTAAAAGATTTATTGAATCAAGTAAAATTTATTCCACAGGAAATTGCCCTTGGGATTATCCTTGAAATTGCAAAGGGTCTTGGATATGCCCATAATAAAGGGATTGTGCATCGCGATATGAAACCAGCAAACATCCTTATTGGTTATGATGGATGTGTCAAACTTGCAGATTTTGGACTTGCCCAAGCACAGGATTTGACCACCATAACGGTTACCGGCGCAATAGTTGGAACGCCAGCATATATGTCTCCTGAGCAGGCTGCAGGGAAAAAAGTAGATAATCGTTCGGATATCTTTTCCCTCGGTGTTGTTTTTTATGAAATGCTCACAGGTGCAAAACCATTTAAAGGTGATACCTATTCTTCGGTCATCCATGAAATTCTTACAATAACACCACCCAAGGCATTTGAGGCAAATCCTTTGATTTCAAAGGAATTGAGCACGATTATTGAACGAATGTTAGAAAAAGATACGGATAAAAGATACCAGAATATTGAAGAAATCTCACAAGATATTACTACTAATATGAAACGGTCAAGGATTGAGGTAAGCCGAAGGGATATCGGTGATTTTGTGTCCACACCTGAAGAAAAAATCAAGAATTTACTGGAAAAAAGAAAAGAACGTCATTTTGAGCGGGGTATATATTTTATCAACTCTGGTTACGAAAAGATTGACGATGCAATTGCAGAATTTGAAAAAGTGCTATTATTAGACCCCAATGACACAAAGGCAAGGGATTATCTTGAAGAATTAAAGACAAAGAAGGGAAAGATAGCGCCTAAAAAGATTAAAGAAAAAAAACCGACAAAAAGATTCCCTGTTTTTACTGGACTATTCATTGGATTAATTGCCATTGCGATAATAATTTCTTTTCTTTTCCATTCTTTTAAGAATGTTCCAACGAAGGAATTGACTGGTGTTGCAATGATTAATACCACACCTTCTGGAGCCTTAATATTCTGTGATAATGACAGTACAGGAAAGATAACTCCTGCAGCAATAGAAAATTTAAAGATTGGAGAGCATCAACTGGAATTAAAAAAGGAAGGCTATAAACCATTTGTGCAGAAGTTTGAAATCAAGGGTAATGACACAATACGACTTGACATAACTTTAATAGCTGAAATCACAAAGCAAGACACTGTAACCCAAGTTAAGACTCCGGTTTTCCAAAAACCTGTGCCACCGGTTCCGGGAACGAGTTATTTAAAAGTGAAGGTTACACCCTGGGCAAGAATTTATATAGATGGAAAGTATATTGAAACCACTCCTATTGCTGGTAATCTGACGGTTACTTCAGGGATTCGTAATATACGTCTTGAAAATCCAAATTTTAAGATATGGCAGAGAAATATTAAATTCAATCCCGGTGAAACAATTGATTTAAATGTGCGGCTTGAACCACTTGAAGGGGCTTTAAAACTCGTTGTCAAACCCTGGGCTGATGTCTATATAGATGGCAAATTTTATGAAACAACACCCATTGCCCAGCCGATAAAATTATCTGCTGGAGAGCATAGATTGAAATTGATAATCCTCAGTTGGTTCTGCGGGCTCCTGGTGAAATTGATTTTCACTTGAGTCCAGTAAGGCGATATTTTGGAGATCTGAAATCCTTGCGGATGGATATGGCTAAGAAAGAATATGACTACAAATTCTTGATAAGACAATCTTTGCTTCCTAATCTTGAACAAGTTCTTGGTCCGATCGATGTCGTTCCAATGATTTTCAGAGAAGGCTATGTTAATACTGACAGAAAAATTGTAATTATCACTGAATCAGACATATTTGGCTATATCCCTAAGCGAAAAGAGCGTTTTAAGGGTTTGTTCATTGATGATTTAAGAGGGTTGAAGATTGATGATTATGTAGTGCATAATGACTACGGCATTGGTCAGTTCAAGGGATTGATTCAGGTTGATTTTGAAGGAAGAAGAATAGAGTGTCTGCGCATTGATTATGCTGATGCCGATAAGATATATCTGCCTGTGGAAAAGCTGAATCAACTTGAGCGCTTTATTGGTGCCGAAGGCAAACCACCAAAATTGAGCAAGCTCGGGAGCGATTTATGGCTCAAAACCAAGGAACGGGTAAGAAAAGCGACGGAAATTCTTGCCCGTGACCTTGTTAACCTTTACGCACGCAGACAGCTAAGTCAGGGTTTTGCATTTTCAAAGGACGAACCTGAAATGCGAGAACTGGAAGCCGGCTTTCCATTTGAAGAAACACGAGATCAAAGAAAGGCAATTGATGAGGTAAAAAAGGATATGGAATCACCAAGACCCCAGGAACGGCTTATATGCGGTGATGTAGGTTTTGGAAAAACAGAGATTGCACTGCGGGCTGGTTTCAAAGCAGCTCTGGATTCCAAGCAGACAATGCTACTTTGTCCAACAACATTACTTGCCTTCCAGCATTATAATACATTTGTGACCAGATTGAGAAATTTTCCTGTGCGGGTTGAAATGGTTTCACGATTCAAGAGAAAAATTGAACTGAGGAAGATTCTTGAAGAAATTCGTGAAGGCAGGATAGATATTGTCATCGGCACGCATCGTTTGCTTGCGCCGGATGTTGTATTTAAAAACCTTGGACTTTTGATCATTGATGAAGAACAGCGATTTGGTGTACTACAAAAAGAAAAAATTAAGAAAATGAAACGGGGAATAGATATCATTCTTCTTTCTGCAACGCCAATACCCCGCACCCTTTATATGAGCCTTTCAGGATTGAAGGACATTTCTATTATTCATACACCGCCTTTGGGCAGAAAGGAGATTGTCACCCGGCTAATTCATTTTGATGATGAAGAAATAAGAAAAATAATACAGTTTGAATTGAACCGCGGGGGTCAGATATTTTTTGTTCACAATAGAATTCAGACTATTGAAACGGTGAGAAACCGCTTACAGAATCTTTTGCCGGGCTTAAGAATCTGCCTGCTTCATGGAAAAATCAAATCCGAAATAAATGAAAAAAAGATGATGGAATTTTTGGAAGGTAGATACGATTTGCTCTTGTCCACGGCAATTGTTGAATCCGGACTTGATATGCCTAGGGTAAATACGATTATTATAAATGAAGCAGACAAATTCGGTCTTGCCGACTTGCACCAGTTACGGGGTAGGGTGGGTCGTTCTGAAATTCAGGGTTATGCCTATTTTATTGTCCCTGTACGGAAATTGACTGAGGAGGCAAAGAAGAGACTAAGCGCAATTATTTCTTATACCACACTTGGTTCGGGTTTTAGACTGGCAATACGAGATATGGAGATTCGCGGGGTTGGAAATATTCTTGGTAAAGAGCAGTCTGGTTTTGTTAACTCAATTGGTTATCATCACTATGTGAAAATTCTTAATAGGGTTGTTCAGGAATTACAGGGTAAAGAAATTTCATTTGAGCCGGTGTTGAATCTGAATATTGCTGGATATATTCCTTCTGAATATATATCCAGTGCTTATGAGCGGACCGCCATTTACAAAAGGTTGATGGAAGTTCAATCTGAATACGAGCTGAAGGCACTAAAAGAAGAGATTCTTGACCGCTTTGGCAAATATCCACCCGAAGTTGAGCAACTTTTTTATCTTGCCAAAATCAGACTAAAGTCGATTGAACTGGGAGCGAGCGAGGTAATGCAGATGGGCACCACTATTGTTTTCTATAGATCAGGTGAGATTGTACTACAGATGAATGCAGAATTAAAGTAGAAACTTTTGAATCAAATCTGACCACTGTTCATCAGATAATCGTTCGTATAAATCAGGGGTAATTTCTCCGCCATCAGCGATTGTCATGCCCAGTTCTGCTTCAAATTCTTCACGTAGTCGATTAAATTCATTTTCTAACCAGACCCGAGCAACATCGCCTTTCTTAAGTTCGCCAATTTCAGGCGGCGGTTTAATCTTCAAAAGCCAACCAAGATTATACGGATCTTTTGTTATCAAGGAAGGTTGTGATTTTACAATTTCATTTATTTCCGTTATCTCAGCAGAAATTGGTAGCCGCATTTTTGCTATTCGATTTTTGCTCCCTATTTGCCAGCATTCTTCACTTTTGTCCAGCATCTTATTGGTCGTGATTTTTACCTCATCAATTTTTCCAATTATCTTTGCTGCAAAATCATCGACACCTACTTTTACTGTCTCACCTTCAATTTTTAACCAAATATGATTGGGTGTATAGTAGTAATTCTCTCTTAAAGCAAACCCTTTTATTCTCTTCTCTTTCTTCATCTCTCTTTCGCGCCTCTTTCTTAGATAAGGATTAGCTTCAATCATATCCTGGATGTATTGATCAACAGCACAATGCCAGCATTCATAATTATTGGAACAAAGTTTAAAAGTAAAATCACCAGTGAGCATATAACGGCATTTACGCTCTTCTGCTGGTAATTGTTTTAACTTCTTTATCGCCTCAACCACCATTGGAGACTCTACATAGGCACAGCCTGCGCCACTCAAGGCCTGGTCAAAAGCACAATTTTTGCAGTCATAACCACTCGTACATATACGGTAAGCGATGACTCCCGCCTTTGTCCAAATACACAGATTTTCTTTTTCTTCTGCCATTTTTTTCTCCTTTTTTTCTAATTTTACCAAAAATTCTTTATATATAGCACAGTTATTATAATTTGACTCACAAGGATTTGTTTCCATAAGCCTATCCTTGGGTAGCATCTTTTTCACTGCACAAGCAGTGCAGTATTGAACCAAAACTTCTTCTAAGAATGGACATTTCATAAGCCATTTCAATGCGGCCTTTATACTGTGTCATTGCTCCGGTAAATGCTCCCTTCTCATAGCCAAATAATTCTGCCTCAAGGAGGGTTTCGGGTATTGCCCCGCAGGCAACAGGAATGAAGGGTCCGGTTTTCCTTGGACTCAATGTATGTATTGCTCGAGCAACAAGTTCCTTACCGGTTCCGCTCTCACCTCTAATTAGAATCGTAGATTTTGTAGGCGCAACGGTTTTGATCATTTCAAAAACCTTTAACATTTCAGGACTCTTTCCAATCAAATCCTGGAATTTGAATCTTTTAGTAAGCTCCCTGCGTAACCTGATATTCTCTTTTATCAAACGCTGGTGTTCAATGAGTTTTTTGATAACAAGGCTTATTTCCTCAGGATTAAATGGTTTTACTATATAATCAGCAGCCCCTTCTTTCATCGCCGTAACCGCACTATCAATCGTAGCATAGGCAGTTATAATCACCACAGGTATCTTTAAATTACTTTCTTTAATTTTTTTTAATACTTCAATTCCATCAATTTGTGGCATTTTAAGATCAACAACTGCCAGATCAAATCTTTCGCTTTTAAGTAGCGCTAAAGCCTTATATCCATTTTCTACTGCAACCGCATCATAACCATCCTCCTTAAGCCAGTCCGAGAGTGAACAACGCATTATCTCTTCGTCATCGACAATAAGAATTTTGCTTTTTATCATAAAGCCTCCCTAAATCAATTGTTGTCTAAAGAAATCATCACACTTCAAACAAAAACTACAGTTTTTATAATCCAGAGTAAAGATACTATCAGCTAAAAACATTGCGCAACTTGGATCATCGCAATGAACCAAACCGAAACAATGTCCTAATTCATGGGTCAAGGTCTTCTTTAGCCTTTCTGAAAGCAATTCGTTATCATCTGGTAATCTGTAAAACTTTTGATTGAGACGATATATTGAAACAATCGCTACTCTACCGCCCAGTTGTGCTTCTCCGAAGACATAAGTAAGAACAGGTGTGCATAAATCAACATTTGTGACACCGATGAGCTTTAAAGCATCATCCGGAAAATTGTTAGTTAATTTATTAAGAATTCTACCAGCATAGTATTGATTTCTAATAGGCTCAAATGCAAACTGTAGACACTCCAGGGTTTTACCTAATCTAAATGGTAGTGAAAATAGACTTTCTAATTCATTAAGGATAGAAGCAATATTATCAATCTGAGATATACCAACAGGTTTTATGTAGATATAACGAACAGCCATGATTGTGTCCCGATTCCTGTGGAAATTCATAAAACACAACCTTAACGCCAACATTATAATCATTTAGGCTACCTTGTCAACCTTTTTCTTTATTATCTCAGGCATATCACGCCAGCCAGGAATCTTCCTTAAGGTCATCTGACCACTGGCAAATAGACCATAAAGCATTATTAAAACCGCACTCTCAGTAGGAAAAGGCAGTTGTGTCTTTATGCGACGCCGGAATTCACCATAAATCCGCTCAATGATATTCGTACTTCTGAGACTCCGCCATTGACTCTCAGGATAGCGAAAGAAGGTCAATAACTCATCACCAGCCTCTAAAAGACTCTTAACCACACCTTCACAACGATTCCGCCACTGCTTAATAAAACGTTCTCTTGCCACTTTGGCTTCTTCTAAACTAGCAGCGTAGATAATGGTATGATAATCTTCTCGAATCGCCTCATGAGCATGTTTGGGTGCATGGGACAGAAGATTCTTGAGTTTATGCACAGTACAGCGTTGGACATCAATCTTAGGCCAGGTTGTCTCAACCGCCAAACGAAGGCATTGATTACCATCAATGATGACTAAGAGTGGTCGGGGTAGACCACGAGTCGTTAGATCCTCTAAAACACCTTCCCAGGCCTCTACCGATTCGCTTCCTCTTAGCCATAAGCCTAAAAGAATCTTCTCGCCACTCGGCCGCACCCCAACTGCCGCCAAAACCGGAATGCTTGAAACTCGACCACCGCAACGCACTTTCGCACCAAAACCATCAAGATAAAGATGAACCAACAATTCATTATGCAAAGCCCGTCGCTGCCAGACCTCAAACTCTTCCTTTAAGCGACCAACTAAACGACTAATGCTACTTTTAGAAAGGGGTGTTCCTTTCAGAAGTGGCTGTAAGGCCTTCCGGATGCGCCGGGTATTGGCACCACAGAGATAAAGACCTAAGATTGCATCATCAACCGCTTTGGCTCGTCGCCGATAACGAGGTAGCATCTGACTACGCCATTCAATCGTAGCCCCATCTGCGAAAAGTCTCGCCCTGGGCACCTTTATATCGCTCTTACCCAGCGAAGTCGAAAGCTGTCTTGCCTCATAACCATGACGATAACCACGACGACCCTCACCTCTCTCGTATAGACCAACTCCAATGGTTGCCTCAAGCTCTTCAATAATAATCTTTTCAATAAATAACTTTATTTCTCTTCTAATGGCTTCAGTAAGATAATCTTTCTCATAACTTATCATCTTTTCACTATATTTCATGGTTTAACTCCTTTTACTATATTATAGCCATTAAAATTTCCACGACAAGAGGGACACTACCACAGCCATATTTAGATTATATAAATGCGATTCAACTTGTCAATCATTTTTTCTAATGGTTTACTTGGTGATTGACAATGATTACGGAATTATTATAATATTATATGCAAGAAAAAAAATTGGTTGGTTTAGATTTTGAACTAATGAGACCATTGCTTGAAGGAATATTAAAAAATATTGAAAGCGGGGTATTTACCATCAATATGAATAAAGAAATTACTTCTTTTAATAAGGCCGCCGAGTGGATAACTGGTTATTGCTATGATGAAGTAATCGGTCAATCTTGTTACACAGTTTTTAAAAGCAGTCTATGTAAAGATTCTTGCGTTTTTGATAAAGTTATCAAAACTGGCATCCCGATAACTAAGAATGGTGTAGTAATTCTCGGTAAAGAAAATCAAGAGATCTGTGTTTCATATTCTGTGTTTCGCCTTGATGATATCCACAAAATGACCAAAGGTATTGGTGTAATATTTCGCGATACCACTGAATTAAAAAATTTGCGGACGCAGTTAATCCAATCAGAAAAATTAATGGTGATGGGTCAGTTAGCTGCTGGAGTTGCTCATGAAATCAATAATCCGATCAATGGTATAATTACCTATATCCATCTCTTTCTAAAAAAACTTGAAGAAAATCGTCTTGACCCAAACGAGTTCAAAAGGCACCTAAAATTTGTTGAACGAGAAACAATGCGCATTGGGAGGCTTGTGAGAAATCTATTAAATTTTTCCCGAAAAAGTGAACTGGAGCTAGGTGCTATTTCACCGATTTGTTTGATTGAAGAAACCCTTCCTTTATTGGATGATCAATTTTTGCAAAAGCGGGTTAATGTCATTAAAAAATACGATAAAAACATTTCCGATATTCTGGGTGACTTTAATCAACTTCAGCAGGTCGTTATTAATTTAGTTATGAATGCACTCCAGGCGGTTGACAAAGGTGGTCGGATTGAAATTGAACTTTTACCAGAAGGTATAAAGGGTAGTGAATGTTTTGTAGTAATAAATATAATTGATAATGGCGTGGGCATACCACGGGAAGATTTAGCAAAGGTTTTTGAGCCTTTTTATACAACGAAGACTAAAGATAAAGATGGTATTGGATTAGGACTAACAATTGTCCAGCAGATAGTCAATGCCCATCATGGCCGCATCACAATCAAAAGTAAGGTTGGTGAAGGAACAACAGTGTCAGTTCGCTTCCCCACTATTTGACCAACACTATTTAAATACAATATCCTCCAGCAACTACAAAAAACATTCCAGTCTAATCTACCTTAATGTAGTTTTTTCAAGACCATCTTTCGGGTATGAATAAGAAATTGAGAATTTGCGCAAAAATAGGTATGAATGAAAAATAAACAATTAGATATATGCATGTAACTGAGGTTTATCCACATTTATGAAAACGGAGTATAAAGATAGTAATGTTTAAGAGTTGACTATTTGTAATTTTGAGTCTGTCTTTCATCAAAATAAAATCTTACCCAATTAAATTTATGATTTTCAGGATAAAATAGAAGTTTTTGGGTGGTCTCAGCCCGGCAGAAAAATAAAGATTTTGGGAAATGCTTTGGAAAAACTAAGTGGATGCCATCATACCTTTTTCGCTTTTTTAAGAATTTCCCTGGAGTTAAGGCGTCAGCCTTTTATCTCTTTTAAGTTAAGGCGT
>CAZLGA010000068.1:0-11982 GCA_964559225.1 uncultured bacterium | reverse complement strand
CAAGCCTGTAAGTATAACTAATATTCATGTCCAAGTCAAATGGGGAGCATTCCAGTCCTTGATACAAATGGTATTCCAGTATCAATTGCAAGTTATAATCAATCAAATCCAGCAGTCGCATTCAATGGTTCAAACTACTTTATTGTCTGGCAGGATAATCGTTACAATATATCTAACTGGGAAATCTTTGGAGCGAGGGTCAGCACATCAGGAATCGTCCTTGACCCTGATGGAATTTTAATATCTTATGCTACTGGTTATCAGTGGTATCCAGCAATTGCCTTTGATGGGACGAATTGTCTTGTGGTCTGGGGAGACCGCAGGAGTGGGACAAGGGAGGATATTTATGGTGCAAGGGTTACACCAGCAGCAGCAGTTCTTGACCCTAATGGTAGGGTTATTTCAAATGCTGCCCGTGACCAGTTATATCCGGCTATTGCCTTTGGTGATACAAATTATCTTGTGGTATGGGATGATTACAGGAGCAATGTTGATTTTGATATCTATGGTGCAAGGGTGGATGTGTCAGGATCAGTGATTGATTTCAACGGTTTCATTGTTTCATCCGCAATCAACTATCAGTTATTACCCGCATCAGCATTTGGGGTAAATAACTATCTTGTAGTATGGGAAGACACAAGGGGGCAAACATATTTTGATATACGCGGGGCAAGGGTCAGCCCGAGTGGAATTATACTCAATTCAAGTAGTATTCCCATATCAACTGCAACGAATGACCAGATGTCGCCGGCAGTAGGTTTTGATGGCACAAATTACCTTGTTGTGTGGGCGGATATGAGAACCAATGTCTGGGATATATATGGCACAAGGGTTGACCAGTCAGGAGATGTACTCAATCCCGCAGGCATTGTTATTTCTAATGCGGCAAATTACCAGGAAGAGCCGGCAATTGCCTTTGATGGCACAAACTATCTTGTAGTATGGGAAGACTATAGAAATACTTCAACAGCACCAGACATATATTGCACGCGTGTGAATCGGTCAGGCACAATCTTGAATCCTAATGGAATTGCAATAAGTACTGCTTCACAATATCAGATGATACCTAAGGTAGCTTTTAGTGGTACAAACTATCTTGTTGTCTGGCTTGATAATCGTAACGGCGGTTGGGATATATACGGTGCCCGTATAACTCCGACAGGCACAATCCTTGACCCGAATGGTATTCCAATCTGTACTCATATCAGCACCCAGATGTCACCGGCAGTAGGTTTTGATGGCACAAACTATGTGGTTGTATGGCAGGATACAAGGAATGGGTCTTTTGATATTTATGGTGCACTAATAAATGTATCTGGCTCAATAGTTCAAAATTTTGTCGTTTCAACCCGAAATGGACATCAAATAGACCCTGCAGTTGTTATTGGACCATCAGGGCAGGTATTCACTCTATATTCTGGATACACTGACTATATTAATGGCAAACCGGTTAACAATATGCGTATTTGGGGTTCGCTCTATACTATGATAGGAATTAGGGAAGTTTCAGGCAACATTGCATATCATAGTCAACCCTTGATAGAGAATAGACCCAATCCCTTTTCTACAAATGTTGAAATTAGATATTATGTTAAGGATGTAACCGAAAAAATCTCTTTACAAATCTATGATGCAAACGGCGTTTTAATCAAAAGGCTTGGTGATGGATTTAAAAGTAAAGGATGGCATAAGATTAACTGGGATGGCAAAGATGAAAAAGGGAAATTGGTCGGATGCGGCATATATTTCTGTAAACTCCAGTCAGGAGGAACCACGGAGATTAAAAAGATGATTTTATTAAAATAGCCCCCCTGCCGGTACACTCCAAAAGGGATAACCCACCAGATTTCTGGTAGGTTATCCCTGCTTTTTTGAGGTGTTCAACATTGATTTTATCTACATATCATAATTTCTCTCAATCCTTTTAAGCAACTCTTTTTTGTCCATCTAAATCACCTCCAGCAGTATAATCCTATATTTTTCATTCCTTTCAAGATCAATTTCCACACTTTTAACTATATTCCCAACATTGGTTCTGTATTGACTTTTTTGAAAAAATTTATTATAATTTTATGTGAAAGGAAATTTTGTGACAATCACTTTAACCGATGCCCAGGTCGAGAACCTGGAAAAACTGCTAGATAATTTTTATAGTCAAACAAATGTGATATGGTCAATGTTGATTACAAGTTCCGGGCATTTATTGGTTCAGCGGGGTTTTACAAGGTCTTTTGATGTTTTGACTATTGCCGCCCTTACTTGTAATATATTTAATTCTACAATGGAACTTGCGCATATTATAGGAGAAAAAAATTTTTCTGAATTATTACAAGAAGGAAAAAAGGTGAGTCTGTTCTATGTGGCACTTGATGGAGATTATCTACTGGTTTCACTATTTGACGATAGAACAATACCTGGTGTTGTGAGGGTTGCTTCAGGAGAATTTACAAAGAATGTCAAAAATATCTTGAGGATAGCATGATCAAGAAGAATTTTGGTTTTGACAATTTTTATGTTTATGAGGGGAACAGAGTTGCATTTATGGCAGCCCAGAAGGTTGTTCAGTATCCGGGAGAAGTTTTTAATCCCCTTTATGTCTATGCCACGGGTAGTTTTGGTAAGACCCATTTTCTATGGACTCTTTACACTGAATTGACCAAAAAAGAATCCGCCTTTATTTTTACACCAAAAGAGTTTGAAGAATATTTGCAGAAAAATACACAATTTGATACTGCAGTATTTGTTGATGATATAAACCTGGTTAACGAAAAATTGCAGGATTCAATATTGGCAATGATAGATATTTTGCTCACAAAGAGTAAACAATTATGCTTCAGCGGGAACGTACCACCACGCGAGTTAAAGAATTTGGGTCCGAAGGTGATATCACGTATTGAAGGTGGACTTATATGTGACCTTCAAACACCGCGTGAGATTGCTCTGGTAGAGTTTATAAAAAAGAAATCCGAAGAACGAGGGATTATTGTTCCTGATGAAATCGCCCTTGAACTCACTCAACTTTCGGGTGGCTCTTTAAGAACAATAGACGGAATGCTAAATAGATTGGTTGCCTATGCTTCACTTGGTAATATCACATTTGATTTAAATACAATCCGTTTGATATTAAAAGAATTTTACCCCCGGGGTATATATAGTCCGGTTTCCTCACTTGTTGAAGAGTTGAAAAAAAACGCGGATGAAGTTCTGACCGAAATTGCAGAAGTCAAAGACCCACGCTCCGAATACAGAGAAAAAATTTACATCTGGGAGATGAAAGGTTTTGATACGTCAGCATTAAAACCACTACTTGATGCAGAGATTGAAACACTTGCCAGTGCCTATAATGTTTTTATCAAGAAAGTGGAAAGATTGATTGAATTGCAGAAAGAATTTGGTGCCCTAAATGTTTCAAAATTTCCTGAAGATGCGATAAAGATAGAAACTATGCTCTTTTCACCTGCTAAAATAGAAGAAATTGAGTCATTATTGAACTCAATAAAAGAGAGATTAAAGGCCGAGGAGAAAAGACCTTTTGGAAATTATTGGGTCACTGATTGTAACAGGACCGTAGTTGAGCTATACGAAAAGACAATAATCCCTTCTTTGGGAAAAGAATTCAACCCATATATAGTATTCGGTGGGGCAGGGACCGGAAAAACATTTCTCTGTCAGACGATTTCGGAGGATTTAAAATTCCGTGGCTATAATCCCGCAATCTGGGATTTTGGGGATGATATACAGGAACTACCAGAATTAAAAGATTTAACCGATGTTTTACTGATTGATAATTTTCATAAGATATTTGCGTTGGATGTTGATTTGCGTAATAAATTGATTGAAAATATAATTGCTTATATAAGACAGGAAAAAGGCATATTTATTTTTTCCGAGCCATTCGGTGATGATATTACATTAAATGAAAATGAGAAGATGATATTACAGCTCGGTGTAGAGGTATTTTTACAAGAACCGGATCCAGAGATAACCGAACTCTACCTTAAATCAAAAGTTTCTCCAGAAGAGTATGAGATGATTAAAGCAAAAGGAATACCAAGATTCAAGAGTTTTAAGGAGATCGATTCATTTATTATGGATTTAAGCAAACCACAGGTTGTTTTAGAAGAAAAACCACCTGAAGAAATTATAATCTTAGGTTTGCCAGGTGAAGAAATCATCAAGCCGGTTATTGAAGAAACGGTTATTGAAAAGGTTGAGCCAAGGGAAGAGATAACCCAAATCATTGAACCCGCGGTAGAACTTCACTCTCCGCCTGCTGAAACCCAGCTTAAGAAATTAAAAGAGGAGCGCTTGATAATTCAGGAAATATCTGATGAACTACTCGAAGAAAATTATGCACCTTTGGACAGGATGGGTAGATGGCAATAAAAGGTTCATTAAGTGAAGCGACTCTACCCGATGTTATTCAGCTCTTGAGCTTTTCCTTAAGGTCAGGTTGTCTGTCTGTTACCGATGGAAAGAATTTCGGAAATATTTTTATCAAAGATGGGAAAATTATTTATGCTACATTATTAAATAGAAAGGACCGCCTGGGTGATATACTTGTGCGCCAACAGGTCATTGACGAATCCATTCTGAATTCAGCACTTGAAGAGCAAAAAAGGACAAATAAGAGGATAGGGGAGATTCTTGTTGAAAATGGATATATAACAAAAGAAATCCTTGAGAGGGAACTTACCAATCAAATAGCAGAAACGATATTTACAATGCTTACATGGGAGACGGGTTATTTCAATTTTGAAGCTGAGTTGTTGCCGGGTAGTGATGAATTCCTCGTGCATCTATCACCTCAGGAACTCTTGCTCGAGGGTGCAAGGCGTATAGATGAGTGGCGTAAGATTGAAAAAAGATTACCTTCATTTGAATCAGTTCTTGCAGTTAAGAAGGATTACAACGAAATACCTTTGACTGAAGGGGAGTTGAAAGTCATTCAACTAATTGACGGAAATCGTACTATTGATGAGATTCTAAAATTATCTGAATTTGACTTTTTTGAAACCTGTCGCACAATCTACGCTTTGATTTCAGCCGGAATTGTAGAAAAACCCGAAAAGACAGAGATTGCAAAGAAGGCGAGAGGGGATATAAACGAATATAAAAATCTTGGGTATGCATTTTTTAAAACCGGAATGTATGATGAAGCCGAACGGGAATTCAGAAAGGTATTAGAAATAGCCCCGGATAATGCCGAATCACTTATGTATTTTGGTCTGATTGAATTGAAAAGAAACAATCTTGAAAAGGCTGAGGAATTTTTAAAAAAGGCAGGAGAAATAGAGAAAAATCCCGCAATATTGAATAATTTAGGTTATCTGTATAATAGAAAAGGAAATTTTGATCAGGCACAGATTGTTCTTAATCGAGCCCTTGAGTTATCACCAGATGACCCCCGAATAAATTGTAATTTGGGTATTGTTTTCTTTAATCGTAATGAATTAGAGGAAGCACAGAATTTATTTGAAAAAGTAATTGAAAAAAAACCGGAATTTATCACCCCTTATATTTATCTCTCTTTGATATACATAAAGCTAAATGATGTGTCTAAAGCAGCTGATTTTCTCAAGAAATGTATTGATAAATTCCCCCGCCTTGCTGTATTTAAGAATAACCTTGCAGTCATTTATGAATCACTTGATTTACCCGAGGAGGCAGAACGTCTTTATCGTCAGGCAATTAATGATGAACCACAGAATAATAGGATTTCCAGAAACCTTGCTGATTTCTATTATGAATCTCAGATTCTTGGGGCGGCAAAGGAGTTTTATGAGAGAATTCCCGAGGAAGAAAGAGATTGGGAAATTTTGTTTAAATTAGGAAATATATTGATGAGGCTTGGTGATGCTGATGGTGCCTTAAATAATTGGGAAAGGGCGAAAGATTTGAACCCTACCAATACTATAATTGCCCAGAATATTGAATTGCTGAAGAAGTCTCGTGGAACATAATTTCCAGAATTTAATAAAATTAATTGAGGAGAAGTCTGGTTTTAAATGTCATAGTTATAAAGAACGTCCCCTGACCAGACGCATAAGGGTTCGGATGCGCACACTGGGATTGAGCGAATTTTCTGAATATTATGAGTACCTTAATAAAAATCCAGAAGAGCTTGAAAAATTACTCAGTGTCATTACCATAAATCTCTCTTATTTTTTCAGAAATTTTGAGACATTTGAATATTTAAAAACAGATATTTTCCCAATGTTTGCTAAAAATGAAAAAGTTTTTTTTTGGAGCGCGGGCTGTGCCCAGGGTGAAGAGGCATATTCTCTGGCGATGATTGCTTCTGAAACAGAAATTATAAAAAAGACCGTAATTTATGCAACGGATATTGATAACGATGCATTGAAAAAAGCAGAACAGGGAATATATCCAACGACAGTATTTCAGTATACACCACCTGAATATCTTACCAAATACTTTGTAAGATATGAAAAAGATTTTAAAATTAAAGATAATATAAAATCATTTGTTAAATTTTTCCATCATGATTTGTTTGATAACTTTCCATACGGACCGTGCGATTTGATTATGTGTCGCAATGTCTTGATATATATGAGCAGGAATGCTCAATCCGACCTTGTCCGCAGGTTTTACGAAACTCTTAGACCCGGTGGTTATCTTGTGATAGGGAAGGTTGAATTACTCCTTGGTATTCCTGAAGCAAAATTTTTTAATATTGTTAACAGGGCAGAACGTGTATACCAGAAGGTTGGCTAATGATAATACTCAATCCAACATAAGTTTATGGTAAACGAGTTCAGGGTGGGTATTGGTGAAGTGAAGGTCGTGAGGGGAGAGGCGATACTTTCTGCTTATGGTGTTGGTTCCTGTGTGGTTCTGGCACTATATGAACCAAAAACCCGCACTGGTGGATTAGCCCATATTCTCCTACCCCATGGTGCCGATGGTAGTTTCAAACATCCCAAGGGTGCGATTGAAGAATTGCTCAAACACTTTTCTGATATGGGTATCGACCGAAGCCAGATTGTCGCAAAGATAGCAGGCGGTTCAACGATGTTTGGTGAATTATTACAAACATCAATTGGTGAAAGGAATGTTATCGAAACTAAGGAGCAACTGAAAAGGCATTCAATAACACTTGTTGCCGAGGATGTGTATGGAAACTGGGGAAGAACTGTTTTTTTTAATGTCGGTACTGGTGAGGTTTTAATAAAATCGTATCGCCATGGAGAAAAGAAGATTTAAAATATGAAGAAGGTATTGATTGTTGAAGATTCTGCATTGATGCAGAGGGTTATTGGAGATATTGTTCAATCTACCGGTGAATTCGAAGTCTGCGGATATGCAAGGAATGTTGATGAGGCGTGGGCAAAGTTTAATAAATGTAATCCGGATGTTATCACCCTAGATTATGAATTGCCCGGGGAAAACGGGCTTGTATTTCTGCAAAGAGTAATGTCCATTAGACCAACTCCAGTTCTGATGCTATCTGCACATACCCATAAGGGAGCAGAAATTACTATAAATTCACTAAACTTGGGTGCAGTTGATTTTTTTCCGAAACCTTCGGGTCCTATTTCCATCGATCTTTATGATTTCAAAGAAGAATTGATTGCAAAATTAAGATCTGTTGCCCAGGCAAATTTGCGCCCATTGCTATCTGTTCCTCAGGTGGTCCCGAGTATAAAAAAAGTTGGTTTTATAGTTGGAATCGCATCTTCTACAGGCGGTGTAAAGGCTCTAAATTTTTTATTTTCATCTTTAAGAAATAATTCTGGTCTAAGAATCATCGTTGTCCAACATATGCCTAAATTCTTTACGGCCAGTCTGGCGATGCATCTTGATGAGAAATCAAGCCTTAATATCAAAGAAGCAGCACACAATGATTCTATACTACCGGATACGGTTCTAATTGCACCCGGGGGTAGCCATATCAAGATTCATCCCTCTGGCAGAGCAGTCATATTGAGTGATGAGGCTCCTCGGTATGGATTAAAACCCTGTGCGGATTATCTTTTTGAATCAATGGCAGATGTATATAAAGATAAGGCAGTGGGGATCGTTCTCACCGGGATGGGGCATGATGGAACAAAAGGATTGTTGAAGATAAAACAACTGGGTGGAATAACGATTGCCCAAGAACCTACAGAGGCAATAATCGCAAGTATGCCCCAATCGGCGATTGACGCTGGAGCTGTTGATTATATTCTACCGTTACATCTTATTGTAAAAAAACTTGCGGAGATGTCAGGACTATGATTAATGAGATAAAGAAAAGATTGGATGAATTGAAAAAACTGATAAAAGAATACACGCCGGACAAAGACCAAACTATAAGAGAACTTGTAAAAAATCTTTATATTGAAATCGCAAATAATATAAAATACTTAAATCAGGCACAGGATGATTTGAGACAGATTGCACAAGATTTCCGGAACCGAAAAATGAGTAAGGTTGAAATGGACAGATTCTATTCATTTATAAAGGCACGCAGCTCACCAGAACTTGACCTTGCCACACTGCTTGATCGTGCATGGAATCTGATTGTTATGGAAGATTATGATGAGGCAATGGGTGTATTGAAAAAGGCACTTGATATTGACCCGAAAAATACCCGTGCACTTGGATTGAGTGGACTGGTTCTAATGAATAAAGAATTATATGATGAGGCAATGCTCTACTTCCAGAAGGTTTTATTGGTAGAACCAGGGAATCCTTTTGCATTAAACAATCTCGGATTTATATGCTATAAAAAGGGAATCTGGGGAGAGGCGATTGAACATTTGAGCAAAGTTGCGAAACAGACAAAAGACAGAATGGCAAGGCTTTATGCCAATTATTATCTGGGACTCGTATATTATGAGAGAGGAATGGTTATAGATGCAGTAAAATTTTTTGAAGAGGCACTAAAACTCGGACCAAATCTCCAGGAAGCGTATTATTATTTAGGCCTTGCAGAATTAAAAAGATATGAATTTCATAAAGCAATTGAATATTTTGAAAAATGTATAAAAATTGATAAAGATTCAAAATATGGGGTACTTGCCTTTGAAGAGGTAGAAAAAATCAAACCGATAATTGAGCCCGAAAGGATTTTTAAGGATCGACATAAAGATGCATCTAAATAAAATACTTGAAAAGGTAATAAAAATTGTGGTTGGTACCGGAGATTATATTTACCGCCTTTCCAATAAAAGAAAACATATAACTTATAAAGGAGTTGTAAATCTTGTTACCCAGTTTGATAATATTGCCCAAAAGAGGATTGTGGATTATCTGAGAAGGGAATTTCCGGAGTACGGTATTCTTAGTGAAGAAAATATAAGTTACGATGCCCACAAAAAAATAAAATGGCTCCTTGATCCACTTGATGGAACAACAAATTTCGCCCATAACCTACCATTATGGGCAATTTCTATTGGACTTGAAATTGAGGGTGAGATTGTGCTTGGTATTGTTTATGACCCGACAAGAAAAGAATTATTTGCTGCTATTAAAGGTCGTGGTGCATTACTGAATGGTAAGAAGATATCGGTTTCAAAGACAAAAAAGATTGGACAGAGTCTGCTTGTAACCGGATTTCCATATGATATAAGGGAGAGTAAAGAGAATAATCTTGATTATTTTGCGCGGTTCTGTGTAACCGCACAGGCAGTGAGGAGGCTTGGTTCAGCGGCGCTTGATTTATGTTATACTGCCTGTGGAAGATTTGATGGATACTGGGAGATTAAACTCGCACCCTGGGATCAGGCAGCAGGTTCACTGATTTTGAAAGAGGCGGGCGGAAAGATAACCGACTTTAAAGGCAGACCATTTAATATATACGGCAAAGAGGTTTTAGGAACGAATGGCTACATACACAATCAAATGATGGAAGTATTGAACAAAAAAAGTTAATCAGTTTTTTATTTTTTGTTTTAACATCCTGATATTTTCGGTTAATGGTCGCTTAATTATACCCATTTCTGTTACAATCCCTGTGATCAATTCTCCAGGTGTAACATCAAAGGCTGGATTGCAGACCTTTGCTTTTTTGGATACAATACATCTATTGTTGAAATAAAATATCTCATCTGCACAGCGAAATTCAATAGGTATTTCATCACCTGACTTTATATTAAAATCAAATGTGGATATTGGTGCCGCAACATAGAATGGCACTTGATAATATTTAGCAATGATAGCAAGTCCTCTGGTTCCAATTTTGTTCGCAGTATCTCCATTCAGTGCAATTCGGTCGGCGCCAACAAGGACCAAATCTATTTCTGGCATATAAGTGGCAGCCATATTATCACAGATTAAATATGTTTCTATTCTATTTCTGGTGAGTTCCCAGGTCGTAAGCCTTGCACCCTGTAAAAGCGGTCTTGTCTCACATGAGTAGACAGTAAATTTTGTCCCCATTTTTTTTGCAGTATAAAGGATACCCAGGGCAGTTCCTATGCCACTCGTTGCCAGGGCACCTGCATTACAATGCACCATTATCTTATAGCCATTTTTAATCAGCCCTGCTCCATAAAAACCTATTTTTTCACATGCCTTTTTATCTTCTTCTTCTATTGCTCGTGCTTCTTTTAATAATGTTTGGTATATATCATTTCGGGTTCCTATCTTTTTTAAGCATCTTTTCATTCTTTCAATTGCCCAGAAGAGATTGACTGCAGTGGGTCGGGCAGATTTTAGATACTCAGCATCCTTGAAGACTTTTTTATACGAATTTTCGCGCGCAGACAAAACTACGCCATAAGCTGCAGCAACACCAATCAATGGTGCGCCACGAATCTTCAGGGTTTTTATTGCATTAAACACATCCTGTATATTTTTCAGATGGAGATAAACTTCTTTTTCAGGAAGTCTTGTTTGGTCAAGTATAACGATTTCATTTGTCTTTTGAATATATTCTATTGTTTTGAATTTGAGCATTTATTTAATATTAAAATGCCTTTTTGCTGAAAAGATTGTATTATAGAGGAGCATTGTTATTGTCATTGGACCAACACCGCCTGGAACCGGCGATATCGCACTCGCCTTTTTACTTACTTCTTCAAATTCAACATCTCCAATCAACCTGAAACCACTCTTCTTTGTTGGGTCTTCTATTCTATTTACACCCACATCTATCACGACCGCACCTTCTTTTACCATATCACCATTTACAGTATGGGGCCTACCTGCAGCAACAATGAGTATATCTGCCTGTCTTGTGTATTCTGCCATATTCTTTGTTCCAGTATGGCACATTGTGACCGTGGCATTTGCACCGGGCTTTTTTTGAACAAGCATCATTGCGAGCGGTTTGCCAACGATATTACTTCTGCCAACAATTACTACATGTTTTCCGGAAATCTCAATATCATTGCGGATTAATAATTGTTGAATTCCGTGGGGTGTGCAGGGCAGAAAACAATCCACGCCGATCATTAATTTCCCCACATTCACGGGATGGAATCCATCAACATCTTTGTCAGGGTCAATTGCATATAAAACTTTTTCTTCATTTATATGGTCAGGTAAAGGTAATTGGACTAAAATTCCGTGGATTGCAGGGTCCTGGTTTAATTGTTCAATCAATTTCAAAAGTTCTGTTTCTTTATAATTAGCATCAAATTTATACTCTCGGGACATAATTCCTACTTCTGCACAGGCTTTTTCTTTACCTTTCACATAAGAGATTGAAGCAGGATTATCACCCACGAGAATCACGGCAAGTCCAGGAACAATATTATATCTTTCTTTTAATTGATTGATTTCATTTTTCATCTCGTTGCGCATTTTTTCAGCGACTTCTGTTCCACTTAAAATCTTTGCCATTTGTTCTCCTTTCTAATATAAAGGTAATGGATTATATAATAATAATCCATGAAGTCAATGGTGA
Source organism: uncultured bacterium (assembly GCA_964559225.1). Taxonomy (GTDB): domain Bacteria; phylum Hydrothermota; class Tepidihabitantia; order SM23-42; family JAOAFX01; genus JAOAFX01. Next base: position 128 of record CAZLGA010000068.1, on the reverse strand, counting down.
GATCTTAAATTTGTCGTAGTATGAAAATCCATCACATTTCCAGGCACAGCGCCGAGTAAGACGGTGAAGCCAACAGCCTTGACGAATGAATTTTTTTCTCACCTTTTAATATAGTTGTTTTAGCTTGA
>CAZLGA010000067.1:0-12072 GCA_964559225.1 uncultured bacterium | reverse complement strand
AATGTGTAACATAAATCAAGCCTCTCTTTGTCCAAAATAGAGGGGTGCAGTGCGAGGGGTATAACCCTATTTCCTAATTTTAACAAGCAAAAATTGAGGATGACTCAGCACCCAATATTATTGACATATAGCAAGGATTTCAGTATATTATTTTGATGATTTTCATAGATTCTATAAAAAAGGCTAACGAAATTAGGAAAATAGTAATGAGCGACAATAAAAGAAAATACTATCGACTTGTTAGGACTGGACGATGGTATGGAGGGATTGCAACTGCTGATTGTTGTGGTTGTAATTTAAAGTGTATTTTCTGCTGGAGTAATAAACCGAGGGATAACCCGGAGAAAATAGGCAATTTCTATTCGCCAGAGTATATTGCTGAAAATCTTATAAAATGTGCAAAAGAAAAAAATTACCGCTATATCAGGATAAGCGGAAATGAGCCAACAATCTGCAAAGAGCATTTAATTTCGGTTTTATCAATCATTGATAAAACTAAATTTCTATTCATTTTGGAGACGAATGGGACACTTCTTGATAATGATTTTGTCAAAGAACTTTCGCTATTCAAAAATTTACATATACGCGTGTCACTGAAAGGAACTACACCAGAAGAATTTTCAATGCTCACCGGTGCAGTATCTGAAACATTTGACTTGATATTAGACAATCTTCAGCGGCTTGTGAGCTTCGGGTTAAGATTTAACATTGCCGTAATGCTATCTTTCAGCCCTGATAAAAATATTGTTCAATTGAAGGAACGATTGAAAAAGATTTCTCAAAAGATAATTGATGATTTTGAAGAAGAATATGTTTTTCTTTATCCTCATGTGGTAGAGCGATTGAAGAGGACGGGGATAAAACCTCTTGCTGCATTCAAACCTGATGGTATTCCAAAAGAACTTATATGATATTATGTTAGAGATTGATGGTTCATATTTAGAGGGTGGCGGACAGATCCTACGGACTGCAATAGCCCTTTCGGCAATTACAAAAAAGCCAGTAATGATATACAACATTAGAAAAAAAAGAGATAAAGCAGGATTGAAATCCCAGCATCTTGAAGGCATAAAGTCTGCCGCAAAGATTTGCAATGCCGAGATTAGAGGTGCTGAATTAGATTCAACAGAGATAAGTTTTATCCCCGGTGAGATAAAAAGTGGATATTATGAAATTGATACAAAGACCGCAGGTGCAGTTACATTAATATTACAGACTCTGGTACCACTTGGTATATATGCTACACAATCGCTTCAACTCAATATCAAAGGAGGAACTGCAGTTCCTTATAGCCCTACTATTTTCTATTTTGTAAATATCTTTTGTTATTACTTAAAAAAGATGGGAGTAGAAATTAAAGTTGATATAAAACGGCATGGATTCTATCCAAGGGGTGGGGGCGAGGTAACTGTAAACATTACACCAGTTAGTTTAAAGCCCGTGGATTTTTTGAATGTTGGTCAATTGAGAAAGATCGAAGTTCTGGCGATTTCATCTGAACATTTAAGGAATGCTCGCGTGGCGGAGAGATTGATTCAAGGTTTTCAGGATATTTATCCAAAAGCACATTTCAAATATAAATATGTTGAGGCCGATTCAGCTGGATGTTTTATACATTCCATTACAATATTTGAAAATTGTGTTATGGGAGTTGATGGTTTAGGTGAAAGAGGAAAACCTGCTGAGAGAATTGGACAGGAGACTGCAAAAAGATTAAAAGAAATTTTTAGAAACCCGCCCGGCATTGATAAATATATGGTTGACCAGATTATACCATATATGGCGCTTGCAACTTATAAAACCGGCGAGCAAACCGCAATAAATTTTTCCGAACTAACACTCCATGCTCAGACTAACATCTGGGTTGTAAAACAATTTCTACCGGTTGAATTTGAAACCAAAAAGGGAATTTTAAGGTGTATAAAGTGCTAAAAAGGAGGCGGGTAGCTATTTTAGTAGTAATACTTTTTATTGATATGTGATAGATATTTTGTTGTTTCTCTTTTACGCTTCGTGGTGGTGGTCGTAGTCGGTCCCTGGTCCTGCTTCCATTCTTTTGCCTGTTTTTAAAAAATAGGCATAAAGGGGTGATATATTGCGAAGTTGTGCTACAATCGGTGGAAATTCATTAAGAACATACTCCACATCTTCATCTGTATTATATTTTGAAAGCACCATCAGAACCGAACCCTGGGCAACTGCCGGGTCAATATTTATCGCCTGTAATACATGGGACATCTTCAATGCCCGTGAGGTGCAGGCAGAACCACTCGTGACATAAATTCCTTTCTGGTCTAAAAACAAAAGCATGCCTTCGCCTTCCACAAATTCAACTGAAAAATTTATATTATTAGGAAGTCGTATTTCTGGATGTCCATTCAGATATATGTATTCAATCTTCCTGGGTAATTCCTCAATCAATCTTTTTTGCAATTTCATCATCTTTTCGCTATTTTCCTCCATTTCTTCAATAGTAAACTCGCATGCCTTTCCAAATCCTACTATGGCAGGAATGTTTTCTGTGCCTGCTCTTCTTCCGAATTCTTGGATGCCACCATCTATCAGTGGGACGATACGAATTCCTTTCTTTAAATATAGAGCACCCACACCTTTCGGACCGTAAATTGTTGCACTGGCAAGACTGAGTAAATCAACGCCGATTTCATTCACATCAACAGGTATTATGCCAGCACTGGCAACCGCATCGGTGTGGAATACTGAACCCGCATCATGAGTTATCTTGGCAAGTTCTTTTATTGGCTGTATCGTTCCAATCTCAGGGTTGGCATGCTGTATTGAGACAAGGATTGTATCATTTCTTAAACTTTTCTTCAAGTCGTCTGGAGATACAAATCCGTATTTGTCTACCGGTAAATATGTAATTTCAAATCCTTCCTGGACGAGCCTCTTTACAGATTGTAAGACTGAAAAATGTTCTATGCTTGATACGATGATATGTTTACCTCTTTGTTTATAGGCATAAGCAACACCCTTTATTGCAAGGTTGTTTGATTCTGAACCGCAGGAGGTGAAGATAATTTGTTCGGGAGGGGCGTTTATCATTTTTGCAACATATGACCGTGCATTTTCAAGGGCATCCTTTGCCCTTTGTCCTAAGGAGTGCATGCTCTGGGCATTACCGTATTCTTCCTGTAGAAACGGTAGCATCGCCTCAAAAACTCTTTGGTCGATTTTCGTTGCCGAACTGTTATCAAGATATACCTGTTTCATTTTGGTCATTTATTTCAAAAGGCAGGTTTTTAAGTCTTTGGTGGTTAGACACTTTTTCAAATTATTCAAGCGGTTTATTTCATTCTGCGTGCTTTTTATCAATTCGTTGATGATTTTGAGTTCGGGTTTGCGCACAAAATTTTTCATTTCATGGAGTATGAGTAGAGCATCTTTTTCATATTCTATTGCGGTATCAACAGCATCGGCATTAGTTCTTATCTTCTTCAGCAAATCCTTTTTCTTTATACCATTAAATGTATGCCTGTTGAGTAGTGCCTGCACATACATTGAGTATTCATCTGGGTAGAGCTCAAAGGGCTGGCACACTTCAATTTTAGTTAAGATTTCTTTAAGTTTATTTATTTGTTTATCTTCCTGCATCGCAAGCCAGTTGAAGGTTTCTTTGACATCAGGCGTCTTTGTTTTCTTTGCGACTTCTTTATAAAACGCAAGCCCTCTTTTCCTTGCTTCAATATTTATTTCAATCACTTCACTTGCACAAAAAAGATTTGCCATAAAGCCTCCTTCAATATATCAAATACCTAAAAAATTGTTTGGTGTAAGACTAAACAAACTCTCTGATATGCTCATTAAATCTTTTTAAATTTTGATACATTTTTCATATTGTTACAATTCTTTCAAACTTAAAGAAAAGGTCAATCAAGTCCGCATAATCAATCTGTGGCATATCTGTCTTGACCCCGCGCGCCTGTAGATCTGTTTTCAAAAAATATATTTTACAGTTTAATGTTATATCATTTTTTGCAAAATAAACACCGTTCTGGATAAAGATTAATGCATCGTTTTCATCAATGAGTCTTTTTAAAAGTCTTTGGTTTTCTATGCTGGGTGTTCGGGTGAATAACCAGAGTGTTTTCATAATCAAAATGTCAAAACTATGTCGGCTTTGTTTATTTTATTCTTTAATTCATCGTTTGAGATAATCTGTGAAGTAATCAGTTCTTCAGTTTTTAGATTCCTTTCTTTTAATGATATTTCATCAATAAAAAGATTAATGTTGAAATCGGCAATGTTTTTATATACATCACTCATGGGTTTCATCTGAAGCCTTTGGGGTTCATGCTCTCTTAATGCCGAATAGACACCATCACCTATCAAAATCAAATCAACAATCGTCTCCGAGAATGCAAGCCCAAGTCCTGCCCTGAATGCCTCGGCATTTATTGAAGAACCATAAGGTGGTCTGGTGCTTAGTATAACAACCTTTTTCATTCGCTTATCCCAAAGCTTACAAATCGGTCACATTCTTCAATCATTTCAGCGAGTGTCGCGATACCCGTAAGTTTGGTTCCTTCAACAACATTTTCACGAAATAATCCACGAAAATGTGCACAGTCTCCACAGGCAACAATTCTTGCACCTGCGTCAGTGAGTTCTTTCATCATAGATGGAAGATGTCTTTCACCCGGTGATTTTATATTTTTATTAAGTGCAATAACACCATCAAGATAGAGAAATATATCTACACCTATGCCTTTTTCAAGCGCCGCCTTACTTAGATAATATACAGTATCAAGATGCTCAAATGTATAGGGACCGCCCGTGACAAGAAAACCTATGCGTCTGTTTTGTTTCTCCATAAAAAGTTTAAATAAAAAGGGTTATCTGCGCTTTTGAGGCGTTCTCAAGGTAGGTGGCTACTCCAACTATACCTTTTAATCCGTCAATCAGTTCTTCTCTTTTCAAACCCATTACATTCATAGACATTTCACAGGCATAGAGATTTACACCAAGTTGTATCGCCATATCAATGAGTTCGGGTAATGATGCAACTTTCTTTTTTTTCATCACATCTTTCATCATCTTTGTTCCCATACCCAACATATTCATTTTTGAGAGAGTAAGATTATCTGCCCCTTTGGGCAACATCATTCCAAACATCTTCTCGATAAATAATTTGCCTTTTGCCGTTACACCTTTTTTTCTTAATGCGCTCAATCCCCAGAATGTAAAAAACATATCAACTTGCATCCCTGAGGCAGCAGCACCGGTGCCAATGATGAATGCAGCCAGGCATTTATCCAGTTCACCACTGAAAACGATTATTGAAGCTCTATCTTGAGGCATTTTGTTCTCCTTTCATTTAACTTTCTGAATATATGCTTTTATTTCTTCAGGACTTTCCTTAATTTCAATCAATTTCTGCTCTGTCTTTCTACACCATGCCTCAACATCTGGTACAAATGATGGGTCAGAGGCAAGAACTTCAATTACCTCACCGATTTTCATTTCTTTCATTGCCTGTGAGAGTTTAACGATGGGCATTGGGCAGGAAAATCCACGAACATCAAGGGTTTTTGTAATATTTTCCATAGCAACCTCGGGTGGATTATATACAAATATCTGTTCTTAGTCAATAAGTAATGTTACTAAGGAAGTCCGCCTTTTTACAAAATAAAATCTTACCCCAATAAAGTTATAATTTTCTGGATAATAATAGAAGTTCTGGGATGTTTGCCTGCCACGCTGTTTGGCAAATAGATTATTTTTGATTTAAATCGCGGTCTTGACTTTTTTTAAAAAATAGATATGCTTATTACAATGAGGGAGGTTTTATGAAAAGAATTATTGCGTCCCTTCTTCTTGTTTTAATCGTTCTCGGTTGTGGTCCCAAATGGGCGAAGAAGGAAACGATAGATGCACTCAATGAAGCACGTGCTGCGCTTCAGTCAGCTGAATCAAGATTGTCAGAACTTGAGAATGTAAAGGCACAATTACTTGCTCAAAAGAATGAGCTCGAACAGGAGATTGCAAATCTTTCTGCTGAAGTAGATATCCTGCAGACAAAGATTGATACCCGTTGCAAAAAGAAATAGGAGGCCGGAATGAATAGAATTTCTGTGGGTATAACGCTTCTTTTTTTAATTTGTGGGGTTATGGGATTTGCCCAGGAAAAATTGACTGAAGAGCAGGCACAGGCAGAGTTACTGCGAGTAAAACAACAACTTCAACAGATAGAAGCAAAGAGTTCTTCTATTGAATCAGAAATAGCAGATTTAAAGTCTGGAATTGCCAGTCTTGAAACAAGGCATGAAGAATTGAAGAACAAACTTGCAGAATTGAAAGAGACCTGGAAAAAATGCCAGTATGGAAGATATAAGGTTGTAGAAGGCGACTGGCTTTCAAAAATTGCAGGTATGCGCAATGTTTACGCTGACGGCAAGAAATGGCCTTTGATTTACGAAGCAAATAAAGATAAAATCAAGAATCCTAATTTAATATATCCTGATTTGGTTTTATTAATCCCCACCCTCGATTCATATACTGTGCTTCCAGGTGATTGCCTGTGGATGATAGCCTCATATCTTTCAGTATATTCGGATGCCAAGAAATGGCCAGAAATATATGAGGCAAATAAGGACAAGATTAAAGACCCTGATTTGGTCTACCCGAAACAGGTTATTACCATCCCGCGTGACTAAAAGTTGATAGGGTGAGGGTTCATCACTCTACTATTATGAGATAGAAAATAATTTCTTTGAAAGCGGCAATTTCATTAAGTGGTTATGACCCTGCATACATATTAGGTATGCAGGACGAACTTTTGAAATATGTACAGGGTGAATTTGGTATCATTGTTGTATTTCGCGATGAGACGATTTATCTAAAAGGACCAAACGAAAAGGTTAAGAAAGCGAAAGAATTTATACAGGATGTCTTAAAGTCTTATCCCAAACCTTTTACCCTCAATAAATATGTTGAAGAGGAAGAACAAACGCAAGATACAATTATAACACCAAAGCGGAACGTACGTGCAAGGAGTCAAGGACAGGAGGTGTATTTAAAAGCAATAGATGAATTTGACATTGTTGTCAGTATCGGACCTGCAGGAACAGGTAAGACCTATCTCGGTGTGGCAAAGGCAGTTTCTTATTTGATGGATAAAAAAGTAGAGCGAATTATCTTAACCCGTCCCGCAGTTGAGGCAGGGGAATCACTCGGATTTCTCCCCGGTGCCATTGAAGAAAAGGTTGATCCATATTTACGTCCTCTTTTTGACGCATTGAATGATTTTTTGCCTTATGATCGTATAAAAAAATATCTTGATATGAAAGTTATTGAAGTCGCACCACTTGCATATATGCGTGGAAGAACACTTAATGATTCCTTCATTATTCTTGATGAAGCCCAGAATACTACAGGAATGCAGATGAAAATGTTTTTAACCAGAATGGGATGGAGGTCAAAGGTAGTAGTTACAGGAGATATAACTCAGATTGACCTCCCAATCAATGTGCTTTCCGGACTTGTCGAAATACAAAAACTTTTATCCGGTATAAAAGGAATTAAATTTGTCTATCTAAACGAAAATGATGTTGTAAGGCACAGGCTTGTGCAGGATATAATCCGTGCTTATGAAAATAAGAATTCCGTATAGATATTTACTGATTATCGCGGTATTTTTGTATTTAAACATAATCTTTTTGCCACCGTTGGGTGGAAGACGTTTCAATTTTAAAGAAGGGGAGATTGCTACTGAAGACATAATTGCACCTTACGATTTTTCTATACCCAAGACCGAAGATGAACTACTTGAGGAAAAAAAAGCAATTGCTCAGCGTCTTCCCCCTGTATATGATTATAACTATGGTGTCGTCAAAAATTTAGAGACAACAATCATCAGTTTGGAAAGAATGATAGATACACTTAAAGGTGGGTATAATCACGATTCAATTATCTATTTAGTTCAAAAAGAATTTGGTTTAACAAGGAATTTAGTTCAGTATCTATTAAAAAATGATTACAAATATACCCTCAAAAAATTGTCAAAGGAATTAGGCTTTTATCTTTCTAAGGGTATTATTGCAGATAAGTCCATTCCTTATAAAATTTTGATAGTAATTAGGGGTGATAAAGAAACACTAATATCTGTTGATGAAATTTATTCAATCGCTGAAGCGGAGAGTATACTCTGTATAAAGGTTCCGAATGAATATCGTCACCTGGTAAAATTCTTTCTTAAACCAAATGTAATTTTTAACAAACAGGAGACAGAAAGAAGGGTTGATGAAGTTTATGCAAATGTGAAAAAGACCAAGGGCGAAGTATTAAAAGGAGAATTAATCATTGAAAAACATAAAAAAATTGAACGTAGTGCAATAGAAAAACTAATGGCACTTGAAAAGACTTATACCGCTTTGGGGACGCGTGCAATTTTAAAGACGCTCATCTTCCGAAATTTATTTTTTATCGGTTTGTTTTTATTTTTTTTGTACTACAGTCGTCAAGCAAATTTAGAATTATTCAAAGAAAAAAATCTGTATTTTACACTTTTATTATTAGCAATCTATGTAGCTGTGGGTAGGATTACTTATGAAACAAGAACGATTTATCTGCTACCTATTTCTTTTTTTATATTTTTATTCTCGGTCTTTTTTAATTTCTATACGGGATTTTTTGCGGCTATTGTTTTAAGTTCTATTTTCGGAATTACATATAATTCATTGGCGATTTTTGCGTATCTATTAATAGGTGGAATTGTTGCAAATTTAATTGTGCATTCTTTAAAAAGCAGATATTTATTATATCGTCCTGCTCTTTATTTAAGCCTTGCAAATATTGTTGTGATTTTTTTCGTTGATAATTACCTCACAAGGACTGGGATGAATGTCATAAATCTGGGTTTGGGAGTATTGAATGCATTTATAAGTGTTGTTGCTCTGGCAACATTTTTGCCTCTTTTTGAACACATTTTTGATTTTACAACAGATTTTACATTGATAGAATTAGGTAATTTAAATCTTCCAATATTCAAAGAGATGTCCGTGCGTGCACCTGGAACTTATCATCATTCGGTCGTCGTCGGTAACCTTGCCGAAGCAGGTGCCAACGCGATTGGTGCTAATCCTGTGCTTGCGCGTGTAGGAGCATATTATCATGATATTGGCAAGTTGAAGAAACCTGCATATTTCATTGAAAATCAAATCGGACAGAAAAATCCCCATGATAATTTAAAACCACAGATGAGTGCCCTCGTGATAATATCACATGTAAAGGATGGTTTTGAAATGGGTAAGGATATGAAATTACCCAAAAAGATTCTTTCAATAATTTCTGAACATCACGGAACATCGCGAATCGAAAGTTTTTATAGAAAAGCCCTCCATTCTGCAGAAAAAATAAGTGAGGATGTTTTCAATTATCCTGGTCCAAAGCCAAAGACCAAAGAGGCAGCACTCGTTATGCTTGCTGATTCAGTAGAGGCGGCAGCACGCTCCGAAAAAAATATTACTGTCACTAAAGTACAAAAGATTTTAAAAGATAGTTTTGATAAAAAATTTAGCGAAGGGCAACTTGATGATTGTCCTATAAGCAGGGTTGACCTTGAATATATAAAGACTGCGTTTCTGCCTATATTGTTAGGAATATTCCATCCGAGGGTTGATTATGAAAACGAAACTAAAGAAGACCAGAATAAAAATTTATAATTTAACAAATAATAAAATTTGTGATATATTGAGATTAAAAAATTTTACGAGGTATGTTTTAGGCAAAGAAAAGTTTTATGGTTTAGATTTGGTTAATGTCATCATCGTAAATTCATCTTATCTTAAAGAATTAAACAAAAAATTTTTTAAACGTAATAAAACGACAAATGTAATTTCCTTCAATCTTGGCGATATTGGTGAAGTTTATATATCAAGGGATGAAGTAGTTTTGTCTGAAGATTTGTATTATTATTTGGCGCACGGTCTGTTACATATCTTTGGTTATGAACATAAGACAAAAAAAACCGAAATGCTAATGGATAAGAAATGCAGAGAGTATATAAAGAGGTTTTTATCTGACTGACTGAAATTAAAAATTTATGACTCTGCACTGGTATCTAATATTGGTTTTAATTATTTGTAGTGCATTCTTTTCAGGAATGGAAGCAGCGATATTTTCCATTAGCAAATTCCGTGTCAAGAGTTTGCTATTTGATAACATAAAGGGGGCGGGAAGTTTATTTCGTATTAAAGAAACATCCGGGAAGACACTTTCTACATTATTATTGTTAAACGACCTCGTTAATATTGGTGCTTCTTCGGTCGCGACTATCATAATAAGCCAGGTATTACTACACTATCAATTGAGCCCAGTAGTTTTTTATATTTTTGAAATATTCATTATGTCTTTCATTCTTTTAATATTTGGTGAAATTACACCCAAAACTATTTTTCATAACAATGCAGAGTTTTTCGCATTAAAGTTAGGTTTTATCATTGAGTTTCTTAATAATATTACATTGCCATTTACAAAAATCACAACCCTGATAACACATTTAATCATTCCTACTAAAAAAGGTGTTAAAGTTTCCGAAGATGATATTAAAAAAATGTTGACCGAGGCAAAAAAATTACAAATTCTTGATGAAACAGAAGAGGAATTAGGATACAGGATACTGAAATTTGGGAAAACCCTTGTTGAAGAAATTATGGTTCCGGCTAATAATGTCATAGGTTTACATATGAATAAATCAGTAGATGACGCAATTGATTTGATGAGAAAAACAGGACATTCCCGTATCTGTGTATATGACAATGGGAATAGGGTTATGGGAATTTTATATGCAAAAGACCTTGTTTCGAAAGAAATAACAAAAAATAGCCTGGTTTCAGAATTTATGCGTAAGCCGTTTTTTGTCTCAAAAACAAAACCGGTTGACGAGTTGCTTGTTGAATTCAGAAAAAAAGGGGTACATTTTGCCACGGTATGTGATGAAAAAGGGAATTTTTTAGGTATTGTTACCCTGAACGATGTTTTTAAATATCTTTTTGGTGACATTCCCGAGGTGTGATATGTTGCTGGTCTTACTTGCCTTAATATTAGTTCTGCTTATGGGTATTTTTACTTCTTCCGAAACCGCATTTCTTTGTGTTGATAAAACGAAGGTACTATATTTAGCGGAAGAGAAGAAAACTTGGGCTATGATAACAAAAAATTTTATTCAAAATCCAGCAGGATTTTTCTCAACCATCCTTGTTTGCGAAGATTTTCTTATTGTAATTGCTTCCAATCTTATGGCAATATATTTTATTAACAACCATGGTGAAAACTGGGTTTTCCTTTCTACTATTTTGTTATCTTTTTTCTCTTTGATATTTGGTCAATTAATACCAAAATCTATTGCCCTGCTACATCCGGAAATGACGCTTGCAATAACCACAAGGATGATTGTTTTTTTCGGGACCTTGCTTCTACCTGTTGTTGCATTATTTGCAGGCATAAGCCAGAGTCTCGCGAGTTTATTTAAAACTCATTCCATTGGTAATATTATACGCCATCAGGATATAGTCTTTGCGATAAGTGAATATGAAAAAGATGCAAGCTTACTTGCAGCAAGATTATTTGATTTTTCGAAAAGAAAGGTTTCTGAAATTATGGTACCTATAAATATGGCACTGATATGTAGAAAAGGGGAGGATTTCAATAAATTTTGTCTTGCATCAGACCGAATATTCAGATATATTCCTGTGCTGGATGTTGAAAAAGATGAAGTTGTAGGTATAATTAATACAAAGGAATTCTTTTTTGACAGAAAAGTCAAGATTAAAGCCCCATTTTTTGTAGACGAAAAAGAAAAATGTATGCAGGTATTTTTGAAAATGAAAGAAAGAGGCGAACATCTTGCAGTTGTGCAGAGTGAAAAGCAAAAATCCATAGGGATAGTAACTATTTACGACCTTATTGAGGAACTCGTCGGCGCAATTAGAGAAGAAAAATAGAACCCCCTGACTCCGCTCCACTTTTATTCTTCTACAGAAAAAAAACAAATAGCACATTTCCACTTACCAAGATATAATATAAAAGGTTTGCCAATCAAAGAAAGATGGATAT
>CAZLGA010000066.1:0-12704 GCA_964559225.1 uncultured bacterium | reverse complement strand
AAAGTTGCGAATTTATAGTTGTCTCTTCAGTTGCGATATTATGTTGGCACGACACAACCGGTCCAAATGGACCCTGGACAGTGATTGCTTCTAATTTACAAAATAACTGTAGATACCAATGGAGAATACCATCTAACATTCAGGGTTCCTCTAATTGCTACATTAAGTATACAGCGACTACTGCAAATGACACTGCTGTTACAATTACACCCCATCCTTTTACCATATTGCCGGTTGTGGGTCTTGAAGAAAAATTAATAAATGAAAAAAGTAAAGTTAATTTATCTGTCTATCCAAATCCTTCAAATCATACAACATTTATTGGTATCAACTCAAGTGGTAGCAAGACAGAAATAAAAATTTTTGACAATATGGGGAGATTTGTGAAAAAAATATTCACCGTGTATGGCTCAGGTAGTTTTAATATTTATTGGGATAACACGGATGAGAACGGAAACGCAGTTCCACCAGGGGTGTACATAATACGCATGGAATATTCTAAAGAAAGTTTGGAGAAGAAAATAGTTATAGTAGAATAGGTCTTACAGACGTCTAAATAAATTTTAATCTGCGCAACGCCTTCAAACGGTCGGTTTCGCCAAGTTTTGCACTTCGTATTGCAGATTCAAGGAATCTTATTGATTCGTTATATGTCGCTCGGTCGACCGGATAAGGAAATCCATCCTTACCACCATGAGCGAATGAATATCGTGCTGGGTCTCTGAAAGAAGGTTTTGCACCATAGATTAATTCACCAATCAAGGCAAGTGCCCTTAAGGTCTTTGGTCCAATCCCTTCAATCTGGATAAAATTTTCAAAATCTCCTGGTGCAGATTCGTATGTTTTTAGTAACACTTTGTACAAATACTTTGGGTTGATATCAACTTCTAATACTGGATGTCTTGAGGGCATCCTTAGAATTATATCAAAATCTTTTAGTATCTTTTCTGGCTTTTCTTTTGAAATTTCAGTTATTGTGGTTCTTGACCGTTCACTCTCTTCCGCCACCATATTGAGGCAGGGCTGGATTATATCACAGCAGACTGCATTGTGTGGTTCGCAGATATAAGATTTTAGATTCAAAGAAAGCCAATGATATCTGCGGGCAGTTCCTTTTTTTATTTCTCCTCTCCCCTTGCGGGAGAAGGAAAGGGTGAGGGGTGTTACATTCATACCCTGCTGAATCACTGCCCAATCAAAATTTTTAGTGAATATAAACATATGGTGATACAGATTGTATCCATCCTGGACACAGGTGTTATCAATCTTTGCCGAGAGTTTTGATGCATAGATCAAATTCTTCGTGTCTTTGCCCAGTTTCTCGCCAATCTTTTCAATCTCTTTTGGGGTCCTTCTTGATGTTCCACCCTTGCCACCACAGAAGAATAATCCAAGTTCAAAGGCAATGTCCTTTGTTCCTTCTTTCATTGCACCACAAACAGTTGTAGTAACGCCTGATGAATGCCAGTCAAAGCCCAAGATTGAGCCGAATGCCTGAAACCAGAATGGGTCAGAGATGCGCCTTAAAAATTCCTCTGTTCCATACTCTTGCACAATCACCTCAATGATTGCCCTTGAGAGTTTGACCATTTTCTCAAAGAGCCATTTCGGTGCCCTGCCATAATGTAATGGTAAATCAGCAATCCCTGTCCGCATAATGTTCCTCTGTCATCAAGTCTGGTCTTCAGATGTAGAACTAAAATCTATGTCGTTTAAAATTTCTTTTGCTTCCTCAACATAGTCTTTTCTGACCATAAGGCGGATGGGTTCAAAGAGTGGGCGGAAAATCCGAAACCATAGTTAAATTCCGATTAGATTTCATTTTCCATCATATTATTTTTAAAAACTTTTGGGCATCTTCAAAACTGGTAATATTATTAAACATAACATAGCCTTCTTTGCCTTTTATTCTCTCTGCCAATCCTTTTAATTCTTCATCAGTGAATTTATGTCTGTAACCCGCTCCTCCGTGCAGGCGGTAATAGAAGATTTTGCCATAACTGGATTCCCTTAGAAATGGGTCAACGACATCGATCAAATCAAGTTTTTCGCAAACTCTTTTGATTTCTTCTGGCCCCCATTTTCCTCTCGGCTCCCAGCCAAATATATAACCTTTTCTTTCAATTTTATCAAAGAATTTCTCCATATTATTTATGTTGTCTTTTTCAGGGCTGAAACTTGGCGGTGTCTGGAAGATTATTACCCTTGATTTCAAGGTCTCTGCATATTCAATCAGCGTCTTAAAACATCTAAAAACCTCATTTGTCGGTTGAAAATTTCCTAAGTCTTTCAATTTCAAATCCCTTATGTGTTTCGCCCTTTTATATGTTGGTGAATTTGCAGGATGGGTTATAAACTGTATTGCTTTCAAAACAAATTCAAAATCTTTCGGTGCTTCAGAGCGCCATTTTTTTAATGTCTCGGGCTTGATAAAATCATAAAATGTTGTCTGAACTTCTACCACTGAAAATTTTTTGTAGTATTTTCCCCGGGCAATAGGAAAACCACAGCAACCTATTTTAAGTTGAGCAGGCATCATAACCCTTTTCTTTATGAAATAAATTCAAGGTTGGTAGTCTTCTGTTGTTGATAGGTGCGTCTCTCATCAATAATATGGATAACCTCATAACCCATCTCCATCAGCTTTTTTGCAATGAATCTTCTATGGCATTTCCAGGGTAGGGTTTCCGCACAGATTATACAAATAGTTTTACTATGAGCAATTTTAGCAAGTTCATTGATACCTTTTATAAACTCCTCTGTCTCCGTGTATCTTTCATATCCACCACTGCGAAATCCACCAAGTTCATTCCCGAAATAAATATAATCAATACCCTCTTTTATACAGGTCTGATTAAGGGTTTCTTTTTTAAATTCCTCAAACCTGCTTGTAGGAAATCTCCGCACATCAGCAACTATATTAATCCTGTTTTGCTTGATTATCTTCAAAAATTCATTTAGACTTCTCATTCCGGTCCCAAGGGTATAGATTGTTCCTGACATTTTAATCTTATTATAATTATTAAATCATTATGGTCAAGATTAGAAAGAAGTATTTGACTTGTGAAAAAAAATATATATAATATAGTTTAGTATGGAGGTGTATATGTTATTTTTTACTCTTTCTCTATTAACCGCGAGTTCTGTATTAAACTGTCCACCTATTGAAGTTGTAGCTTCAATAGAAAGGGTTATTACAGAATACGGATACGATATTGCATATAAGGACGAAACATCTATTTATACCATTGTTAAAGAGGTTGATGTAAATAACATTAACAAGTGGATAATTGAGGAATTCCCCGATGAGAACCCCGGTTGGACGCAGGCAAGGGTACAAATTTTCATAACACTAAAACGAACGGACTCCCAACAAACTGAAATTGAAATTAATGCAGGTTTTGAGCGTTTTGGAACCCCTTCTGCTCTATTACTTATTCCACCACACTGGCGCTTTGCACAATCCAACGGAAACCTGGAAAAGGAACTGATGGATAAAATCAAAGCATTTCTTTCAACCTGGGAGGAGAAATGAGGATTACTATATTATTATTCTTATGCGGGATACTATTTGGTGACCCTCCCTGGATTCCTAATATAAAGGTGAGCCAGGACCCAGGAACAGGTAATCAAAATGAGACAACCATGGCAAATTATCAAGATACTCTATTCTGCGGTGGCTGGAACGACAATCGCCTCGGCGTATACCATGTGGGATTTGCCCGCTCTACGAATGGTGGTGCAACTTGGGCTGAAACTCTAATGTATGAGCCAACCTATCCTGGTGATTGCGACCCGTGTATTGTAGTGAATGATTCAGGCCATATTTGTTATGTCTGGCTTTCATATAATCCCACAAATTATACTGGCGATATTTATCTTACAAAATCACGTGATTGGGGAAAGACATGGGGACCCTCTGTCTGCCTAACTCCTAATACTCCAAATAACCTTGATGACAAACCCTGGGCAGCAGTTGATGGCAATTATATGTTCTTGACTTGGTTTGATTATGGTGGAACCGGCAACTTATGTTTCAAAAGGTCTACTGATTATGGACAGACTTGGTCTGCAGCTGTATCAGTAGGTTCAGGTGGTAATGGCACTATGCCTTTCCGCGGGACCGGACAGAATCTATTTGTGGGCTGGGGTATGCAGAATGTCCGTTTGAACAGGTCAACGAATTTAGGTAGTTCCTGGCTCGGGCAGCAAACGATTATAACCTGTCCTTGGAGTCCGCCTTCAACTCCATATCGTTTGAACAATATACCTTCATTTGCGACAAGCCTTGACCGCACAAGGTTATATGTGGTCTTTGCTGATTCCCGCTGGGGTAGTAACCAATTAGATGTCAGTTTTTCTCGTTCAACAGATCAGGGTGTAACTTGGTCAACGCCCGTGAAGATAAATGATACGCCATCTGGTGATACAACACTCCAGTTCTACCCCTGGATTGCAGTTGACCCAAATGACAATCTCCATGTTGTCTGGCATGATACACGAGGTCGCAGCAGATACTGGATTGGTCAGTATTATGCATATTCAACGAATTATGGTGTAACCTGGAGTGTTAATCAAAGGGTATCGGATACGGTTGCTTATGCCAATACCTTTATTGGCGACTATACTGCCTGTACAGCAGGTAATCAATATATTGCAGCCCTGTGGTGTGACTGCCGTAATGGCCAGACTAACCCTGATATATATTTTTCCCGTAGCCTTAATCAAATCGGTATTGAAGAAACTACAAGAAATACGGATATCCGGTCTAATCTCAAATTAATCTTTCCCAATCCATTCACTGCCCGTTCAAAGATTGTATATTATCCTGCTGATGCCCAATTGTCTATATATCAAATAGATGGGCAGAAGGTTGAATCCATCAAGACACCCGGTGTTTACTTTGTCCGGTTGACAAAAGATAGGCAGGTAATAACAAAAAAATTAGTGAAAATTTAATAATTTCTCGAGGGTCTATTTTAGAAGCTATATTTTGCCTTTAACACAACTTCATCATTATCTTTCAGTTTACCAAAATTTGTCATTTCTTTTCCTTCTATCAAACGGAGACTAATAGAGAGTTCACAATTCTCAACCGGTTTATATGAAACTTCCGGTGCATAGACAAAGGCATAATTGTTTTTAAAATCTGAAAAATCTTTTATCTCCAGTCCACCACTCAAAGGCATTATTTTCAATCGTTCTTCAAGAAGTTTCCATTCCAGACCCATTAGCAAATAGTCTTCAATCTCATCACTGCGCTCCTGAAAAAATCCATGGACATACTGGAAATTGACATAAATTCCATTCTTGAATGTGTAATCTGTTCCTACGACAAACTTTGCATACGGTGTATTATCAAGAATTAGAGAATCCATCACACCCATTCCAAGTTGAGACAAATCAATCACATAATTGATACTTTCCGGTAGAAAAAGCGCGCCTTCTGCCCATATTCCAATATCACCGATTGCACCTGCTAAATCCGCACCAAGAATCTGCATTTTGGGGAAGACAAGTTCATTATAAATGTCAACATCACCGAGCATATTGACCGGAACGATTATTGTGTTTTGTAGGATTGGAATGCCATCTCTTCCATAGACATAACTAATTAAAAAATCAAAGTTAAAGATATTCTTTTTCAGTCGCAGACCATGTATTGAATTTTTTATAGTGTAGTCTGGCATTGCGATTGAATTAGTAGTTTTTACAGGATTGATACCGGGCGGAAGGTCGATATTGGAATAGTTTGTGTACAATGAATTCTGAGGTAATAATGCGGGTGTGAAGCGGGGTATGATAACATAGGAAAGATTAAAGCCCCTAAGATATCCATCAATCCTTATCCCATTGGAGCTGAGATGCCTGCCAAAATCCCAGATGTCTTCAAGGTCAAGGGGATTCAGATTATCCGTAGGATTTATCTTGTCTGCGGTTCCCCAAGCAATGCGCTGTCTGCCAATGCGCATATCAATATTCTTTAACGGAAATTTCAATATATCAATGTATGCCTCTCTAATATCAACTTCAAATGGGATGAGATTATTCTTTGAAAATAAATCATCAAGTTTTTCGATGCTTGGTAATCCGAATGAGCGAAACCAGATTTCGCTGTAGAACTTGATATTTTCATTTATGTTCTGCTGGGGATTTACACTAAGCCGATATTCTTCGTATGAAAATGGATGATCATTTTTTAGCATAATTCTGTGGTCTGTAGAAAAATATCCTGACCAATCAAGTCCAAATACAAGTTCTAATGCAAAGATAAAAGTAATTATTTTTTTAATCTCAAATTTTTTCATTTTTTACCTCCTTGATTATGGTAAAATGTGTTTTTGCCCAGGTGAGTTTGGGCCTCAAGATTTTCATCGGGCAAGATTTCGTTCTGTGAAGATATCATCTTTCAATCCGGTATCTACATTGACCTGTTCCATTGTCATTTCAGTCCTGTTTCCACTGCGCAAATCCTGCATAACATAATTCTTAGGTATGAGATAACCTTTTATTTTTTCTATTTTCTGGACTTCCATTTGTTTTATCATTTCACCTTTCTTGTTAAAGAACTCTGATTTGACAGGAAAAAAATCGTCTTTTCTGACATAGAGATTTACCCTTGAGTATTCTGAAACATAACCAGGTTTAGGAACGAGTTCGAGCAAATATAATTCTTTCTCGTTCTTAAATATCTCAGGTCTCCATTTCTCTGAATAATTTTTTGCCTCAAGGTCTTCATAGGTAAAATCGGTCCCCACGAATTTTTGATTCTTTACATGTGCAGCAATCCGACGTGTCTTCTTGTATGCTGGTAAATAGACATAGATTACATCATCAGGCAAAGAAAGAAATCCTATTCCCTTCTGGTCTGCAGGTGCGATAACCTTTACGAGTCTTTTGTTATTGCCTTTTTGATACATCTGAACTTCCCGAATTTTCACATCGCCATTTTTATTTACGATGTTTATCTTCATCAGTGCCGAAAGGTCTTTGGGTGCCGTGAGTACTTCATCAACCTTTTTCAAAATTCCATCGGCATTCAAAGACTCTTCAGCAAATACCATTCGGATTGCAACCAGCACAACAAAGAATATGCTGGCTATTTTTATATATTTTCCCATTTTGTTCTCCTTGTTTTATTTTCTTTTGTTTTCAAAATGATTGCAGGCAAGAGCACAGTTGCTCCCAGACCCGTGCTCAGCATTGTTATTCCCAGTAAGATTCCAAATCTTATCACCGGTACGAGATTAGAGAAAATAAGAATTAGAAAACCGAGCATTACAGTGAAGACATTTACGATGATTGCACTTCCAGCATATTTTATTGTAGTTAGTAATGCTGCCTCAGGAATATTTTGTTTTCGCTCATTAGCATAACGATTAAGAAAATGGATTGAATAATCAACACCGATTCCGACACAGATACTACCAATAAGTACCGTGGCAACATCAAGTGGAATTTTCAAAATGCCCATAGCTCCGAACAGAATTGACAATCCTAAGAAGATAGGCAAGAGTCCTAAAAGACTTTCAGTGAGCGAGTGGGTGAGAAAAATTAGACAGATAAATATTGCAATGATTGCAATGATAAGACTGATCAACTGACTCCTTAATAGACTCCGGTTGAGATGCTGGTAAACAACGGCTGAGCCGGTGAACTCAAAATTATAGAAATGATTATTTTTTGATTTTATATAATCCTGAATTTTTTTAACTATTAATTCACTTTCTTCATTATATGCACCAGCGGTCATTGCCTGAATTATACCTTCTGTTTTATCTTCATTTATCAGTTGCTCAAGAGTTTCTTCTCCCTCAAGCAAAAAATAAAGGTTACTGATTTTTTCATTAGTATCGGGAATTTTCTTGCCTTCGCCCATCGCATCATTCATTTCTTCAATCAAATCAACTATGGATTGTGGATGATATACACCTTTAAGCGTATCAAGGAAATTGTGGAAATCTTTCATTGTCTTGAGCACTTCGGTGTCCTGTAAATCTCCTTTTACCAAAATCTGTATGGGAACTGAACCACCAAAGCTTTCCTCCATTATCTTCTCGGTGATCCGAATGGAACTCTTTTCTTTAAAATAATCGAGAAAATCTACCTTTGTTTTTATCAACGGAATACCTATCAAAAAACCTGCTCCGATAATTGTCCCCGCAATCCAGACAGGGTCTTTATGACTAAGGACCCAATGACCAGTGCGTTCCATTATCCGATTTATAAATTTCAAATTTTGCCGTTGGTTTAGCTCCAAGTCTTTGATGTTTCCTAAGATCGCGGGTATCAAAGTTATACTGAGTAAAAAAGCAAAAATTATACCTAATGATGTGAAGATTCCAAATTGTTGTATCATTATGAGATATGAACCGAAGATAAAAGATGTGAAACCTATGATTGTAGTGAAGGCAGCGAGGAAAACTGGAATAATTATCTTGGATAAAGAATTTTTCGCTCGTGTTTGCACATTTTTGTCTTTTTCTTCCATAAATTTACAAATCACATGGATAGCGTAGGCACTCCCAACTGCCATAAGAATCGCGGGGATTATGTTGGTAATAATCGTAAGCGGAATTTTTAATAAACCCATAAATCCGATTGTCCAGAGGGCACTCAATCCCACAGATAGCAGGGGCATAAGTACATACAGAAACGAGCCAAAACTGAAGTAAAGAACCACCAAAATCACCAGTGCTACAAATGGCAGGAGTATTTTTATATCTTTTATTATCATATCGTTTACCGCATTCAGTTGAAAAGGCAAACCGGCAAAATAGGTTTCAACGCCTTTCAAATTCGCATTTTTCGTAATTGTTTCGATTGCCTTTGCAACCCTTGATTTATCTCCATCAATACGACAGATTATCAGAGTCGTCCGGGTATCTTCAGAAATTAATTTGTTGCGATATATTTGTTTATTGAGTGCATACTCTTTTATTCTATTTAATCCCTCCTGATTAGGGATATTATCTTCATCAATCAATTTACTGATCTCCAATCCTTCTTCAGTTTTTTTTATATCAAGAACATTGGTTAAACTCGTTACATAAGTAACTCCATCAATCTGGCGGAACTGTTTTGTAAGATAATCGATGGAGTTTATGGTTTGTATATCAAATACATTGTCCGATTTTATTATGACAATGCCCAGACTGTTGCCTCCATACTCTTCACCAATATAATCCAAAAGTTTTACTGCAGGATCTGTTTTTGGCAGATAACTGCTTAAATCCGAATTGACCACAATCTTTCTTAGAAAGAAAGCAAGAAATAAACTTAGAATACCAATAAAGCCGATAATAATTAAACGGTATCTGATAATAAATTGTGCAACATGCAGTCTAATTAACATCAAGCCTCCTTTACCTGCCTGCATTGGTCAATTTTTTGGCATGAAGCCTTAAGGTTGTAGTTATCGGGCATAAAAAATATTTGTTCTCAAACAGATTATTTACCGCATAAATGAGGCAACCACCATATAGAAAATTATTATAATGAGAATTCATCGAACGTAACCCCCTGATTGAATTTTTGACCATTTTGGTTTTTTGGTCGAAAACCTGGAAAAAATTTTTATCATTTCTTCAGAATTCCCCGATAAAGCATTTCCAGCATCGTTTCAGTTTTCTTTTGAAGCTTTTCAATATCTTCTTCAGTTCCCCAGATATATTCAAATCCTTTCAGAGCAGTGACAAAGTAACTCGCTGCCATCAGAGGGTCTGGGATTGAAAAAATACCTTTCTTGATACCCTCGCGTAGAATATCAAGAATCAGTTTTGTTTCATAACGGTCTAAATTCGCACGGATACGCTGGATAAAATCATATTCCCGCAGGTATTCCTCACGAAAGGAACTGTAAAAATGTGCAATGCGATAAATTGCCCTCATTCGTGTTAAAACATAGATTGTAAGTTTTTCTTTGGGGTCAGCAGTGGATGAAATGGCATTTCTAATCTCTTCTTTCACAGCATTGGCTTCTCTCTCAACAACTGCCAGAAATATCTCTTCTTTGTTTTTAAAATAATAATAAATCGAACTCTTGCCCTTGCGTGCCGCACGGGCAATTGAATCCATTGTTGCCTTGCGATAGCCAAACCGCGAGAAAACATGTCGTGCTGAATCGATTATCGCATCCCGTATTGCCTTTTTAGAAACCACCATATACACCACCATTTTGATTTTTCGACCAAAATCGTCTTTTGTTCCAAATCATATTCCATTATAATCAAAAAATAAAAATTGTCAAGGGGTAAAATGAATGGGTATCCAAACACTTGTTGACAGCCAGGCGGTATTCCTTAAAATATGAATATGTTGTTTTATATTATCAGTATTCTAACCACTCAAAGCCCTGATATCAAATGGGGACGGATTTTTGGTGGTGATAGTGATGATTATGCACGTGCAGTTATTGAATGTTCAGACAAAGGATATATTGCAGTAGGTTCAACAAACTCGTTTGGTCATGGAGGATATGATATTTATGTTTTTAAAGTTGATTCACTCGGTTATCCTGTATGGTCAAAAGCCTTTGGTGGCGCGCAAAATGATTTTGGTTTTGCCATCTGTCCTGCAAACGATAATAATTACTTGGTTGTGGGAACTACATATTCATTTGGTCATAGTTATAGTGACATAATTCTAATCAAAATAAATGAAGATGGTGATTCAATCTGGATAAAGACCTATGGAGATTCACTTGAAGAATCTGGCTATTCAATTGTGCCGACTTATGATAACAAATACATTATCTGTGGAACAACAAATTCATCCGGAGCAGGCAATAACGATGTCTTTTTGATAAAAATAGATTCGGTCGGCGGAATTATATGGTCAAGGATCTATGGCGGTAGTTTAGATGACTGTGTATACTGCGTGGACAAAACATATGATAATGGATGTATTATAACCGGTGAAACCTATTCTTTTGGTAACGGTGGAACCGATGTTTATACTTTAAAAATAGACTCACTGGGTGGGACTGAATGGACAGCACTCTATGGTTCATATCTTGATGAAAAAGGATATTGTGTTAAGCAGACCGCAGATTCTGGATATATTGTGTGTGGAACTGTCTATTTTACTCTGCTTGGATATGAATGGTGCCTTTTAAGATATAACAGGCGTGGGGCATTAATCTGGAACACCTCTCAGGGTAGTCTTAATAATGATACCGCATTTTCAGTTCAGGAAGTGGGTCAAAATAATTATGTAATCGGCGGCAATTTCAGTTATGAAATGTATGTGGTGAGGACGGATACTTCAGGATTGAATATCTGGATGTTGCTTTATGGTGGTCCAGGCACAGATTGTGCCTATTCAGTCAAAAAGACTTCGGATAACGGATACATTTTCGCCGGGATAACAAATTCGTATGGTGCAGGTGATAACAATGCATATCTTGTGAAGACATATACTGACCAGATTGGAATTGGAGATTCAAACAACAAAGATATAGAAAAACAGATGGGGATAATAGCATTTCCGTCACCATTCAGAAACAAATTATATATCCGATTTGTCACTTCGGGAAATTTAGATTTGCCCGACATAAGAATCTATGATATCGGCGGAAGATTCGTGAAAAAATTATCACCGATACAATCAGGAACTGCTAATTTTGTCTGGGATGGGACTAATGAAAATGAAAATGTAGTTTCCGCAGGTATCTATTTCATATATGCAAAAAATCTCAAAAAGAAATTGATTAAGACAGTAATCAAACTGTAGACAATATTTGGCTCCAACATCAAAGTTGTTTTAGGTGGCTTAGGCATTAAGGTATTTTATTGATATTAAATCATCATTCTGCACTTAGAATGACTAATGCGCAATTGGACTTTGTGAGTCCAATGGCAATAGGTTATGGGCGTTAAATTTTGTCAAAAGGAAGCAGGGCAATAACTGTTTATTATTATCCTGATTCATTGGTTTCCGACTTCTGGATAGTTGCATCACAACCCCTTGATACATCAAACCAGAATTGGTTAGAGATTCCAAATCGCACGATTGCCTGTTTGAAACCTGGAGAGCCAGTCCGTCTAATTCCAATCTATCAAAAATTTGACCAAACAGGTAGAGATGCCACAAAAAATTTTATCCCTCAACCAAATCCATTTAATAGTTCAGTCAATATTAATTACTATGTATCCCATCCAGGGATTGTGAAAACTAATCTGTATGATGAATCTGGAAGGCTGGTTAGAAGACTACTGCATGAATTCAAAACTTCCGGTGAATATGTTATAATTTGGGATGGTCGCGATGATAATAAAAACCCAACAACAAACGGAACCTATTTCTGTCATATCCGGAACGAGAATGAAGTGAAAATTTAGAAAATAGTTTTGATTCATTAGCGTTTGGTAGCCCCAATTTCTAATTTACCTATTATTTCAATATTGAACTTGTCCAATCTAAATTTAGTGGTGGGGTATAGCTGATTGCGTCTAAAAAACGCGCTTTAACTTCAATGAAGAAAGTATTTGGGGAGTTATTCAGTCACTATCTTCCCTACGTCTTTCATCAAAATAAAATCTTACCCAAAATAAATTAAGATTCTCAGGCGAATAAGAAGAGAATTGTAGAATAGATTGGCTCATGACCAGAAAGTGTGGTAAAATAGTTGAAAGGCATCCGTTAGATTCATATAATATGGATATTCTTAAGAAAAAGGATCTAAAAGATGCCAAAAGATTATA